>CAKTKT010000054.1 GCA_934572325.1 uncultured Oscillospiraceae bacterium
ACTCAACTATAACTCATGAGACCATATCCTTCATATCTTTTTATTCACTTGTCCAATATGTATTGTAGTCCTACAGTCTATCCCCGTCCGGTTTTCAAGAGCGTATTGATTTACCCTTACTTGGTATGGTATAATTTTTCGACCCTTGCATCGCAATCCAAAGTCGGAGGACGTTTCATGTCAGCTATTTTGTGGACGGTCATCCGCGTTCTGGCGCTGGGCAGCGCGCTGGTGCTGCTGCCGCTGGGCGTGGGATACGTTTTCTTCCACCGCGGGGAGTTTGACCGCGGGCTCATCTACCTTTTCGGCGTGTGCGCCGTGCTCGCGCTCTTTGAGGCGGTGTATCTGCCGTTTTTCGTGATAGGGCGGACGCTGTCGGCAATGACGGCGGTGTACTTCGTGCTCGCCGCGGCGGCGGCGCTGCTGGGCTTTTTCCTCAACTCCAAGCATCCCAAGCCCCCCGTGGCGCGCGCGCCGCTTTCAAGGCGGGAGAAGGCGCTTCTTCTCGCCGCCGTGCTCGTCGCGGCGTGGCAGATCGTGCGCACGACGTTCGGCGCGGGCACGTGGAACATCGACGACGCATGGTATCTCGGGCTTGCCAACACCGCGCTCTACACCGACGACGTCATGCGCACCGACCCCACCACGGGCTTCGCCTACAACTACTTTGAGCACATGGGCGCGTATCTGACCTATGTGTTCTCGCCGTGGCCGCTCTACTGGGCGATGTTCGCGCGGCTGTTCTCGCTGACGGTGACCGTGCTCATGCGCACGGTGCTGCCCGGCTTTTTTATCGTGCTCTTTTACTATGTCGTCTACCGGCTCGCGCTCTTTTTCTTCAGGGGCGAGCGCGAAAAGGCGCTGTTCGCCCTCGCCGGACTCGGCGTATTTTACGAGCTGTGCGCCGTTGCGATGAACCTGCGCTACACGTGGATGATATGCTATCCGTGGATGGGCAAGGCGTTCGGGCCGAGCATCATCTGCCCGCTCGCGCTCTGCTTCTTTCTCCTTATCGAGGAGGAGCGTGACACACACCGCCGCCGCGGGCTTTGGCTGGGGATATTCCTCGCCAACGTCGCGGGGTGCATGGTCGCTTCGAGCAGCGCGGAGGTCTCGCTTATGCTGCTGGGCTGCTGGGGGCTTGTGTACGTCATGCGCACGCGCGATTGGGGCGCGATATGGAGGCTCGCGCTCTGCGTCACGCCGAGCCTTGCTCTCATGGGCGCGCACTTCATGCTGTGAGAGGGGGATGCCGCTATGCTTGATAGTCTTAAAGTCGTTCTTGAGGAGACTGGCTCCGTCTACCGTCTCGGCACGCTTGACGGGCGGCTGTTCATCCCGTTCGTCATCTGCTGCATATACCTGCTGCTCTCCCCTGCGGAGGAGGACAGGCGCGCACGGGAGTATTTCGTCTATCCCTCGCTCGTGCTGTGCCTTTTCATCTTCAACCCCGTTTTTATCCACTATATGATAAAATTCATGCTCGATCCGGAGCGTGTCGTGCGCATATTCTGGCCCCTGCCCATCGGCGGGGTGATCGTCTACTGCGTCATCCGCGCGTTTTACGCCCTGCGCGAGATATGGAAGCGCGCCGTGCTTCTTGTCGCGGCGGTGCTGACGCTGCTGCTCGTCTCTAACGGCAGCCACGCCGGCATCTCCTTCTCCCGCGCGGAGAACCCCGAAAAGCTCATCAAGGGCGCAAAGGAGGTGTGCGACACGATCTACAACCTCGCCGGCGAGCGCGAGACGCGCGTGCTCGTGCCGAAAAGCCTCTTCTTCTGGACGCGCGAGTACAACGCCCTCATCCTCACGCCGTACCAGCACAAGGCGGAGTTTATGTATAACGACGACGGCACGCTCGACTACGACACGACGGGCGAAAGGGCGCGGGAGGCGGAGTGCGAATTTATCGTTGTTCCAAACGCCGACACAGAGCTATGCACGCTGGAAAACTACGGCTACTATCTCTCTTCCACCGTTCCGGGCGCGGACTGCACATATTATATATACAGCTACATGGGGTAACGGGAGATCGCTGCCCCATACAACAAAAACCGACGCCGTAGCAGGGGGAGGCTTCCTCTGTTAACGGCGCCGGTTTTTTGCTCTTTTTCCTAATACACTATCCCGCTGAAAACGTCCTCCACGGGCATTCCGTTGACCCTCTGGCTGCCTGGCTTGCCGCTGACATAAAGGCGGCAGTACACCCCGTCGTCGGTATACATATCCACCGCGCCCGCGCCGTCGCTGCGCAGAAAGCTCAGCCGTGTGCCGGGGCTGAGGGTCTCGGCGGCAAAGGTCCCGCTCCCCGCGGCGTCTATCGTCGCGGGGACGAGCTGGCTTTTGAGCGTGAGCGGCTGTGCGCCGGAGAGCTGATAATATGCATCACCCGACGCGGGCATCCCGTCCTCGCCGAGTGAATATGTCTTTATGCCCGTGAGCGTGCCGAGATATTGTATGCGCGTACCCAGCACGAACGAGTCGGGGTCGGTCAGCAGCGGCACGCCGGGGCAGGCGGTGGCGTAGCCCGCGGCGTACAGGCTGCTGTCGTACAGCATACCCACAAGGCTCGCGCCCGTGCGGTCGAGCCTGTATACGCTCATGTACCCGTACCCCGTGAGATTCTGTGCGCTGATAATAAGAACGCTCTTCGCGCCGCCGCCGACGCACACGGTGTACGCGGCACAGTCGGTCATGGGGGTGTTGGCGGTGTACTCCCTGCCGTTTACGCCGATGGTGAGCTTTTCGATGCTCACGCCGTCGTCGGCGTATACGCAGTCGATGTGTATGTCGTCCTCCGCGCCGTCGCCGTTGAGGTCATAGTCCATGCATCGCCACTGTGTGAACGGCACGGCGTAGCTCAGCGGCACGGCGGTGTAATACCCGCTGAACATGCCGGGGTATGCGTCAAAGCGGATGGAGCAGCTCATTTTCCCGTCGTCAAAGTCCGACAGCTCCCCCGGGCTGAAAAAGAAGCTCAGCCCCTGATAGTCCAGCGTCCACGTGAGGGAGGCGGGATCGGCGAAATAGCCGTTGAGCGCGTCCTCCATCAGCTCGAACCCCGCGTCGGGGTATTTCTCCCTCAGCGCCGCCTCCAGCGCCGCGCGTAGCTGCGGCATGCTGACGACAACATCGCCCACGGAAAGGGCGCGTCCGGTCGCGGTGTCAAGGTTCGTGCTGTAATAATAGTAGCTGCCGTGCACCCCGCCGGAAAAGCCGGTCATGCTGTAAAGTATGCTGACGGCGCGGCTGTCGGCGCGCGGCAGCGTGAGATCGTCGTAGCGGTAGAACATCTCGAAGGGCGTTACGGCGCTCCCGTCGGCGGCGTCCGGTGCTGCGGCGGCGGCGCTCTCCGCCGCCGCGCGGCGGTCGTAGTCGGACGCGGCGGCGGAGAGAAGCTGTCCGTAGGCGGCGGTGCTGTTCGCCGCGCCGTCGCGGTTGAGCGAGGCTAGCGCCGCCGCGAGCGCGGGATAAGCCACCGCGTCCTCGTCGGAAAGGGCGAGCGCGGGGTATTTCACGGTGCACAGCGTTGTGCCCTCGCGCTCCTCGCTGAGCGTTTCCGTTGTTTTGTAGAAATCGAGCACGGCGACGCTCGGCGCGGCGGTCGCGGCGGTCGCACTAGGCTCTGCGGCGGCGGAGGTCGGCTCGGTCGCTGCCACGGTCACGGCAGGCGCGCCGCAGGCGCACAGCAGCGCCGCCGCGAGCGCGAGCAGGGCAGAAGTTAACTTTTTCATATCGCACCTCGGTATATCGGCAGACTCTGCGAGGTCAGTGGTCATAAAAGCGTATGTTATTATTTCTATTATATTATTTTCCCGCGCGTTTTTCCATAGCGGATTTGTAAATATAAGCGTATGAAAAAACGGCAAGGAAAAACGTCTGTCCCGATTCCGGCGGGACAGACGTTTTTTAGTTCTCTTTTTTTATTTCTTCTTCGAGAATATCGAGCCTTTGACGCCGTCAAGCTCGCCGGTGCTCGCCGCGTACTGGCGCAGCAGCTCCTTCTGCGAGGCGGTGAGGTTCTTCGGCACGGCGACGGTGACGGTGACGAACTGATCCCCGCGACCCGAGCCGCGCAGATACGGCACGCCCTTGCCGCGCAGGCGGAACGTCGCGCCGGGCTGCGTGCCCTCCGGTATGTTCATCTTCACCTTGCCGTCGAGCGTCGGCACCTCGATCTCCGCGCCGAGCGTCGCCTGAGCAAAGGATATGGGCTGTTCAAGGAGGACGGAGTTGCCGTCGCGCTCAAAGCGCGCGTGCGGACGCACGATGACGCTCACGAGAAGATCGCCCGCAGGACCGCCGTTCACACCGGCGTTGCCCTTGCCGCGTTGGGAGATTGCCTGCCCGTCGTCTATGCCGGCGGGTATCGTTACCTTGACCTTGTGCTGGCGGCGTATCGCGCCCATGCCTCGGCAGGTCTTGCACGGCTGGTGGATGATTTTGCCCGTGCCGCGGCATTTCGAGCACGCCGCGCTGGACTGCACCATGCCGAACGGGGTGCGCTGCGTCGTGCGGACGGAGCCCGTGCCCTTGCACTCGGGGCAGATCTCCGGCGTTGTGCCGGGCTGACAGCCCGTGCCCTTGCAGTCGGGGCAGGTCTCCACGCGCCCCACCGTCACTTCCTTCTCGCAGCCGAACGCCGCCTCCTCAAAGCTGATGCTGACGCTGGTGCGGATATTGTCGCCCTTGCGCGGGGCGTTGGGGTTGGCGCGCTGACCGCCACCGCCGAAGCCGCCGAATATGTCGCCGAAGCTGCCGAATATGTCGCCCAGATCGCCGAAATCTCCGAAACCGCTGAAGCCGCCGAAGCCGCCCGCGCCGCTGAAGCCCGCGTTCGGGTCGAACGCCGCGTGACCGAACTGATCGTACTTCTTGCGCTTTTCCTCGTCGGAGAGCACCTCGTAGGCCTCGTTGACCTCCTTGAAGCGCTCCTCGCACGCCTTGTCGCCGGGGTGAAGGTCGGGGTGGTTCTCCTTTGCGGCTTTTCTGTAAGCCTTCTTTATATCGTCGGCGGAGGCGTCCTTGCTGACGCCGAGCACCTCGTAATAATCACGTTTTTCTGCTGCCATATATACTCCGATCTCGCGTAGGAATACGCGCCATTGAGGCGGGGAATACTCCTCGCCTCAATGCATGGGGAACTTTAGAAAGGTGTAAATTGAAGAATTTACTTCTTGTCGTCGTCCACAACGGTGTAGTCGGCGTCGTAGTAGTCCTGACCGCCGTTATCCGCGCCGCCCTGCGCGCCGCCGGCAGCCTGGCTGGGATCGAAGCCCGCGCCCTGCGCGCCGCCCGCCGCCTGATACAGCTTCTCGGACAGCTTGTAGAACGCCTGGGTCAGCTCCTCCGTCGCGGACTTGATCGCCGCGGTGTCCGTGCCGGTGAGGGCGCTCTTGAGCGCGGCGAGCTTTGCCTCAACGTCGCTCTTGTCGGCGGGGTCGAGCTTGTCGCCCATCTCGCTGAGGGTCTTCTCCGTCTGGTAGACCATCTGATCGCCCTGGTTGCGGACATCGACCTCTTCCTTGCGCTTTGCGTCCTCCGCCGCGTACATCTCCGCGTCCTTCACGGCCTTGTCTATGTCCTCCTTGGACATATTGGAGGAGGCGGTGATGGTGATGTGCTGCTCCTTGCCGGTGCCGAGATCCTTTGCCGAGACGTTGACGATGCCGTTGGCGTCTATATCAAACGTGACCTCGATCTGCGGAACGCCGCGGCGCGCCGGGGCGATGCCGTCCAGATGGAAGCGTCCGAGGCTCTTGTTGTAAGCCGCCATTTCGCGCTCGCCCTGGAGCACGTTGACCTCAACGGAGGTCTGGTTGTCAGCCGCGGTGGAGAACACCTGGCTCTTTCTCGTGGGGATGGAGGTGTTGCGCTCGATGAGCTTGGTGCACACGCCGCCGAGGGTCTCGATGCCGAGAGACAGAGGCGTGACATCGACGAGGACTATGCCCTCCACGTCGCCGGAGAGGACACCGCCCTGGATCGCCGCGCCGATGGCGACACATTCATCGGGGTTGATGCCCTTGAAGCCCTCCTTGCCGACGAGAGACTTGACCATCTCCTGCACGGCGGGGATACGGCTGGAGCCGCCGACGAGCAGCACCTTGCTGATGTCGCTGGGCTTGAGTCCTGAGTCGGACAGCGCCTGCTTGACAGGTCCGCTGGTCTTTTCGACGAGGTGATGGGTCAGCTCGTTGAACTTCGCGCGTGTGAGCGTGATGTCGAGGTGCTTGGGTCCCGTCGCGTCGGCGGTGATGTAGGGCAGATTGATGGTGGAGGTGGTCACGCCCGAAAGCTCGACCTTCGCTTTCTCCGCCGCCTCGCGCAGACGCTGCATTGCGACCTTGTCGCCGCTGAGGTCAACGCCGTCGCTCTTCTTGAACTCATCGACGAGGTACTTGGTGATGCACTCGTCAAAGTCGTCGCCGCCGAGGCGGTTGTTGCCGGCAGTCGCCAGAACGTCGATAACGCCGTCGCCTATCTCGAGGATGGACACATCGAACGTGCCGCCGCCGAGGTCGTAGACCATGATCTTCTGATCCGCCTTTTCCTTGTCCAGCCCGTAGGCGAGCGCGGCTGCCGTCGGCTCGTTGATTATACGCTTGACGTCAAGCCCCGCGATCTTGCCCGCGTCCTTTGTCGCCTGACGCTGCGCGTCGGTGAAGTACGCCGGAACGGTGATGACAGCCTCGGTGACCGTCTGCCCCAGATAGGCCTCGGCGTCCGCCTTGAGCTTCTGGAGGATCATTGCGGAGATCTCCTGCGGGGTGTAGGATTTGTTGTCTATGTTCACCTTGTAGTTCGAGCCCATCTCGCGCTTGATGGAGGAGATGGTGCGGTCAGGGTTGGTGATAGCCTGCCGCTTTGCGACCTGTCCGACCATACGCTCGCCGGTCTTTGCAAACGCCACGACGGACGGGGTGGTGCGTGCGCCCTCGGCGTTGGGGATGACGACGGTCTCGCCGCCCTCCATAACGGCGACGCAGCTATTGGTGGTGCCGAGATCTATACCTATAATCTTACTCATTGTTTATTCCTCCTGTATATGTGACTTGAATATACTAAATTATATATACTAAAACCGCTTTCGCGGTAATAGCCGTTTAATTTGCGACCTTGACCATCGCAAAGCGGATGACCCTGTCGCCGAGCCTGAAGCCCTCCTGAAAGACCTCGACTATCTCGTTCTCGCCCTTTTCCTCGTCGTCCACGTGCATCACGGCGTTGTGGAGCGCGGGGTCAAACTTCTCGCCGAGGCTCTCTATCCTCGTCACGCCGAGCTTCTCCATCGTGACGTTGAACTGCGTCATTATCATTTCCACGCCCTTTTTATACGCCTCATCCTCCGTGGGCGTGTTGAGCGCGCGCACGAGGTTGTCATACACGGGTAGGAACTTCAAAAGCGTGTCCGCCTTGACGTCGCCGTAGAGATTGTCCTTTTCCTTTTGGGAGCGGCGGCGGAAGTTGTCATACTCGGCGCACAGCCGCAGATACTTGTCGTTGAGCGCCGCCATCGCGGCGTCGATGACCTTTTCGGCTGCCTCCGTCTCCTTCTTCTCCTCGGTCTTTTCTTCCTTCTTCTCTTTCTTCGCGCTCTTCCTGTCGGGCTTTTTCGCCTCGGCGGTATTCGGCGCGGTCTCGTCGGTCTTTATCTCCTCGGTCTTGACGTTGTCGTCTATCTCTTCGGTGTTCTCCGCCTGAGCTGCGGTGTCCTTTGCCTTTTTATCTGTGCTCATTCGGTTCATCTCCCTTGATTATCAGTTTATTGTGCAGCCCCTCCGGCGGCGCCTTGCCGCCTCCGAGCCTGCGCGACAGCCCCGCCGCCAGCGCGCTGAGCTTTGCCGCGACCGCGGAGTAGTCCATGCGCGTAGGTCCGACGATGCCGATCAGCCCGCGCGTGTTGTCGCCCGCGTCGTAGCTTGCCACCACAACGCTTGAGCCCTTCAGCTCCTCCGCCACGTTCTCCGGTCCTATCAGCACCCTCACCTCGTCGCTGTTCATCAGCTCCTCCTCCGGCGGGAGGACGTAGCCACCGCTCGAAAGGTAATTCATCAGCGAGTGCGCCTTGTCCGGATCGCGAAACTCCGGCTGGTTGAGCAGTCTGTTCTCGCCGCTCACGAAAGCCGACGGCTTATCGGCGTTGGTCAGAACCTCGATGGCGAACGCCGCGATCACGGAGGTGACGCCCAGGGTGTCGTCCGCCGCCCGCTCCGCCGCGCTTATCATCAGCGGGGTTATCTGCCCCTCGCTCACGTCCGTGAAGCTCGCGTTGAAGAGCGCCGACAGCTTTCGCATCATGCTCTCCGTCACGGAGACGGGCAGATGGACGAGCTTGTTCTGGACGCTGTTGTTCGAGAGCATGACCACGATGATGAACGTGTTCGCGTCCACATAGATGATGTCGAAGCGCTTTATCGTCACCGCCGAGCGCGTTGTCAGCGCGAGCGCGGGGTAATCGGTAAGCTGCGAGGCGAGGCGGGATACATTGTCTATCGTCGCGTCCAGCTCCTGCAGCTTTGCGTTGAGGCGGCGGTTCAGCTCCTCCGTCTCCTCCATGCTCAGCCGCTGCTTTTCCATCAGCTCGTTGACGTACATCCTGTACCCCATCGGGGTCGGCACACGTCCGGCGGAGGTGTGCGGCTGCTCAAGATAGCCCATGCTCACCAGCTCCGCCAGCTCGTTGCGTATCGTCGCCGACGAGCAGCCAAGTCCGGCGTGCTCGGCGATAGCCTTGCTGCCGACAGGCTCGGCGGTGCGGATATATTCGTCCACGACCGCCGCAAGTATTTTCTTTTTTCTCTCGCTGACGGTCATTTTCTTACCCGCATTCTCTTCCTGTGCCCTAGCTCCTTAGCACTCCGCCGTTCAGACTGTTAGCACTCTCCGCTTTCAAGTGCTAATATATCACTCCGTCCGTCCGATGTCAATAGTTTCGCCCGCATAGTTTTCTAAAATTCACATTTTGTACATTTTAAATGTTTCGTCCTGTTTTCAGTATACCTGTTTACAAAACGTTCAACATTTGATAGAATATTTATTTAGACAGAGCAGGAGGACAGCGCTATGCTACAAGAGGATTTCAGCAGGGTATACGACAAATTCAAGCTCCAGTTTTACCGCAAGGTTTTTGAGCTGGTACGCGAGAGGGACGGCTCGCTCTCGGCGATGGAGGCTTTTTCGCTGGAGGTCATTCAGATGCTCGGCACGCCCACCGTCGGGCAGTTCGCGGATTTTCTGAACATATCCCAGTCAAACGCGACCTATAAGGTCAATAATCTCATCAAAAAGGGCTATATCGAGCGGCAAAATTCTCAGCTTGACAGGCGGGAGTACCACCTCGTCCTCTCCGAGAAGTATTACCGCTACATCGGGCTGCTCAGCTCCTACGAGAACACCGTGACCGAGCGTATGGTCAGCCGCTTCCCGCCGGAGGATATTGCGAAGTTCGACGAAATGCTGCGCATCATATCGGACGAGCTTATGCCCGAATGTGATAAATAACATAAACTCAGATTATACATAATAATAAGGAAGGCGACAAATGAAAACATCATCAAGCGGCGGTCTGAAGCTCAATTACAGGCGCACGTTCCTGATAGGTTTCGCGTTTTTCGGCATCCTGCTCCTCTGGCAGGTGTACGACTCCTGGTGCCCCACGTTCCTGACGGACATCTTTGCCCGACGTATGTACGGTATCTCCTCTGCGGAGCTGAAGGCCGGCGATCCGGCAAAGATACTCGAGGTGCAGTGGCTCGTCGGCATCATCATGGCGTGCGACAACCTCGCCGCGCTCATCCTGTTGCCCATCTTCGGCAATCTCTCCGACAAGACCGTCACCCCCATCGGCAAGCGTATGCCGTATATACTCACGGGTACGTTCGTCGCGGCGGTCGCGTTCCCGTTCATCCCGCTGTTCTTCCATTATAATAATATCGCGGGCATGGTCTGCATGATGGCGATCGTGCTGATATTCATGATGATGTACCGCAACCCCGCCGTCGCGCTCATGCCGGACATCACGCCCAAGCCCCTGCGCGCCAAGGCGAACGGCATCATCAACATCATGGGCTATCTCGGCGGCGCGTTCGCCACGGTGCTCGGCATCTTCCTCAAGCTCAGCGACTACATAAACGCCGCGGACGAGGCGCGTAAGGTCTGGATAATCGAGCTGCCGTTCATCATCGCGTCGGTGCTGATGGTCATCTCGGCGCTGGTGCTGTTCTTCACGATAAAGGAGAACAAGCTCGCCGAGGAGATGAAGGACGAGATGGCGGAGGGCGAGCGCCTTGCCGCCGTCGCCACGCCCATTGACGACGATAAGCCCATGTCCAGAGAAAACCGCAATATGCTGCTCGCCATACTCGGCGCGGAGTTTTTGTGGTTCATGGCGGACAACGCCGTCGGCACGTATATCGGCAACTATGTTATTTACTATCTCAACTCCTCCTCCGGCGCCACCATGGTGCTCACGATCGTGGGCGGTCTTGCAAGCGTTATAGGCTTCGGCATCGCTGGTGGCATCGCCGACAAAATTGGGCGCAAGTGGACGATCGCCTCCGGTCTCGCGCTGAGCTTTGTCGGGCTTGTCATCATGTGCTTCGTCGCGCCGACGGGCATCGTCACCGGCGCACACGGGGAATATGCGTTCCCCGCGCTGCTGTACGCGGTGTGGGCGATCAAGGGCTTCGGCATGGCGCTGGTGCACAACTGCTCGTTCCCGATGGTCGTGGAGCTGTGCTCCTCTAAGAAGATCGGCAAATTCACCGGTTATTACTATACCGCCAGTATGTCCGCCCAGACCGTCACGCCCGTCTTCCTCGGCTTTGTGTTTGACGTGAGCGGCGCGTGGCGCGCTCTGCCGGTGTACGCCTCGGTGCTGATCCTCTGCTCGTTCGCGGTGTTCTCGCTGCTCGTGAAGAACATCAAGGCGCATAAGGTCGAAAACGTCGTGGGTCTTGAAGCCCTCGGCGACGATGATTGATATAAACGATAAGGGAGTGCCGTTCGCGCGGCACTCCTTTTCGTACACTTTTGAATTTTTATATAATTTTCCTCGGGAAATTGACTGTACCGCCGTTCCGGTGGTAAAATAGTCGCATGAGGTAATATGTCACCAATACGTATGTATGGAGGTCACAAAATGAAAGATTACTTTGAACGTGCGGCACACGCCGCGCTCCGCGGCGCGGTCATAGGCGCGGCGGCGGGCAGCGCGGCGCTCTTCCTTATCGCCCCCGGCTCGTCCACCAAGCGCCAGAGAGCGCCCTTCATGGGCACGAACTGCGCCCACCGCGGTCTGCACAGCCGCGACAAGAGCGTTCCGGAAAACTCGCTGGAGGCGTTCCGTCTCGCCGCCGCGGCGGGCTACGGCATTGAGCTGGACGTGCAGCTTTCCAAGGACGGGCAGGTCGTCGTGTTCCACGATGATACGCTCGACCGCGTGTGCGGCGTACACGCGCGCGTGGACGAGCTCACGCTCAGCGAGCTGCGCGAGCTGCGCCTGTGCGGCACGGAGCAGACCATCCCCCTCTTCACCGAGGTGCTGGACGTTGTGCGCTGCCGCAGCGCGATAATATGCGAGCTTAAGGACGGCAAACGCAACCGCGAGCTGTGCGAAAAGACCTACGCTATCATATCCGACTACAACGGCGACATCTGCATCGAGAGCTTCAACCCCATGATCGTGGCGTGGTTCAGGTTCCATGCTAAGGATCTCCTGCGCGGGCAGCTCGCCCAGCCGATGCGCCGCTACGATGCGGACACGGTCTCCGCCCCCACCGCCTACGCCCTCGGGCACACGCTCTTCAACTTCCTCGCCCGCCCGCAGTTCATCGCCTACCGTATCGGCTACCGCCCGCTCTCCGTCAGGCTGAGCGAGTACATGGGCGCTATGCGCGTGGGCTGGACGTCGCACGAGCCGCGCAACGAAGCCGGACGCGACACCGTTATTTTCGAGTTTTATAAGCCCAAGGTAAAGTTTAAATAAGCGCCGGAGCGTACACGGGCAAAACCGCCGCTTTGAGGGCAAAAAATCGCAGCCAAGTAATTTGGCTGCGATCTGTTTTCTCCCGCATGGAAGCGGGGAGAAAAGTACGAAGCTTGACGCAGTGAGATAAACACCGACTTCGCCGTATTTCGTTCGTACAGTTCTGCGCTGGTGGAGAGTGGCGGACTTGAACCGTCGACCTTCCGCGTGTGAGGCGGACGCTCTAACCAGCTGAGCTAACCCTCCAAGGGCTTATATAATATAACATATACCTCCGTACATTTCAAGAGAAATTTTTGTGTTTGCGTTTTTATTTTGATTTTGAAAAAATATAGTTGACATTTACGTTGCGCTCTGGTAAAATTCCTATTGCTGTTCGATGAATGGCATATGGCGGCATAGCTCAGTTGGCTAGAGCATGCGGTTCATACCCGCAGTGTCCCCGGTTCGAATCCAGGTGCCGCTACCAGACAAAGGCGCAGCGTTTT
>CAKTKT010000055.1 GCA_934572325.1 uncultured Oscillospiraceae bacterium
GTCTTGTTGTGCTTGGGCAGCATGACAAGACCGTTGATCTTGTTGGTGCCGCCGGAGGCGAGAATATCCTTGTAGGTGATGACCTTGAAAACGCCGGGCATTTTCTCAGCCTCGGAGGTGTCAATGCTCTTGATGTTGGCATGGGACACTGTCGCCTGCGTGAGCGCGAGACGGAGCGTGTTTTCGGGCATCTTGAGCGCGTCGTCTGCACCGAAATCCCAGGTACCGGTGACCTTCTGCGCGGCAGAGGGGCGGATATATCTCGTGCCCTTGATGCTCTCTCCGGTGGGCTTGAAGACAAGATCCTCCTTTGTCATCTCGCCGCGCATGACGGCGGCAGCCGCCATTGTCGCATCCACCAGAGGCTTATAGCCCGTGCAGCGACAGAGATTGCGGTTTTTGTTGAACCAGTCGCGTACCTCCTCGCGGGTCGGGTTAGGGTTCTTATCCAGCAGCACCTTGGCGCTGATAATGAAGCCCGGGGTGCAGAAGCCGCACTGCGCGCCGCCGTATGCCATCCACGCGACCTGAAGCGGGTGCATATCGTGCAGCGTGCCGACGCCCTCTATGGTGGTAATCTCTGCGTTCTCTCTGATCTTGCCCATTTTTATCAGACAGGATCTTGTGACCTTTCCGTCCATAATGACGTTGCAGGCGCCGCAGTGCCCCTCGCCGCAGCCGATCTTGCAGCCGGTCAGCAGCAAATGCTCACGCAGGACTATGGCGAGAGTCTCCTGCGGCTCTACGACAAGATTGCGTGTGACACCGTTGATAATAAGTGTTTTTTTAATCATCCAAATACCTCCTTATATTGTGTTTCCTGCATTATATTGAATACCTACCCTCGATTGACAAGGACACACACGGTTTTGGCGGGCAGAAAAGCGCCCATACTTCCTCAAAGACCTTGTAAATACACAAAGCATTCCCTGCGGTCTTTTCATCGTCTGACCGCTTTTCTGCTCCGTCAAAACTGCTTGGCACCTGACAGCAATTTATTTTCGAGCGATTTTTGGCTTTTGAGACGCAGATGTGTCGTAACCCATCAAGGCGAAAAGGACTAAAAGCGCCGGAAAGAAACGCTGTCAGGCGTGTATGCTCTTGTCAATCGAGGGTATGGTCTCTGCTGTGTTAATGGCAGCCGTCCTTGTCCGCACCGCCGCCGCTCACGTCCTTGAGCTTTTGCATCCCGCGCGGAGTGTAAAACACAAGCTCCGACATACCTCCGTCAAAATTCTCTCCGCGCAGGCGCAGGAAATTGGCGTTTTCATAGTACTCTATCGGCAGCTCTCTCCTGAACACCTGCCCTGTCTCTGCGTCCGAGATCTCGACCGTTACGGAATCCGCACGAAGTTCAAACCGTTCTTCCTCCATCTTTTCCCCCTATAACCTTATCTTCAATTATATATTACGCCCTTATTTCCCACACGGCAACTATCACCCAGATACAACTCGCAGAAAAATATGCATGTTTTTTGTGCATTTTGCAATTGTCTGGCTTTCAATCCCTTGACTTCCAATTATTTTTTGTGTAAGATATACACAAGTCCTGCCGCGTATGACAAGCCTTTTTTAATCTGAATTCAATACGCGCGGGACTTCCGACTTTAAGGCAGGAAACAAGACAGAGTTGCTTTTGCGGAGGTGGGTGTATGCAGTTCGGCGCCGTCATTGTCGCAGCGGGAATGTCATCGCGCATGGGCGATTTCAAGCCCATGCTCAACATCGGCTCAATTTCCATCGCGCAGCGTATAGTTGCCACGCTCCGGCAGTCAGGTGTTACTAGGATCGTCATGGTCACCGGCTACAACGCGCAGGAGCTTGAGCACCACCTGGCAAACAACGGTCTTGTTTTTCTCCGCAATGAGCAGTACCGCACCACGCAGATGTTCGATTCCGCAAAGATAGGGCTGGAATACATGAAGGACAAATGCGGCGGGATACTCTTCACCCCGGTGGATATACCGCTCTTCACCGCCTCCACCGTGAGCGCGCTGATGACCTCAGGGGCGAGCCTTGCCTGTCCGGTGTGCTCCGGCAGGCGCGGACACCCTATTCTCATAGGCTCAAGGCTGGTGGATACGCTTATGGCTTATCGCGGAGAGGGCGGTCTTGGCGGCGCTATCGAGCACTGCGGCACGGAGATGACGGAGATCCCCGTCGAGGACAGCGGTATCCTGCACGATGCGGACACCCCCGACGATTACAGGGCGCTGCTGGACTACCACAACAGACAGCTTGTAAGACCGATAACAGACGTCGCGCTGGCAAAGGAGAAGGTTTTCTTTGATCAGAAGCTCGCAATGCTGCTCACGCTCATAGATGAAACAAACTCCGTGCGCACCGCCTGTCAGCGAATACAAATATCCTATTCGACCGGCTGGAACATTATACGCAGGCTGGAAACAGAGCTTGGCAGGGCGATTGTTGAGCGCAGTCAGGGCGGTCTTGGCGGAGGGCAGAGCACGCTGACAAGGGACGGGAGGCTACTGCTTGAGCGCTATAACGAGTTTGAGCGCAGACTGCGAGAGCAGGCGGAGCTGCTCTTTCAGGACTGCTTCGGTGACGTGCTGTGACGCGGCGCATATATCTCATACGGCACGGGAAGCCCGATTTCACGGAGGGAATATGCTGCCTCGGCAGAACGGATATGCCGCTCGGTCCTGTGGGGCGTATGCAAGCCTGCCTTGCGGCGCGGGAGCTTGAGAACGCCGGAATAGGCGCGGTTTTTACAAGCCCTCTCTCAAGAGCCCGCGAAACGGCGTCGTATATTTCCGCCTCGCCTGTTGCTGTACCGGGGCTCATGGAAGCCGGCATGGGCATATGGGACGGGCTGAGCTTCCGCGAGATAAAGGAGAGATACCCTGAGCTGTACGAACGGCGCGGCGCGGATATGAGCGTGTCCGTTCCCGATGCCGAGCCTCCGGCGGCGGCGCTGGAGCGCTTTGACGCTGCGGTAAGGCAGTGTCTGCGCGAGAGCAGCGGGTGCATTGCGATAGTTGCCCATGCGGCGGTAATAAAGCTGATGCTCGCCGCCGTCTCGCAAGCCGCCCTTGAGGCGAGCCGCGAATACCGCCTGCACTACTGCGCATGCGCGCAGCTTGAGTACGACGGCGGCTTTAGGCTTGCGCACATCGGAGCGCCGCCCCATCCGGCGCTTGACCGCGATCTGTGTCTGCGCCTTCTGCGGGCTGCGGGTACGCCGCCGCAGGTAATAGCGCATTGCGCCGCCGTGACGGACGAGGCGGTCAGGCTCGCCGGTGCGCTGAGGCAGTCCGGCGTCGCGATCGACACTGCCCTTGTTGAGAATGCAGCCATGCTGCACGACCTTGCGCGCGCCCAGCCGGAGCACGCAGCACGCGGGGCGGACTGGCTGGATGAGCTTGGCTATGACCGGGAGGCTGACATCGTGCGGCGGCATCACGCGCTCGGCGCAGACGCAGGGATTGAGCTTATGACGGTGTCTCTCGCGGACGCGCTTACGTTTGGGGCGAAGCGGGTGAGTCTCGCGGAGCGCTTTTCGGAAAGTCTTAAAAAATGCAGGAGCAGTGACGCGCTTATGGCGCACGAGCACCGCCGACGCGAAGCCCTTGATGCGGCGCGGAAAATAAACGCCCTGTGCGGCAAAGACGTGATATATCTGGACTGATTGGGGGATAACGCAGTGAACATTGAACCGTGCTGCCCGCAAAGCGGCGGCGCAGAGCATTTCTCCGGCTGCTTTCTGTGCGGCGCGGAGCTTATATACAGCGGTGTGAGCACGCCGCGCATCTGCGCTGTCTGCGGGAGGGAGTGTCTCTCCGACGCCGTGTGCGCAAACGGGCACTATGTGTGCGACGACTGCCATGCCTACGGCGCTTATGTCGCTGTGATTACAGAGCTGCGCGAAAGCTCAGAGCGAGATCCGCTGCGGCTCATGGAGCATATTATGAAGCTGCCGTCGGTGCATATGCACGGACCAGAGCATCACGTTCTTGTTCCTCTTGTGCTGCTGACCGCACTGCGCAACAACGGCGGTATGCCGGATTATGACGCCGCCATGCGCGAGGCATATAACCGGGCGTCAAAGATTCCCGGCGGCACGTGCGGCTATTGGGGCGTATGCGGGGCGGCAGCGGGGGCGGGCATATTTGCCGCCGTGCTCACAGGGTCAAGCCCGCTGCACAAGGACGCATGGTCGCTCGTACAAAAGCTGGTGTCGGATATTCTTGCCAGACTTGCGCTGATAGGCGGTCCACGCTGCTGCAAGCGCACATCCAGAGTCTCGATAGAGGAGGCTGCCCGCTTTTGCCGCGATGTCAGCGGGGCAGATATGCCGATTTGCGGCATATCCTGTGAATACGTCGGCATCAACCGCGAATGTATAAAAGCCGCCTGCCCGTATTATCCGTCTTTATAGGCAATCCGTATTTTCTGTATTTCTTGTACGATCAAGACCGTATGGAGGCTTTGGTATGAAACTCATCAGGACAGAGGACGCCGTAGGTCATGTGCTGTGTCACGACATCACGCAGATAATAAAGGGCGTGACGAAGGACACGGTGTTCCGAAAAGGGCACATCATCGCCGAGGAGGACATTCCCGTGCTCCTCAGCGTCGGCAAGGATAATATCTACGTCTGGGAAAAGGACGAGAGCATGCTGCATGAGGACGAGGCGGCGGATATACTCCGCGCCATCTGCCAGAGCGGAAATATGCACGCGACCGCGCCCAAGGAGGGCAAGATAGAGCTTGTCGCGGACATTGACGGCCTGCTGCGCATCGACCTTGAAAAGCTCCGTGCGATAAACGCGCTGGGCGACATGATGATCGCTGCGCGCCCCTCTGGCTTCATGGTGAAAAAGGGTGACAAGCTCTGCGGCACGCGCGTAATTCCCCTCGTCATCGCAAAAGAGCGCATGGAGCGGGCGAAAAAGCTAGCAGGGAGCGAGCCTATCATGCGCCTTGTCCCCATACGACCGAGAAAGTATGGTCTTGTCACAACCGGCAACGAGGTCTTTTACGGGCGTATCAAAGATACGTTCACTCCTGTCGTGGAGGCGAAGCTCGCGGAGTACGGCTGCGAGATGGCAGAGCACGTCATTCTTAACGACGACCATGAGAAAATAACCGCCGCCATAAAGGATATGCTGGACAAGGGCTGCGAGATGGTGTTCTGCTCGGGCGGCATGAGCGTCGATCCCGACGACAAGACCCCGCTTGCCATAAAAAACACCGATGCGAGGATCGTGTCCTACGGCGCGCCCGTGCTGCCGGGGGCGATGTTCCTCATGTCGTATTACCCCGACGGTCGCCCCATCTGCGGTCTGCCCGGCTGCGTGATGTATGCCAAGCGCACGATCTTCGACCTCGTGCTGCCCTACCTCGTCACGGACACGCCAGTCACCGCCGAATGGCTCGCGGGGCTGGGCAACGGCGGGCTGTGCCTCAACTGTCCGGTGTGCCATTTCCCCAACTGCGGCTTCGGCAAGGGGATATAGGCGATGCTCGATCAATACGGGCGCAGTATAGACTACCTGCGCATATCAGTTACCGACCGCTGCAACCTGCGCTGCCGCTACTGTATGCCTGAGCATGTAGACACGGTGCGGCACGATGACATCCTCCGTTATGAGGAGATACTTCGCATCTGCCGCGCAGCAGCCAAGCTCGGCATAACAAAGTTCAAAATCACGGGCGGCGAGCCGCTCGTGCGCGCGGGATGCGTGGAGCTCATCGCCGCTCTGAAAAAGCATCGCGGCACGGAGCAGGTCACGCTGACGACAAACGGGCTGCTGCTTGAAAAAAATCTGGACGCGCTCACAGCCGCGGGGCTTGACGGCGTGAACATCAGCCTTGACACGCTCGACGCTGAGCGCTACGCGCGCATAAGCGGGTGTCTAGGCGGCGCGGAGGCGCTGAGGAGCATAATGCGCGTTTTGGAGGAGTGCTGCGGCAGAGGGCTTCGCACGAAGGTAAATGCCGTGCTGCTGGAGGAGACCGAGTGCGACGCAACCGCCCTCGCCGCCCTCGCCGCAACGCTGCCGGTGGACGTGCGCTTTATAGAGCTTATGCCCATAGGCTTCGGCACGACGATGAGGCGCGTCTGTCCGGACGATATACTCGCCGCGCTGAGGGAGCGCTGGTCGGATCTCGCCCCGACGGACGAAAGGCGCGGCAACGGTCCGGCGCATTATTATAAGAGCGAGGCGCTTCTCGGCAGAATAGGCTTCATCGACGCGGTTAGCCACAAGTTCTGCGCAGAGTGCAACCGTGTACGCCTGACGAGCACCGGACAACTAAAGGCGTGCCTGTGCTATGCCGACTCCGTTGACCTGCGCGCGCTCATCCGCGGCGGGTGTACGGACGATGAGCTGGACGATGCGCTGAAGATAGCCATATACAACAAGCCCCGCGCGCACTGCTTTGATACAAACGACATCATCACGGAAAAGCACATGATGAGCCAGATAGGAGGATAGACCATGGGGAGAGTTATGGCAGTATGCACGAGCGACCGCAAGGGACTTCAAAAGCACGATGTCAATACCGCACACTTCACTAAAGAATGGGGCATTGACGGCGATGCGCACGCAGGGAAGTGGCACAGGCAGGTAAGCCTTTTAAGCGCGGACAAGATAGAGGCGTTCAACGCGCGCGGTGCGAACGTCATCCCCGGCGCGTTCGGTGAAAACCTTGTCGTGGAGGGCTTCGACTTCCGGGCGTTCCCCGTCGGAACGCTCCTACGCTGCAACGACGTGCTCTTAGAAATTACGCAGATAGGCAAGGAGTGCCACACCCACTGCGAGATATACAAGAAGATGGGCGAGTGCATTATGCCGCATGAGGGCGTGTTCGCCCGCGTGCTGGAGCAGGGCACGATCTCCGTCGGAGATGAGATGGTCATCGCCGAGCGCGAGGGGCGCTTCCCATGGCAGGCGGCGGTCATCACGCTCAGCGACAAGGGCGCGGCGGGCGAACGTAAGGACGAGAGCGGTCCTGCGATAGCAAAGCGCCTGCGCGAGGCGGGCTATGAGGTTGTAGAGGAGGTGCTCATCCCGGATGATGAGCGCGTTCTCAAGCAGCAGCTCATGCGCCTGTGCGATCAAAGGCAGCTCGACCTCATCCTAACGACCGGCGGCACGGGCTGCTCCCCGCGCGACATCACACCCGAGGCGACGCTTGCCGTCGCGGATAAAAACGTCACCGGCATCGCCGAGGCGATGCGCGCCGCGTCCATGAGGATAACGCCGCACGCGATGATCTCACGTGCCGCATCCGTCATCCGCGGCAAAACGCTCATCATCAACCTGCCAGGCAGCCCTAGGGCGTGCATGGAGAACATGGATGTGTTCATGGACACCATCCCCCACGCCATGGGGCTTCTGAGAGGCGAAGTCCACGACTGCGCAAGAAAATAAATGTGTTCCTTATAATATATAGCCGCGTTAATTCGCGCTTATATAAATATTTTCTGAAACACGGAAAGGAGCAATGAACATGAAGAAATCCCTTGCACTGCTGCTGGCGCCTGCAATGGTGTTCGCACTTGCCGCCTGCGGACAGCCCGCCGCCCCCGCCGCGCCCGAAGCTCCCGCTGCCGAAGTCGCCGAGACTCCCGTTGTGGAAGAGCCGACCGCCGCAGCACCCCCCGAAGAGCTCATCGTCTTCGCCGCCGCATCCATGACCGAGACGCTCACCGAGATCAAGGGTCTCTACGAGAAAGAGCACAACGTCGTCATCACCTACAACTTCGACTCCTCCGGTACGCTCAAGACTCAGATCCAGGAGGGTGCTGACTGCGACCTCTTCGTCTCCGCCGGTCAAAAGCAGATGAACCAGCTCGACATAACCGCCGACAAGGAGATCAACACCGACGGGCTTGACTTCGTCGCCGATGGCACGCGCATAAACCTCCTTGAAAACAAGGTCGTTCTCGTCGTTCCCGAGGGCAACCCCAAGGGGCTCGAGAGCTTTGACGATCTCGCGGCAAAGCTTGCCGACAGCAGCGTGTTCATGGCGATGGGCAACAGCGACGTTCCCGTCGGGCAGTACACGCAGAAAATCCTCGCCTACTACGATCTTGATGAGGAAGCCCTCGCAAAGAGCGGCGCCATCACCTACGGCACCAACGTCAAGGAGGTCACCACCCAGGTATCCGAGGGCAGCGTTGACTGCGGCGTTGTCTACTGCACCGACGCCTTCTCCGCCGGGCTCACCGTCATTGACAGCGCGACCAAGGATATGTGCGGTCAGGTCATCTACCCCGCGGCTGTTCTGAAAACCGCCCAGCACCCCGAGGCGGCTCAGGCGTTCCTCGACTACCTCACCGGCAGCGAAGCCATGGCTGTGTTTGAAGCCGTTGGATTCTCCCCCGTCGCGTAACTCTCTGAAGCTTAAATTGGCAGCGCATTTTCCTGCGCTGCCAATTCGAGGTATATAAATATGAACATTGACTGGTACCCGCTTATTAACTCCCTGCGCATCGCGGGGATAAGTTGCGTTATAGTTTTCTTCACGGGCATATTCTTTGCCTACTACGCGGCAAGGCTGCCGCGCGCCGTCAAGGGAGTTCTTGACGTTATACTCACGCTCCCCATGGTTCTTCCACCAACGGTCTGCGGCTATTTTTTGCTGCTTATATTTGGCACTAAGCGCCCGGTCGGCATCTTTCTGATGCAGTTCGGCATTAAATTTGTAATGACATGGTACGGCGGCGTCCTCGCCGCGGCCGTCGTCGCTTTTCCTCTGATGTACAGGACGGCGCGCGGCGCGTTCGAGAGCTTTGACTGCACACTTTCGCAGTCGGGACAGACGCTCGGTCTCTCCAACACATATATATTCTGGCGCATCCGTATGCCCGCATGCCGACAGGGCATCCTCGCCGGCACGGTGCTTGCTTTCGCGCGTGCCCTCGGCGAATACGGCGCGACCAGTATGCTCATCGGCTACACCCCTGGCAGGACTGCCACCATCTCCACCACCGTATACCAGCTCTGGCGCACGAATGATGACGAGGGCGCGTTCTTCTGGGTGATGATAAACCTTGCCATCAGCACCGTCGTGCTGCTCACGGTCAACCTCCTTGAGAGCAAGCAGAAAGCGAGCGTGAGAAAATGAGTCTTACCGTGGACATAAAGAAAAGGTTTGGCAGCTTCAAGCTGGAATCCAAATTCGAGGCGCAAAACGGCGTGACCTGTCTTCTCGGTCCGTCCGGCTGCGGCAAGAGTGTGACGCTCAAGTGCATCGCTGGGATAGAGAAGCCCGACGAGGGATATATTGAGCTGGACGGCGTTGTCCTCTTCGACAGCGAAAAGGGCATAAACCTCCCACCGCAGAAGCGGCGAGTGGGCTATCTCTTCCAGAGCTATGCGCTCTTCCCGAACATGACCGTCCGCCAGAACATACTCTGCGGTATGCGCCATGAAAAGGACAGAGCTGCAAAGGAGGCAAGGCTCAAAAAAACAGTGGATATGTTCCAGCTCAACGGGCTTGAAAACCACCGCCCGTCTCAGCTCTCCGGCGGTCAGGCGCAGCGCACGGCGCTCGCGCGCATCATGGTGGGCGACCCGCGGCTTCTGCTGCTCGACGAGCCGTTCTCCGCGCTCGACGCGCATCTGCGCGACAGACTCATGCTCGAGATGCGCGACGTGCTCGTGCGCTTCGGGCGCGAGGTCATCATGGTCACACACAACCGCGACGAGGCGTACAACATGAGCCGCGAGATCGCTGTCATGGACAGCGGCAGGCTGCTGACGGTAAAGAAAACAAAAGCGCTCTTCGCCGACCCCGGCAGCATGCCTGCCGCCATACTCACCGGCTGCAAGAATATAGCCGCAGCCGAAAAGCGCGGCGAGCGCGAGGTGTATGTGCCCGAATGGGGCGTCACATTCACGACGGCGCGACCCGTCGGCGATGGCATAAAGGCGATTGGCATACGCGCCCACTATTTCAACTCCGCTACGCCGTCGAATCGCTATGAGGTCGAATACTTTGAGGAGATGGAGGAGCCGTTTGAGTGGATAATAGAGTTTCGCTTCAAGTCCGCCGCTGCGGACGCGCCGAGCGTATGGTGGCGCGTGGCAAAGGATAAGCGTCCGCAGACCTTCCCGGCAGAACTCGGCATCGCCCCGGCGAATATACTTTTGCTGTACTGATTGGAGGTATCGCCATGTCCGGCATTTATGCTGAAATCTTAGAGAGAGTAGAGCGCGGCGAGGCGCTGACGCTCAGAACGGAATTCTGCGGCGCTGACGGCGTTATTGCCGAGGGGCTGAAAAAAGCCCTCGCCCCTTACGCGCCGCAGACGGATCGGCGCGGGCGGTATTTTGCCGATGTAACGCTTGAGGAGGCGGACGGACGCTTCACCGTGGGCGAGCCGTTTTCCCCGCCGGAGCGCCTGATTGTCCTCGGCGCGGGGCATATCGCCATGCCCGTGTGTGAGTTCGCCGCAAAGAGCGGCTTTGAGGTTTATGTCTGCGACGACCGCCCTGCGTTTGCGAACACCGCTCGCTTCCCGCTGGCGCAGGAGGTGCTGTGCGACAGCTTTGAGGGCTGCATAGACAGGCTGAAGCTGACGCGCTACGACTATGTCGTCGTCATCACGCGCGGACACGTGCACGATGCGGACTGTCTACGCGAGATATTCAAGGGCACACAGCCGGCGTATCTGGGGCTCATCGGCTCGCGGCGCCGCGTGAAGGGCTTGTTTGAGATGCTCGTCGAGGAGGGCTATCCCAAGGAGTACATGGACAGGATATGCACGCCCATAGGGCTGAACATCGGCGCGGTCACGCCCGGCGAGATTGCCGTATCCATCCTCGCGGAGCTTGTGGCGTACAAGCGTCTGCCGGAGCACAGCAACGACGGCATACGCTGCGGCAACGATTCCGATGTTGAGCTGTCCGTAATAAAATACCTCTCGGAAAACCGTGAGCCGAAAGCGATCGTCACAGTCATAGAGACGAAAGGCTCCACCCCGCGTGAGGCGGGCGCGAAGATGGCGGTCAGTCCCATCGGAGAGGTCACGGGCAGCATAGGCGGCGGGTGCAGCGAGGGCGCTGTCATCCGCGATGCCGTGCGCATCATCGGCACAGGGCGCTACAAAGTCATCGACATCGACCTCACGGGCGAGGTTGCGGAGTCCGACGGCATGGTCTGCGGAGGAACGATGAGGGTGCTTGTCGAGGACGACACGGAAGCGTGACATGGGCATGATCTGCGCGGTCAAAGCCGTCTTGCCGCGCATGACAGACGCAAACGACCGCGATGGCACGCCATACGAGCGCGGCGACCAAGGCAAGCTTTGACAAGCCCTGCTTGCCACAATCCGCTTCCGTCTTCTTCCTAGGCGTTGACGCTGCTAACTTTGATTATATCCCCACGGGCACAAAGCCTTGTGGGGATATAATCTGTTTATACTATTATGCTTACACTATTATGCTTATCCTATCATCGGTATATAGCACTCACGAGGCTCGCCGTTGAGGTTGCGTATACAGTAGAGATGCTCAGGTAGTGTCAAGGTTTATGCGCAAATTTGATTTCGGTATCTGGCAAAAATCTATTACAGGGGGTGCTTCGGCACCGCTTGGTTACTTTTGGGCGGGCAGGGCGCAAAGGGTCAAGGGCGGCGGTCGCTTGTCTTGCCCTTGACGCTTTGCGGCATAGCTGATACTCACCCGGTCAGCATCTCCTGATCGATGGTCTCCAAGTGCTTCATGTTCATGTATTTCTTGTTGCCCCACTGGGTACCTGCCACATGGCGAAGTCTCGCGCAGACCAGCATCAGGGCAGAGTTGCCATCGGGGAATGTCCCCACCACCCGCGTCCGCCGGCGGATCTCACGGTTCAGCCGCTCGATCACATTGTTGGTGCGGATGCGAGTCCAGTGTTCGCTGGGAAAATCGCAGTAGGTCAGCGTTTCCTCAATGCCGTCCTCGACCTTCTTGGCGGCCTCCTTCAGCTTCATGGCGCGCAGCTCGGCGACCACGGCTTTCGC
>CAKTKT010000056.1 GCA_934572325.1 uncultured Oscillospiraceae bacterium
CTTGCCCATGAGACCCCTCCGCTGGCTGTCTCCCGCTGAGATTACTGTACAATATGTTTGACAAACCTACATTTTTTTATTAGCTTTTTATCGGGAATATTGGCGCGTGTCTCTTCCCATGCGAGGCGTTTTATGCTATAATCAAAGTGCGACAAGAATGAAATTACGGAGGACAAAGAGAAATGATTTCACACGGCAAGGAAATTAAGGTGTTCACCGGCAACTCCAACCCCGCGCTGGCGGAGGACATCTGCGCACAGCTCTACAAGAGTCTGGGCAATGCGTCCGTTTCGCAGTTCGCGGACGGTGAATGCTCCATCTCCGTGTTTGAGCCTGTCCGCGGCAAGGATGTTTTCATCGTGCAGTCCACGTGCAAGCACGTCAACGACAATCTTATGGAGCTGCTGATAATGATAGACGCGATGCGCCGCGCCTCCGCGGGCCGCGTCACCGCCGTCATCCCGTATTTCGGCTATGCCCGTCAGGACAGAAAGGCGAAGAGCCGCGATCCCATATCCGCAAAGCTAGTGGCGAACCTCATCACCGCCGCCGGCGCGGACAGAGTGCTCACGATGGATCTCCACGCCGCGCAGATACAGGGCTTTTTCGACATCCCCGTTGACAACCTTATGGGCAGTCATCTCTTCGTGCGCCACTTTGTGAAAATGTTCGGCAAGGGGAACGAGGACGTGATGGTCGTCTCGCCGGATGTGGGCAGCACCGCGCGCGCCCGCGCGTTTTCCATGAAGCTGGGGCTGAACATGGCGATCGTCGATAAGCGCCGCGAGAGGGCGAACCAGTCCGAGGTCATGAACATCATCGGCAGCGTCGAGGGCAAGACGTGCATCCTGCTCGACGACATCGTCGATACCGCAGGGTCGCTGTGCGGCGCGGCGAAGGCGATAAAGGAGATAGGCGGGGCGAAGGAGGTCTATGCCTGCGCGACGCACGGCGTGCTCTCCGGCTCGGCGATAGAGCGCATAGAGGAGAGCTGCATAAAGGAGCTGCTGCTGCTCGACACCATCCCCTATCCCGCCGACAAGCCCGCCTGCGGCAAGATACAGTATATATCCACCGCTCCGGTGTTCGCCGAGGCGATAAGAAGGATCTACGAAGAGGTCTCCATCTCCAACCTCTTTGACTGACCGACCATAAGGACGGCTGCGCCGCCCGGACGAAAGGACAGACATATATGTTTTTCAAAAAACCGGGCGGCGTGAGCTGGCTGATTGTGTTCTTGGGCAACCCCGGCATGAGATACGAGGGAACGCGCCACAACGCCGGCTTTATGGCGGCGGACGCGCTGGCGAAGCGTCGGGGGATAGCGATAAACAAGCTCCGCTTCAAGGCGCTGACCGCGCAGTGCGCCGTCGCGGGGGAGAGCGTGCTTTTGATGAAGCCGCAGACCTACATGAACCTCTCCGGCGAGGCGGTCGCCGCCGCCGCGCGCTTTTACAGGATCCCGCCGGAGCATATCATCGTCGTGTCCGACGAGATGGCGCTGCCCGTGGGGGCGCTCCGCATCCGCAAAAAAGGCTCCGCCGGCGGGCACAACGGGCTGAAAAGCATCATCGCGCTGCTGGGCACCGAGGACTTCCCGCGCATCCGCCTCGGCGTCGGCGCGCCGCCGCACCCGGACTATGACGTGAAGGACTGGGTGCTGTCGTCATTTAAAAATCAGGACGCGGAGGACATGGCGGTCGCCGCCGCGCGCGCGGGCGAAGCCGCCGAGTGCTACATCGCCGAGGGCGCTGACAGAGCCATGAACAAATTCAACACCAGATAATTCGGCGAAATCCAACTGCGTAAACAAGCGCCGGTGCGCACCGGGCTGAACATAAACGATGTATGAAAGAGGCTTGACGTATGAAAAAAAGCTGTATTGCGATGCTTTTGGCAGGCGGACAGGGCTCGCGGCTTTACGCACTGACCCAGAACGTCGCCAAACCCAGCGTTCCTTTCGGCGGAAAGTACAGGATCATCGACTTTCCGCTCTCCAACTGCGCCAACTCCGGCATTGACACCGTCGGCGTGCTCACGCAGTACCGCCCGCTCCAGCTCAACAGCTATATCGGCAGCGGTCAGCCGTGGGATCTTGACGTGTCGGACGGCGGCGTGTACATCCTCCCGCCGTATCAGAGCGCGGGGGAAAGAGGCTCATGGTTTTCCGGCACGGCGAACGCCATTTACCAGAACATCAGCTTCATAGAGAGCTATGATCCGGAAAACGTGCTCATCCTCTCGGGCGACCATATCTACAAGATGGACTACTCCGTCATGCTGCGCGAGCATCTTGAGCATGACGCGGCGTGCACCATCTCCGTGCAGCAGGTGAGCATGGAGGAGGCAACGCGCCTTGGCATAATGGGCGTGGGCGAGGACGGCTACGTGTGCGAGTTCGAGGAAAAGCCCGCGCACCCGAAAAGCGATCTCGCCTCCATGGGCATATACATATTCAACTGGAAAAAGCTGCGCGAATACCTCATCGCGGACGAGAACGACCCCCGCTCCAGCAAGGACTTCGGCAAGAACATCATCCCCAATATGCTCGCCGCGGGCGAAAAGCTGTGGCCGTACCGCTTTGAGGGGTACTGGCGCGACGTCGGCACGATAACGAGCCTGTGGGATGCGAACATGGATATGCTCTCGCAAAACCGCATCAACCTCTACGACCCCGCGTGGCCGATAAGCTCGCGCAGTCCGATATGCCCGCCGCACTGCACCGGCGAGAACGCAAGCATCCGCCACGCCATCGTCACCGAGGGGTGCGAGATAGACGGCGAGATCGAAAACTCGGTGCTGTCGTCGTCCGTGAAGGTCGGCAAGGGCGCGAGGGTGTCGTACAGCGTGCTGATGCCGGGCGTGAGCGTGGAGGAGAACGCCGTCGTGGAATACGCGATAATCGGCGAGAACACGGTGGTAAAGCGGGGCGCGCACATCGGCGCACAGCCCGACGGAACGGACGAATGGGGCGTTGCGACCTGCGGACCGGGCATAACGATAAGAGAGGGCGCGGTCGTTCCGGCGAGCGCCATGATATACACAGGGGAGGAGGTCTGAGCCATGAAAGGATTCCACGGAATAATCTTTGCTTACAGCACATCCCCGGAGCTCGGTATGCTTGTCAACGCGCGCACGGCGGCGTCGCTGCCGTTCTGCGGCAGATACAGGCTCATAGATTTCGCCCTGTCCTCCATGCGCAACGCGGACATTCTCGACGTCGGCGTCATCATGCAGCGCGATTACCAGTCGCTGCTTGACCATATAGGCAGCGGCAAGGCGTGGGATATGAGCCGCAAGCGCGGCGGACTGCGCATGCTGCCGCCGTTCGGTCTGCCCGACTATCACCGCGGCAACTACACCGGCACTGTGGAGGCGATAAACGCCGTCGCGGCGTACATAAAGGACATCCCGCAGAGCCATGTTGTGCTCATGCAGGGCAATCTCGCCGCGAATATTGATTTAAACGCCGCGATAAGGAAATATCTCGACGCGGGGGCGGACATGATGGCTATCTGCGCCGACCATACGCCCGAGGGGATGCACCACCGCTATGTCACCGACGGCGAGGGGTACGTCAAGCGGGTGCTCTTTGACCGGCTCGGGCGCGGCGCGGGCATACCGTCGCTGGAGGGCTTCATCGTCAGGAAGGACGCGCTCGTGGAGCTGATGGACAAGTGCAAGGCGCGCAACCTCTACCGCTTCCATAAGGACGCGGTGGCACTCTACCTCGACGAGGGCGGCAGGATGAGCACCTATGTCCACCCGGGCTACGCCGTTGCGATACGCACGGTGCAGGCGTATTACAGGGCGAGCATGGATATGCTCGACGAGAAAAACCGCGCCCAGATCTTTCCGGCGGAGCGCCCCGTGCGCACGAAGAACACCGAGGGCGTCAGCACGTACTACGGCGAGAACGCCGTGTCCAAAAACAGCCTTGTCGCCGACAACTGCATCATCGAGGGCAGCATTGAAAACTGCATCGTCTTCTCCGGTGCGCGCATACGCCGCGGCGCGGCGCTGAAAAACTGCATCATCATGCGCGGCTGCGAGATAGGCGAGGGGACGGAGCTGAAATACGTCATATCCGACAAGGTCTCGTCCTTCGCGCCCGGCATCGCCCTTGCGGGCAGCCCGCATCTGCCCATCGTCGTGCCCAAGGGCAGCATTATATAAAACCGGATAACAAAGCAGCGCCATGGGCGGTGTTTATGAGCCGCCTGCGGCGCTTTGCTTTTTATCCCCGGAGGAAATTATACGATCGCTTCGGGGCAACTCTATTCAGGAGGTTTGATAAATGGTAGGAGAAACGATCTCGCGCGAAGAGGTGCGCAGCGCGATAGAGGACAAGCTCTGCGCGCATTTCGGCGTCACGGGCGCGGAGGCGACCGACGAGCAGATATTCCAGGCGACCGCGATAGTCATACGCGAGATAATGAGCCGTCTGCTCGTGGCGGAGGATCCCAGACACGCGCAGAAAGAAGTGCACTATATGTCCATGGAGTTTCTCATGGGCAGAAGCCTGATGAAGAACGCCTTCAACCTCGGCATATCCGAGGCGGTCACGGGCGCGCTGGAGGATATGGGGCGCAATGCGTCCGACGTCTTCGAGGCGGAGCCGGACGCAGGGCTCGGCAACGGCGGTCTCGGGCGGCTCGCGGCGTGCTATATGGACAGCATGTCCACGCTGGGGCTTGAGGCGACGGGGTATTCCATCTGCTACGAGCTCGGCATATTCAAGCAGAAGTTTGAAAACGGCAGGCAGACCGAGATCGCCGACAACTGGCGCATCGCCGCGGAGAGCTGGCTCGTGCCGCGCTATGAGGACGCGGTGGAGGTGCGCTTCGGCGGGCAGGTATCCCCGCGCTGGGACAGCTTCGGGCACTATACCGCCGAATACACCGGCTACACTGCCGTCATCGCCGTGCCGCGCGATATGCTCATCGCGGGCTACGGCGGAAAGGAGATCAACTATCTCCGCCTGTGGGACGCGAAAAGCCCGAACTCGCTGGATATGTATCTTTTCTCCGAGGGCGAGTATGTCAAGAGCATGGAGCAGCGCACCATGGCGGAGGTCATCACCAAGGTGCTCTACCCTGCGGACGAGCATATAGAGGGCAAGACGCTGCGTCTCAAGCAGCAGTATTTCTTCGTCTCCGCCACGGCGCAGGACATCGTGCGCAAGCATATAAAAAAGTGGGGCGATATAAAGAGCTTCGCCGAGCACCACACCATCCAGATAAACGACACCCACCCCACCCTCATCATCCCCGAGCTTATGCGCATTTTCATGGATGATCACGGCATGGGCTGGGACGAGGCGTGGGAGATTGTCAAAAACAGCGTCGCATACACCAACCACACCGTCATGAGCGAGGCGCTTGAGCGCTGGCCGCAGGATCTCGTGCAGCAGCTTCTGCCGCGGCTGTGGGAGATCATGTGCGAGATAAACCGCCGCTGGTGCGACTTCCTTGCGGAGCATTTCGGTCAGGGCGAGCGCGTGGGGCGCAACCTCATCATCCGCGACGGTCAGGTGCATATGGCGAATATGTGCCTTGCCGCGTGCTACAAGGTCAACGGTGTGTCGAAGCTGCACGGGGATATTCTAAAGCGCGACCTCTTCCGCGACGTGTGCTCCATCCGACCGGAGCGCTTCACCTATGTCACCAACGGCATTGACCACCGCCGCTGGCTCAGCCAGATCAACCCCGGGCTGCACTCTCTCGTGTGTGAGCTTCTCGGCTCGGACAGCTATCTGACGCATCCGCAGGAGCTGGAGGGGCTGCTGCGCTTCGCCGGCGACGGCGGGGTGCTGCGCCGCGTGAACGAGATAAAGCACGAAAACAAGCTCCGCTTCGCGGAATTTGCCTACCGCAACGACAGCTTCGCGCTCAATACGGAATCCGTCATGGACGTGCAGGTCAAGCGCCTGCATGAGTATAAGCGCCAGCTTTTGTGCGCGATGAGCATTGCAAGCCTCCAGCAGCAGCTCCACGACGACCCGAATATGCAGTTTCTGCCGCGCACGTTCGTGTTCGGGGCGAAGGCGGCGGCGGGCTACCGCACGGCGAAGAGGATAATCGAGCTTATCCTCTCCCTCGCGGACGACGTGAACAACGACCCCGTCTGCCATGAAAAGCTGCAGGTGTACTTTGTGGAGAACTACCGCGTCTCCGCGGCGGAGGCGATCATACCCGCCGCGCAGGTGTCCGAGCAGATCTCCACCGCCGGCAAGGAGGCGTCCGGCACGGGCTGCATGAAGCTGATGATGAACGGCGCGGTCACGATAGGCACGCTCGACGGCGCGAATGTCGAGATGTACGAGCGCTTGGGCGACGAGAATATGTTCCTTTTCGGGCTGCACACAGAGCAGATAGAAAAGCTGCGCGCCGAGGGGTATGACCCCAACGCCGTCGCCGCCGCGGATGAGGAGATCATGCGCGTGTTCGACCGCTTCTCCCAGGGCTTCAAGGACGGCAAGAGCTATTCCGATCTCGTGTCCATGCTGCTGTACGGCGGCGACCAGTATATGCTCGTTGCCGACTACCGCGCGTATGCCGACTGCCAGAAGAGGCTGTACGCGCACATCGCGGATGAGCGGGAATATGCGCGCCTTGCGCTCGTGAACACCGCAAAGAGCGGCGTGTTCGCCGCCGACCGCGCGATCGCGGAGTATGCCCGCAACATATGGAACGTATAAATAAGCCCCGCGTCGCCGTTATCGGCGGCGTGAACATGGACATCGGCGGAAGTCCCTTTGCAAAGCTCGTTATGCGCGACTCGAACCCCGGCGTCATCACCGCCCGTCCGGGCGGCGTCGGGCGCAACATCGCGCACGACCTGCGCCTTCTCGGCGCGGAGGTCAGCCTTGTCACCGCCGTGGGCGGCGACGTTTACGGGCAGGGGATACTCGCAAGCTGCTGCGAGCTCGGCATAGACATGAGCCTCGCGCGCATCCTGCCGGAGCGCCGCAGCTCCACGTATCTCTACGTCACCGACGAGACGGGCGATATGCAGATAGGCATTGCCGACATGGAGATAACCGCCTGCATCACACCGGAGTATCTCGCCTCGCGCATGGAGGAGATAAACGGCTTTGACGCCGTCGTGCTCGATGCGAACCTCTCCGCGGAGAGCGTGGAGTACGCCGCGCGGCACTGCGCCGTGCCCGTAATTGCCGACCCCGTCTCCACGGCAAAGGCGATGCGCCTTCTCCCTGTGCTCGGCTGCCTTTGGGCGATAAAGCCGAACATATACGAGGCGGAAAAGCTCACCGGCGAGCATGAGCCCGAGAAAGCCGCCGCCGCGCTGCTGGCTAAGGGCGTGAAGCGCGTGTTCATCAGCCTCGGCGAGGAGGGTATGCTCGCGGCGGAGCGCGGCGGCAGCGTGCATATGCCGCGCGAGCTTGTCACCGTCGTGAACACCACCGGCGCGGGCGACGCCGCGACCGCCGCCATCGTATGGGCGGCGCTCGCGGGAATGGATCTTGCCGGCTGCGCCCGCGCTGCGGTGAAAGCGGGGGCGATAACCGCCTGCTGCGAGGGAGCGAACAATCCGGCGCTTTGCGCGGAAAAGCTGATATAGAGAACAGGCAGCGCCGCATGACGCGGCGCTGCCCGAGCACAATTCCTGGACGGCGGGCGCGAAAAAACACGCCCGCGGCAGTCGAATCCAAATAAATAAATATTCGGAGGGAATACATAATGGCAGACAGGAAGATCCACCGCACGGAGGACGGCTTCACAACGAAGTGGGGCTTCATTCTCGCGTGCATCGGCTCGGCGGTCGGCATGGGCAATATCTGGCGCTTCCCGATAATGGTCTCGACCTACGGCGGGCTGACCTTTATCATCCCGTACATCATCTGCGTCGTCCTCATCGGCTCGACGGGCGTGACGGAGGAGTTTGCGCTCGGACGCTGGGCGGGCGCGGGACCCGTGGGCGCGTTCGGCAAGTGCACGCAGGAGCGCTGGCACAGCGCACGGATAGGCAGGCTCATCGGCGCGCTGCCCGTCATCGGCGCGATGGGGCTTGCGATAGGCTACACCGTCGTGATGGGGTGGATATTCAAGTACTGCTTCATGGGCATATCCGGCAGTCTCTACGCCCTCGGCACCGACATGAACGCCATCGGCGGCGCGTTCGGCGCGACCGCGCCGGAGGCGGACACGCTGGGCGCGGCTGTGGCAATGATGGCGCAAAACGGCGTTTTCGGGATAGGCAACGGCGCATGGCAGGTCGCGGGGCTGCTCGCGGCGCTCGTGATAATGGCGCTGGGCATTGCCGGCGGCATAGAAAAGGCGAACAAGATAATGATGCCCGCGCTCTTCGGGCTGTTTGTCATTCTCGGCGTATACATCGCCGCGCTCCCCGGCTCGTTCGAGGGGTACAGATACATCTTCACCCTCCAGCCGGACCGCATTTTTGATGCACAGGTGTGGATATATGCGTTCGGGCAGGCGTTCTTCTCGCTGTCCGTGGCGGGCAACGGCTCGGTCATATACGGGTCGTACTTTGCCAAGGATGAGGACATCCCCTCCTCGGCACGCAACGTCGCCGTGTTCGACACGCTCGCGGCGTTCCTCGCGGCGCTCGTCATTCTGCCCGCCATGGCGGCGGGCGGGGTCGAGCCGTCCAAGGGCGGTCCGGGGCTGATGTTCGTTTACCTTGTCAACGTGCTCAACGGCATGGCGGGCGGGCGCATCGTGGGCATGATATTCTTCGTCTGCGTGCTCTTCGCCGGCATAACGTCCATAATCAACCTCTATGAAGCGCCCGTCGCGTGGCTTCAGGAGCAGTTCGGCGTCAGGCGGCTCGCCGCCGTCGGCGTCGTCGGCGCTGTCGGCATGGTCGTGTCCGTGATGATACAGCCGTGGACCTCGCAGTGGATGGACGTCGTGTCCATATACATCTGCCCGATGGGCGCGTTCCTCGCGGCGGTGATGTTCTTCTGGGTGCTCAAAAAGGAGACCGCCGTTGAGGCGGTCAGCGAGGGCATAGATAAGCCGCTCGGCAGGTGGTTCTACCCGCTGGGCAAATACGTCTACTGCGCGCTCACCCTCGTCGCCCTCATTGCCGGCGCCGCCCTCGGCGGAATAGGGTGAAGCGAAAAAGATATGAAGATATGAAAAATCCGCTCTCTCATGATGAAAGAGCGGATTTTTCATGCTGCAATATAGACCATCCGGATCAATAATGATACTTTTTCCTCTTAACAACGAGGAATATGCCGGAGAATACGACCGCCATGAGCTCCGCCACGACGACGGAGTACCATATCCCGTCCAGCCCAAGCGCAAGCGGCAGAAGCAGCACAGCCCCCACCTGAAACACCAGTGTGCGCAGAAACGAGATGAGCGCGGAGGTAAGCCCGTCGTTGAGCGCTGTGAAAAAGCCCGAGCCGAAGATTGCAAAGCCCATGAAGAGAAACGATAGCGAGAAGACGCGGAAGCCGCGCACCGTCATATCAAGCAGCGGCGCGCTGTAGCTGACGAAGATACGCGCAAGCGGCGCGGCGAGCCACTCCGCCGCGGCGAACATCAACGCCGCGCCTATAGAGATCAGCACCAGGCTGCGCCGCAGCAGCCCGTGAAGCTCATCATAGTTGCGCGCACCGTGATGGTAGCTTATAACAGGGGCGCTGCCGATGGAGTACCCGATGAAAACGGCGGAGAAAATCATGCTGACGTACATCATCACGCCATAGGCGGCGATGCCGTCATCCCCGGCGTACTTGATGAGCTGAAGGTTATAGAGCATACCCACAAGGCTCATGGACACGTTGCTCATAAATTCGGATGAGCCGTTGGTGCATGCCTTCACAAGCGCCTTGCCGTCGAAGGTCGTCCTGCCGAGACGCAGGACGCCGGAGCTTCTGCGCGCAAAATATACGAGCGGAACGCCTCCGCCGACGACCTCGCTGAGCGCCGTGGCGATTGCCGCGCCGGCGAGCTTATACTCCTGCGGCAGCGCCGTCACCAGCACCGCATCCAGCACCATGTTCGTCACACCCGCCGCGACCGTCACGACGAGACCGAGCCGCGGCATCTCCGCCGCGACAAGAAAGCTTTGAAACAGGTATTGCAGCACCACGAACGGCAGCGCGCACAAAACGATGCGCCCGTAGACGACGCAGTTTTCAAGTATCTCGCCCGTTGCGCCCAAAAGCGTCACGATCGGGCGGAGGAAGATAAACGAGAGCACACCGAACACCACGCCCAGTCCCGCCGTGATGTAGACGAAAAGCGAAAAATAGCTGTTTGCCCGCTCGCGCTCGCCCTGCCCGAGTGTGTACGCGACGATGGCGGTGCCGCCCGTGCCGAACATGAAGCCAACTGTGGACATTATCATCAAAAACGGCCATGTGAGGTTGACCGCCTTGAACGGAATGTCCCCGGCAAAATTTGACACGAAGAATCCGTCCACCACGCCGTAGATCGACGTGAATATCATCATGGCGATGGACGGCAGCGTGAAGCGCAGAAGCTTTTCATACGTGAAGTGATCGGAAAGCTGTATTTTCATAAATCCCTCCGTTGGTTATGCGGAAAAACGGCCCCTTCAAAAGAAGGAGCCGTTTAATGAAGACAGGACCTGAGCGGTAAAATTACTTGAGCTCGACCTTTGCGCCGACAGCCTCGAGCTGAGCCTTGATGGCTTCGCCGTCTTCCTTGGAGACTGCTTCCTTGAGCTTGGCGGGAACTGCCTCGACAAGCGCCTTCGCCTCGGCAAGACCGAGACCGGTGATATTGCGGACTTCCTTGATGACCTTGATCTTCTCTGCGCCGAAATCGGTCATGACGACGTCGAACTCGGTCTTCTCCTCGACCGCTGCGGCAGCGGCGCCGCCGGCTGCGGGGGCTGCGACTGCTGCGGCGGAAACGCCGAAGGTATCCTCAAGTGCGTGGACGAGCTCAGCGAGCTCAAGAACAGAAAGACCCTTGATCTCTTCGATCATAGCGGTGATTTTTTCGCTCATTGTTATTTCCTCCAATTAAATCTTTTTGTGACTGCTTATTCGGCAGCTTCTTCGGCAGCGGGAGCCTCGATGGAGCCGCCCTTCTGCTCGAGTATCTGACCGAGACATACGGCCAGTCCGGTGATGGGAGCGATCATGGTGCCCAGAACCTTTGCGTACAGCGCGTCCTTGGAGGGAAGCGCCGCCATTTCGGCGACCTCGGCGTCATTGAGGACCTTGCCCTCCATGAAGGCGGCCTTGATGTTGAAGCGCTCGTTGAGCTTCTTGCTGTAGTCGCTGAGGATACGGAAAGGCGCGATGGGATCATTCTCGGCGGTTGCCAGAGAGGTGGTGCCGTTGAGGACGTGCTCGAGCTCGTTCATCCCCAGCTTGTCCAGAGCCTTTCTGGTCAGGGTGTTCTTGACAACAGTGTACTCGATGCCCTCCTTGCGCAGCTCGGTGCGCAGTGCGGTATCCTCACTGACGGTGATGCCCTTGTAATCGACGAGGACGCCCGCGCTTGCACTCTTGATACGCTCGGCAAGCGCTTCGACTATTGCCTGCTTTTCGCTAAGAACCTTTGCGTTTGGCATTTGTGGTTTTCACCTCCGTAACGATGGTCACGCTCATAAAGAAAGCCCCCGCGGCAAAAGACGCGAGGGCACAAAAACAATCAAAGCTGTTGATGTCCTCGGCAGGATTTACGGCATACGCCACCTGCTGTCTTCGGAGCGCTCAAATAATATACAACAAAACAGCCTGTGTGTCAAGCATTTTCTTTGAGCCTGCGGAGGATATTTTGTAGGACTACAATACATATTGGACAAGTGAATAAAAAGATATGAAGGATATGGTCTCATGGGTTATAGTTGAG
>CAKTKT010000057.1 GCA_934572325.1 uncultured Oscillospiraceae bacterium
GGGCTGTGCTTGCGTGGCGTGGAGCCGCAAGCGCAGGTCTGGTTTCATCAGCAGACAGGGCGTATATGAAAGCCCCCGTCCCTCGACCTACGCTCCGACTTGTGGACAAAGTGTCCCGAAGTGTGGCCACATTCCCAGAAAAGCAGCAGGACAGCGGGCAAGCGTCAAGGCTGAAATGAACGAGTTTACACCCGGCCTTGACCGCCGCCCACCGTCCCGCTGAATGGGTGGACAAGGCGGCCAATCCTCCGAAGTACTTGGTCGCCCTCTTTCTGATTTTGGAGCGTTTCTTTTTTCAAAATTGAAATGGGCGGGAAGCCATTTTAGGGCTTTCCCGCCTTGATTTCCCATCAGCAAAGACAGGCGGGACTGTCAACGGCGGCGCATGAAATGCGCCGTTCATCTTGACCGTTGACTGGCCCGGCTGTCTTTGCTATTGAGAAAACAATAGTTGCCTGCCTTGCCGCAGCGTGATCCTGATAGGACCTGGAAGGGAAAGAATACTGCATTGCCGGTCCTGCCAGAGCGTTTACCGCTTCCACAAGGCCGTATCCCCGAATCTCCATGAGATAATCAAGAGCGTTAATCCGTTTTCCGCGGCTGTTCCAGTACCAGTAATTCTTTGCTGTGACATAGACAAGGCTGTCATGTTCTCTGTGCCGGTAGTTGGGTCCGTCACGCTTCAATACGCCGCGTTCGTGCCGTTCCAGATAGGCAAACAGATCCGCCTCCCGCGCCTGCCTGATCTGCTCCTTGGTTACGCCGGGCATGGCTTTCTTGCGGCTTTACTTTTCATACAGCGCACCTCCTTCCTCGAATTCATATTTTTCAGCGCCTTGCGGCGCTAAGTGCCGTACAGGTCGTGATTGACTTCCGCCCTGTAATAGCTGTCCATCGTAGCCGGAGAATTAAAAAGAGCCGTCAGCAGGTAAGCCTTGATATTCCCGACCTTGGTTGTGTTCCTGTCGATACAGTCGAACACATACTCAACGTGCATGGGACCTACTTTAAGCAGACGACTCTTGACGATCTCACGGGGGAACTCGTCACCGGCAATACGGATATATGGTCTTTTTGAGATCACGGCTTCCAGCATGAGCTCCACGACCTCGTCCATGCGTTCCTCGCCGTGACGCTCGCAGAGAATGTCATACTCGATGTTCGTCATAATGAGATCACGATAAGCGTTTGCCTCATCCATCCAATCCATCTGATCCTGTGTTTCTGAGTTATATTCTCTTTCTCCCGCTTTAGGATAGATTGATTGATGCGTACTTGATATATCCGTATTTTCTTTTTCTGTTTTTGGTCTATTAGTATTTAATTGGGCGTGGTTTTCCTGTTCAGGTTTTACCTGTTCTGGAAAAGCCTGTCCTGGATTTACCTGTCTTGGATTTTCCCGTTTAGGTGAATTCGGCGGTATATCAAGGGTTACGGGCTGCTCGTGGATCGTGTACTCAATATCTCCGAGCCGTCCGTTTGGCAGCCTGATACGCTCCCTTGTGAGGTATCCCTGCTGTTCCAGCTCTTTTAGAGCCGTGGATATGGCGTCTATGCCGTCCTTGCAGATATGGGCCAATCCTTTGGTCGTATAGTCCCAATCCTCCGGCAGCGAAAGCATGAGGGACAGGAGCCCTTTTGCTTTCAGCGATAGTTTCCTGTTGCGCAAGTGGTGATTGCACATGATCGTAAAGTCCTTTGTCTTTTCAACTCTAAATACGGCCATCCTGATCCTCCTTTCCTCGGTCGTTTATATATAGCGAAAGGGCGCTCCATCCGGTTAGACGAAACGCCCTTAGGCAGTAGCAGCCATGGCATGACCGCACATATTCAATTTGTTCTTTCCTTTACAGCCTCCTTTATTTTCAGATTTTCGCGTCAGTTTCAATGTTGGAAAAGGAATTGAAGTGACTGCGACAAACGCTCAAACCCATTGAAAATACAGGCTTTTCCCGTTTGTCTTTATTATACCGTAGCGGCATAATTTTGCCACCAATCCCTTTGGGCTTACAAGTATTTTGAAAAAAAGACATACACAATGCTCCCTTCATAGTTATCTTTAGCTAACCACATTATATCACACTCTCTTTTTGCGGACAACGAGAATTTTATTTCCTTTTTTCTCTTTACTCTTTATGATTACTTTCCCACCTGCTTAATCATCTTCTTCGCTAACTGCTGGAACAGGTCAGCCAGATTTACGGCTACCTCGACACCTGGGAGAATGTATCCTTTGACGACAAGCGGCGGGTGATGGACTTGATGATTACCATCATAGCCGCCACAAGCGACAGTTTGAACATCACATGGAAAATCTGACGGGCGGAACCCCTCCCGTCAGATACCTACCCTGTGTAGACCCTTGTAAACTGTACTTTACTTCTTTTGTGAGAACACCCATTCGCGCTGTATCTGATAGCTGATGAAGAAGAGGCAGATGTCCACGGCGAACTTGATAAGCGTGGCGATTATCGGCAGGGAGTTGGCAAGCAGCCCGTTTATCAGCGTCACAAGTCCGGCGGATACGAGCATCTGCGGGATGCACAGGCAGTAGTAGCGCGCCAGCGCGCGCTTGTAGCTCTTGTGGTTGTCAAACACCACGGAGTTGTTCGCGTTGAAGTTGGCGAACGACGAGAGCGCGCGGGCGACCGCCGTGGCGAGAAGCTCCGCATATTTTCCGGCTGCCGCGCCGAAAAAGCGCATCATCAGATAGAAAATGGTCAGGTCAATGAGCGTCGAGCCGACGGAGCTCAAAAGGAACTTGAACATGACCTTGAATATCCGCCATGAGTCCTTCACCGCGTCATAGTGGGAGCTGTAATCCTCCGGATCGTAGACGGTGGTGATGGGCTGCTCGGAAAAGCCGATGCCCATGCGCTTCATGTTCAGCAGCATATTCGTCTCATACTCGAAGCGCTCGCCCTCAATGCCGCAGAATGCGCGCAGGTATTGAGCGGGGATCGCGCGCAGACCCGTCTGCGTGTCGGAGAGGCGTATGCCGTAGCATATGCGGAAAAGCCGCGCCGTGGTCTTGTTGCCGGCGACACTGCGCGGCGGAACGCCGGGGGAGTTGAAGTCCCTACAGCCGAGCACGACCCTGTCGCCCTCGCGCAGCATACGCTCGCCGCAGGCGATGATGTCGTCAACAAGGTGCTGCCCGTCGCCGTCGATGGTGATAACGCCGCGAAGCTCCGGCAGCTTGTCCGCCACGTACTCGAACGCGGTTTTCAGCGCGCGCCCCTTGCCGCGGTTGACGCCGTGGCTGAGCACCACGAGCTCGGGGTGCGCCTGCTGCGCTTGGGTGAAATACGTCTCATGCTCGTCGTCGCTGCCGTCGTTGACGACGATGATGTGCTCAAACCCGCGTTCGGCAAGAGCATCGACCACGCCGAGAAACTTCCTGTCCGGATTGAGCGAGGGGAGGATTACCGCAAGGGAGCTGAGACAAAGCTGCCTTGCGTCCGTGTTTTCTTCCATTTCTGCCTCCGTTATACCAGAGATACGGCGCGCAGCTCCGTGCCGTTGTCGAGAACAAGGATCTTGAGGTTGTTCACATCGTGCTGTTCGCCCACGCCGGAGGTGATGGAGGTCGTCTCCGTCGTCACGTCGCACACGTAGTAGCCCTCGCCGATGTCGATGGCGCTGTTGAGCACGTAGCTGTCAACGGAGTAGCTGTTCGTGTGCGCCCAGCCCAGACCGTCAAGCGCTTCAAACAGGCGCTTGTCGAGGTCGCTGCCCGCAACGACATAGTTTTGAAGCTCCGCATATCCGCCGCTGGAGTATTTGCCGAGTATGCCGGAGATGTACTTCGAGTACGGCTCTATGAACTTCTGGCAGAAAGCGTCAAGGCGGCTGAGCGTCGCCTCGTCGCAGGGCTTGATATACTGCGAGTCGTCGCGGTCGGGGTCAACGGTGTATTCGCTGCCGCTCTCGTCATATATCATGGGGTCGATGTGCCCGATGATGTTGTCGAAGCGGTAGGTCACTTTTTTCGGGAGGTTGGGGTTGATGCTGTAATAGCTCTTGAGGCAGTCGAACTGGATGCCGTCCTCTATTATATATTCCGGACCGAGCGTGTGCCCGTTGAGGGAGACGCTGTAGCTCTCTGGGATAGTGACCTGAACGGAGGTATAAAGACCGGTGAAGTCAAACTCCTCCTTGGCGATGAGCCACGGGCGCAGGTCATATGGCAGACTGACGTCCTTGCCGTAGAGCTTGAAGTTGGAATCCTTTGTCTCGTCGCGCTTGAGATACACCTTGCCGAAGCTGCTGTCGCCGCAGAGGATGGCGTAGGCGTTCATGCCAGGCTCGTCGCTGCTCGTGCGGGCATAGGTGATCTCGCCGTTGAGGATTTCGCGCACAGCCTCCTGCACCTCCTCGTCCGTCTGCACCTCGTGCGGCATGGAGGAGATGGTTTCCGCCACGCCCTCGTCGAAGAGGTTCTGGTTGAGTCCGGCGATGTATTTGTCAACGACCGGCTCCGGCATAGACGCCTGATACTGCTCGGCAAAGCTCCACACCGCCTTGAGCGCGAGCACCGCGAGCGCGGAGAGCACACCGGCGTATATCAGCAGGCACGCCCAATATATGACCTTGCCGTGTTTGTTTCTTTTTGACATCTGGCACTTACCTCGCTATCATTTGAAAAGCCACGCGGAGGGGAGGGGGCGCGCGCCGTGCTGACTGGAGTTGCGGTTGACGTACTCGCCGTCGAAGTACATGCTCGTGGACGAGCCGCCGTCCATGTTTATCGCGTTGACCGCGCCGTGGTCGAGCATGATGCTCTGGCAGTCGGCATACGTCGCGCCCATGCTGTGTACCTGCCGCCCGTCTATCACGAGCATCAGCACAGCGCCGTCGGCGCGCTGACCGATGGCGGTGCGCGGGTTCACGCCGCTTTGGAACGAATTGGGGTCAGCCGGCTCACCGTTCATGATGAGTATGGGGCCGAAGGAAACGCCGTTATGTATGCCGTGCATTTCCGCGCCGTACAGGTCATAGTAGCCGACGTACATCAAGCCGTCGTCGTCAAAGCCGATGAAAATGCTCGTGTCGTCCGTCTTGCCGACGCTCTTGCCGTCAACGAGGGTCAGCCCCTCCGGCACGCCGCCGAGCCCCGTGCCGCCGTTGTCCTGGAAGCCGCCGGCGTTGATGCCGCCGAGCGCGTCGTATTTATTGACCATCTCCTCAAGCGTCAGCCCCACGCTGCCGTAGTTGTCCGGCGCGCCGAGGATTACGCGCTTGGGGTCGAGCACCGTGATGAGGTAGCCCGAGTAGCCGCCGCTGGAGATTTGCTCAAGTATGATGCCGTCGCCGTCCTCGTCCTCTGCGTATACGACGGGCGTGTCCGACGTGTCGGCGTCGGCGCTGCCTATCTTGACGAGGGAGGAGTCGAAATTCTTTATCGTGTCGGCGCTCTGCGTAGAGCGCAGCTCGGCGACCTCGCTCTCCGTGAGGAAGAGGTTCGCCATGAAGTCGAAGCGGCGCGTCTCCTGCATCGTGCGCACGAACATATTCGTCAGCGACTCGGACGGACCGCGCTCAAGCACGTAGACAAGCCCGAGCCCCGCGCAGCCGAGCACCAGCACCGTCACCAGCATGAAGCCGAATATGCGGTCAAGCGTCGCCATGACGCGGCGGTTCTTCGCCCTTTTCAGCTTCATCTCGCGCTCGACCTTGGGATTCACGGCATCCTCGCGGTCGATATATTCAATTTTGCTCTTGCTGTCAAAGTTTTTTTTCATATCTGCTCTTACCTCCATACAGGAAAATTCACGCAAAAAGAGCGCACTGCAGCACAATACTGATTCACATACGCGGGTATTTTATCACACGCGACAGGCTATGACAAGCGATATTTCCTTAAATTCATCATTACGCCATATGTTTCCGCGCAAAAAAGCCCGGAAGCGCCGCTATTTAGACGCTTCCGGAGAAGATTGTGTTCCCTGTATACGCTTTTCAGAATTTCACAAAGCCCGTCGCAGAGCCGAGGGGGTAGCCGAGCGTCCACGCGCACTCGCCGCACTCCGGACAGCTCGCGCCCTCGTCGCTGAGCTTTTTCACGCGCGACTCCGCGCGCATGAGGTACATATTGCTCTTGTCGAGATAGCGGCATTTTGAGCAGAAGCAGAGGTAATTGGCAAAGCTGTCAAAAATGTCGTTCTCGCGGTTGAGCTTTTCCTCCGCCGTGAGCGGGCGGGGAGTGATGTTGCCGTTTTTCTGCATACCGTTGCGCCTCCCAGCAGGTCAGATGAGATGCTCGCGCTTGACGCTGTCATAGTGCCTGTCGAGGAACGGCAGCACGACAGAGCGCATGAGCTTCATGTCGAGGTTGAAGTAGTACACCGCGAACAGTCCGCCCAGCACGGCGGTAAAAATGCCGAGACCCTTGAAAATGTGCTTCATAGCTGTTCTCCAATCTTGAGTATAAGTAATAGACGATTTATCATACCATATTTGCCGCGCCGATCACCAGCCCAGCGTGTCGTCGAAATCGACGAGCGAGGGATCGATGGGATCCTCGTGCAGCACGTTGGTCATGTACTGGTTGACCGCCTTGCGCGCCTCGTTCGTCGGCACGATGCGGCAGTCCATCAGCGAATGAGGCATCCAGATGATGTTGAAGCGGTCGCGGTGCTTGTTGAACTCCTCCTCCAGCAGACCCTGCGCGCCCGCCATCCCCTTGCAGCCGATGTCGTCGTACATGATGATGGTGTCGCAGTTGAACTTCTCCGCCGTCTCCCACATCTGCATGAGATGGCGGTTGCCGCCGACGGTGTGGGTGCGCATGGGCGTGTGGGAGTACCAGTCGGCGAGATCCTCCATCATGGTCTCTCTGTCCTCGGTGTCGATGAGGTTGTGTCCGGTGAGCGAGTCCATGTTGATGACGGCGAGAATGCCCCAGCAGTTGTAGAGCCAGCCTACGCCGTGGCAGTAGTACGTCGAGCCGCAGCTCCACGCCAGCGCGCGGTGGCGCGTGTGAGGGAACGGGCGTATATTCTTCTCCACCGCCTTGTAAAAGAGCTTCAGCAGCTTTTTCGACGAGCGGGCGAAGTACTTGCTTCCGCCCTGCTGATAGAAGTATATGCGGTACATACCCTGACACACCGCGTTCAGGCAGCCGTTGGACGTGCGGCAGTAAATATCCCAGCGCTCCGTCTCCTCGCGGTTGACCTGATTTGTCGCCTCGCAGTGCTTTATGAAAGCGTCCCAGTCGAATTTGCGCCCGAACTGCTTTTCCATAAAGTCTATCGCGGTCTCTATCTCGTGTATGCCGAGCTCCTTCGTCGTGGGGTCGTCGTACATCAGCGGGCTTGTCAGCGCGAACACCGCCTTCCTCCCGTCGGACGAGAGCGCGCGGTACATCACGGTGTTGTCCATCATGTTCGCGTCGCAGGGGTTGTTCGTCGTCATCCAGAAGTTGCCGATGTCGGGGTATTCGCCCTCCACGGCAACGCCCACCTCCGTCAGCGGCAGCGTGCACATATCGCCCGGGATGCCGCAGCTCACCGCCTGATCGACGTAGTAGCAGCCGAGCTGCTTGCGCATGAGCGGCAGCATGAACGCGGCGTGCTGCTGCATATTGATGGCGTAGCAGCCGGGGAAGCCGTATATGAGGTGCTTGGGCAGCGTGTAGTCAAACGCGACGGTCACGTCCGTCCATTTCGTCTCGCCGAAGCGGCGGTCGGCGCGTATCTCGTGCCACAGCGTCTCGATAGAGTCGGAGATCATGCAGTCTATCGCCGTGAGGTCGGCGCGCAGTGCAAGCCCGCGGTCGCCCTCCGTCCACTTGTCCACCATCGATGGGCTGACGAGATAGGCGCTCAGCCAGCGGTATTTCCAGAATGCCCTGACCATGCGCACGGGATCGCGCAGCACGAGACCGCCCATCTTCCCCCAGGTTATCAGCCAGCGGGCGAAGGCGTAGCCCGTGTCGCGCACGCCGCGCCATTCGCGCCGCGCGTAGATGTTCGTGCCCTCGATGTAGCGCTGACCTATGTAGTGGCACGGCTCATCGCCGCGCAGAAAGTGACCGAGCGTGCCGTACTGCTCTTTTATGCTGACTTTTCTTTTCCACATATGCTTTTACCCCCTTAGCCGCCGGACTGTATGCGCTTGATCTCCAGCGATTCGACAAACGCCTGAAATCTCGTGCGGAGCTGACCGGTGGCGGCGTTGGTGTAGTCCTTTTCTATCTGACACACGGGCATCGTCTCCGGCAGCTCGAACCCCTCGCTGAACCACTGCGCCGCCTGTGCGCGCTCGTAGCCCCAGTATTCGCAGAACTTCATGTTCTCCACGATGATGCCGTCCGCGCGGTACTTTTTTGCCAGCTCGTAGAGATAGTGCTTGCGCCCGACGATGTTCTCCGGTCCCATGGCGCGCGGGCACTGGTTCTCATATATATAGTAGTCGGCGATAGCCTGCAATGCATCCTGCCCGGGCTTCACGCTTATCTCATCGCGCCCGGGGATAGAGCCGAAGCAGTACCTGTCCGCCACGACGAACGCGCCGCAGCTCTCCAGCAGCTTTGTGAAGTCGGGATCGTCGATCTCCGACCCGACGACCATCACGCGCGCCCGATAGAAGGGCTTGGGATCGACCTCGCGCGCCCTGACCTCCTCCAGCGTCTCGCGCAGGTAGGGGAGGATGAGCCGCTTGGGGCAGGTGAGAGTGACGAGCTGTATGACATGGAACTCATACCCCGTGATGGGCGGAGCGTCGAGCTTGCGGAAATTGCCCAGCTCCGTGATGATGCGGCTGACCTCGTTGTGCAGCTCGATCGCGGCGAGCAGCTTTTCCTCGGAAAAGTCAACCCCGTACACGCGCGAGAGCGGCTCGATTATCTTCTTCTCTATCTGACGGCGGAAATACCCCGCGTGCCACTCGGTCTTTTTCAGCGGCATGTCTATGTAGCTGGCGAAGAACTTTTCCTTGGGGATGAGCTTGCAGTAGGTGAAATACTGCTCCATGCGGTTCATCGTCGTGCAGCACTCCTGCCCGATGAGCGCGTCGATGAAATTATACCCGCCCTCGAACGCGCGCTCCAGAATACTCTTGGCGTATGGGCAGGAGCGGTTGGTCATATAGTAGGTCGCAAGATCCGGATTTGTGCAGCCGGGCGCGCGCAGCCTCACGCCGAAGCAGCACTCCACGTCCAGCAGCACTTCTGGAATGTATGAGCAGTTGTAAGCCAGCGCGAGCTTCCCCTCGCCGCAGGCTTTCTGCACCAGCTCGTTGTTCGCCTGCCGAAGCAGGTTTTCAAAAAAGAGCAGATGCTTCAGATCTCTCAAATGTAACCCCTCTTTTCATTATAATATATTTGCCGTACCAGACTCTAGGAATAGTTTAACAATTGCGGCACACAAAGTCAACTTGGACTGACATTTTTGGGGTATATGTCCAAAGCGCACCGCCGATTTTGTGCACACTGCCGAAAATATACGCCATCTGCGCGAAAGGTTCATGCCGCCGTGCCTTGCACGGGTCGCTTTCGCCGTGTTTTCGGGAATACGGAACATTTTTGCAGAGCCGGCACGCCATTTTCGCAATATTCTGCCTTGACGTCCGGCGTATACCGTCGGGCGTCAAAACGTTTTCAGACGTTTGGGCGCGGTTTGTCTAAACACGTGCCTGACAAACGAAAAAACATTTCAATAATTCTAAACAAAAAACAGGCGCACAGACATTTTTTCAGTGTTTAACTTGCATATTTAACGGCGCTGTGATAAAATATGAACGAATGAACCGTGGCTATCACCATGCTTATAATTAAGGGGGGACGCAAATGGAAAATAAAGCCAAGATTATCACGGTCGCAGGCAAGGGCGGGGTCGGCAAGACCTCCATCTCCGCTTCCATCGTGAGGCTTCTTGTCGAAGGATACCCCGACAAGAGGATACTCGCAATAGACGCGGATCCCGCCGTGGGTCTGTCCGTTGCTCTTGGCGTGGACGTTAAGCTGACGCTGGACGATATTCGCATGAGCATCGTGGACAGCGTTGAAAACGGCGACACCAAGGAAGCGCTTGAGCTTTTGTCGGAGGCGCGCTTCAGAATCTTTGACGCTCTGGTCGAGATGCCGGGGTTCGCGTTTCTTGCGATCGGGCGTCCGGAGAGCTCCGGATGCTACTGCAAGGTGAACTCCTATCTCAAGGAGGTCATCGGGATCCTCGCAAACAGCTTTGACTACGTCGTCATTGACGGCGAGGCGGGGATCGAGCAGATACAGCGCCGTGTCATGGAGAAGGTCACGCATCTGCTGCTGATCACCGATCAGAGCAAGAAAGGCGAACAGGTCCTTGAAACCATCAAGAGCGTGGCGGATGAGCTTATCAGCTATGACAGGATAGGCGTCATCGTCAACCGCATGACAAATCCCGAGCTGAAGGATCTGGTCAACGTTCCCGGCGTGGAAGTCCTCGCCTACATCCCTGCGGACAGCGGCTTCGCCGCCAACGACATCAAGGGCAAGAGCGTCCTTGAGCTGCCCGCGGATTCCGTAATGCTCAAGGGAGTGAAGGAAGCACTCCAAAAAATAGAAATTCTTTAAAGAAGAGGTGTAACATTTGAAAGATCTTAAGCATCTGATCTACTTTGAAGGCCTGCTTGAGAATGCTGACAATGAACTGGTGAGACAGGCACAGGCCGACGGCGGCATCGCCCTCGGCTACACCTGCTATCACATCCCCGAAGCGCTGCTGAACGTCGGCAACTGCTTCTCGGTTCGTCTGCGCGCTCCCAACACGGGCTCAATCGACATCGCCACCTACTATATGTCCAACTACACCTGCGAATATGCCAGAGCACTCGTGGAGCGCGGCATTGAGGGCGGCTATCAGTTCCTCGACGCGATGATCGGCGTTGACGCCTGCTCCATGATGAACAGGGCGATGGAGCATTTCGACATTTTGCAGGTCAACCAGAAGCCCAGCTTCTTCGTCACCCACTGCGACATCCCCTACAAGATCACCGACTACACCCTCGACTCCTATGTCACGCAGATGCGTCTGCGCGTGCTCGACAGGATCACCGAGACCTTCGGCGTTGACACGTCCGACGCCGCCATCCGCAAGGCGGTCGAGGAGCACAACGAGGTCTGCCGCATCATCTCCGAGATCTCCGAGATGCGCAAGGCGGACAACCCCGTCATCACCGGCTACGAGTTCCATGTTCTCAACCTCGTGACGTACTGCTGCCCCAAGGCGCTCGTCCTGCCGAAGCTGCGCGAGACTCTGGAGGAGCTCAAAAAGCGCAAGCCCGACAAGAAGCCCGCGTTCCGCGCCCGCGTCGCCATCGTCGGCTCCGAGATCGACGATCCCCAGCTCACCAAGCTCATCGAGGGCTGCGGCGCGCTCGTCGTGTCCGACCGTTACTGCTTCGGCTCCGCTCCGGGGCGCGAGGTCATCGAGCTCAAGGATGACGAGGACGCACTGCGCCAGATCTGCCTGCACGTGATGGAGCACTCCGAGTGCGCCCGCTACATATCCGACGAGAAGGTGCACCAGCGCCGCGTGACGGCTGACCGTCTTGCCAAGGATTTCGGCGCGGAGGGCATCATCTACGAGCAGATGAAGTACTGCGACTACTGGGGCTTCGAGCGCGCTCTCGCGTCGCACATCATGCATGACGAGTACGGCTGGCCCGTTCTGTCCATCGACAGACTTTACAACAACGGCAACTCCGGTCAGCTCCGCACCCGTGT
>CAKTKT010000058.1 GCA_934572325.1 uncultured Oscillospiraceae bacterium
ACAACTTGCCCATGAGACCCCTCCGCTGGCTGTCTCCCGCTGAGATTACTGTACAATATGTTTGACAAACCTACACTCTTGAAAACCGGACGGGGATAGACTATTATAATAGACACAAATAGACACACAAAGATAAGGACGTGAGCGTATGGGTCAGGCAAAAACACTGCGCCTTGCATCGTGCGGGGAGCTGGACACAGTCAAGACCTTTGAGTGCGGGCAGTGCTTCCGCTGGAACGCCGATGAAAACGGCGTGTACCGCGGCGTTGCGCGCGGTTATCCGGCACGTGTATGGGCGGAGGACGACAGGGTATACATACGCTCCGCCGCGCCGGAGGCTCTGTGGCGGGAATACTTTGATCTCGGACGCGACTATGCGCAGATAAGCCGCGGCTTTGCGGGGGGAGAATATCTTCGGGAATGTGCGGCGTTCGGGCAGGGGATACGCATACTGCGGCAGGAGCCGTGGGAGGCGCTGTGCTCGTTCATCATATCCCAGTGCAACAACATCAAGCGGATAAAGGGCATTGTCGAACGCCTGTGCGCGGCATACGGAGAGCGCACGGAGCTGGACGGCGAGCGGTTTTATACCTTCCCCTCGGCGGCGGCGCTCTGCACGCTGCGCGAGGACGGGCTTGCCATGCTGCGCTGCGGGTATCGCGCGGCGTACATACTCTCGGCTGCCCGCGCCGTGGCGGACGGCAGCTTGGATCTGGAGGCGCTCACACAGTGCGATCACGCCGAAGCGAAGCGCGAGCTTTTAAAGCTCAGCGGTGTGGGGGAGAAGGTCGCCGACTGCGTGGCGCTGTTCGGGCTGGGGCATACGGAGGCGTTCCCGATAGACGTGTGGATGCGCCGTGCCCTAGCCGAGCATTTCCCGCCGGACTTCGATCCCGCGTCTCTCGGCGGGTACGCCGGACTTGCCCAGCAGTATATCTTCTACTACGCGCGCGAGCACGCCGGGCAGACTTGACTTTGCCGCGGAATCTGGTATAATGTCAAAAATTTATGGTGCGGACGACCGCGCCTTGAAATAAATATGGAGGTTACTATATGGGTCTCAACGAACTCTACTCACGGCGCTTTGTCGGCGAGGGGCTGACATTTGACGATGTGCTGCTTGTTCCGGCGGAGAGCGATGTGCTTCCGGCGGACATCGATCTCTCCACGCAGCTCACAAAGCGCATCCGGCTGAACGTGCCGGTGATGAGCGCGGCGATGGACACCGTGACGGAGTACCGCATGGCGATCGCCGTCGCGCGCGAGGGCGGCGTCGGCGTCATACACAAGAACATGAGCATCGACACGCAGGCGGAGCAGGTGGACATGGTCAAGCGCTCCGAAAACGGCGTTATCACAAACCCGTTCTCCCTCAGCGCGGACAACACCCTCGGCGACGCGGACGCGCTCATGGCGAAGTTCCGCATCTCCGGCGTACCCATAGTTGACACGGACGGCCGCCTTATCGGCATCATCACCAACCGCGACATGAAGTTTGAGACCGATATGTCCCGCTGCATCGACGAGGTCATGACCAAGACAGGTCTCATCACCGGACTTGAGGGGACGACGCTCGACGAGGCGAAAGCCATCCTCCAGAAAAACCGCATTGAAAAGCTCCCCATAGTTGACAAGAATTACCGGCTCAAGGGGCTTATCACGATAAAAGACATCGAGAAGGTGCTCAAGTACCCCAACTCCGCCAAGGACGAGGCGGGGCGGCTGCTGTGCGCGGCGGCGATCGGCGTGACGGCGGATATTCTCGAGCGCAGCGGCGCGCTCATCGACGCGGGGGCGGACGTGCTCGTGCTCGACAGCGCGCACGGTCATTCGGCAAACATCATGCGCTGCGTCGCCGAGGTGAAGGAGCGCTTTCCCGACATTCAGCTCGTCGCGGGCAACATCGCCACGCCCGAGGCGGCGGAGGCGCTCATCCGCGCTGGCGCGGACTGCGTCAAGGTCGGCATAGGCCCGGGGTCGATATGCACCACGCGCGTCGTCGCCGGCATAGGCGTGCCGCAGGTCACGGCGATCATGCAGTGCGCGGAGGTCGCGGATAAATACGGCATACCGGTCATCGCCGACGGCGGCATAAAGTACTCCGGCGATATCGTCAAGGCGATCGCCGCGGGCGGCAGGGTCGTGATGATGGGCTCTATGCTCGCCGGCTGCGACGAGGCGCCCGGCGAGACCGAGGTGTATCAGGGGCGGCAGTTCAAGGTCTACCGCGGTATGGGCAGTCTCGGCGCGATGCAGAAGGGCAGCCGTGACCGCTACTTCCAGCAGGACAACAAAAAGCTCGTTCCGGAGGGCGTCGAGGGGCGCGTGCCGTACAGGGGCGCGGTGTCCGAGACGATATACCAGATGATGGGAGGTCTGCGCTCCGGCATGGGCTACTGCGGCGCGCATAATATCGAGGAGCTTCGCACGGAGAGCAGGTTCGTGCGCATAACCTCCGCCGGTCTCAAGGAGAGCCACCCGCACGATATTTATATCACTAAGGAAGCGCCCAACTACACGATGAATCCCTAAGGAAACCTCTGCCCCGCGAAAATCTGTCGGATGATGGGAGTGTACGGTACGAAAAAAAGTGTAATGCGCAGAATAGGCGCGGCGGCGCTGTTCGCGCTGGAGATATGGCTCGCCGCGCGGCTCGCGGGCGTTTTTATGCATACAGCGCTTCCCGCATGGCTGACGGCGGCAGCCGCGGCGGCGGGCTTTGCTGCGGCATTTTTCCTCCCCGGCGTCTCGGGGCGGCTGTGCCGCTGGGGCGGGGCGGCATGCGCCCTGCTGGCGGTGAGCCTGGGCGTTATGATGATGATATATACGCGCTCCGCCGCGTACTGCGAGGTCGATAACGGCAAAGCGGCGCTGTACGCCGATAAAAAGGTGATGGTCGTCGTGCCGCATCAGGACGATGAGATAAACCTCGCCGGAGGCGTGATGGAGGAGTATATCCGCTACGGCAGCGAGGTGTATGTCGTCTATGTCACGAACGGGGACTATCGCGTTCCCGCAAAGCAGCGCCTTAAAGAGGCGATAAACGCGCTCGCGGCGCTCGGCGTGGATGAGGAGCACATCATTTTCCTCGGCTACGGCGACGGGTGCAGGGATGACGACGGAAACGCGCTGTATAATAGCTCCGCCAGCGTGGGGTCGCTCAGCGGACACGCATATACCTACGCGCTGGCTGACCATCCGCCGTTCCGCGAGGGGCGGGCGTATACGCGGCAGAACGTGCTTGAGGATATACGGGATGTTATTCTGGCGCACCGACCGGATGTTATCTACGGCGTGGACTGTGATCTGCATCAGGATCACCAGCTTGCGGCGCTGCTCTTTGACAGAGCGGTGGGCGAGATATTGCGCGACACCGATTATAAGCCGCTCGTGTACAAGGGCTTTGCATACAGCACCGCATTTAAAGCGACGGACGACTTTTATCGGCTCAATATAAAATCGACGATCGACCCGGGGGAAAGTCTCCGCGTATTTGCGCCGGGGGTATACGACTGGAGCGAGCGCGTGCGTATGCCGATGTCGGCGGGCTCGCTGTCGCGCTCCATGCTGTCCTCGCGGCTTTTCGCGGCGGCGCTTGCGCATCGTTCGCAGGACGAAGCGGAAAAGATATTCCGCGTGGTAAACGGCGACAAGGTGTTCTGGCGGAGGGAGACGACCTCCCTGTGCTATGCCGCGCAGGTGACCGCTTCATCCGGAGACGCCGGAGTGCTCACGGATTTTCTGCTCGGCGACACTTCCAATGTGCTTGATCCGGCGAACAATGTCACCGGCATATGGCACAGCGAGACCGGTGACGGCGAAAGGACGGTAGAGGTCGCCTTTGACACGCCGCAGAGCATACGGCGCATAAAGCTCTATGACGACCCAAGCCCGCGAAGCAATATCCTCAACGCAACGATCAGCTTCGATAACGGCGATGAGATCGATACCGGCGCGCTGTCTCCGCTCGGCTCGGAGACGGTGATAGAGGTCAGCGAGGACAGCGTGCGCTCCTTCACGGTGCGCATCACCGAGTACGAGGGCGATGCGCCGGGCTTGACCGAGATAGAGGCGTATTCCGGCGCCTTCGACGCCGGGGTGAGCTTTGTGAAGCTGATGAACGGCGACGGGGATTTCGTATACGACTACTATATCGACCCGTCCGGAACGGAGCGCTTTTCGCTCTATGCCTACGGCTGCTCCGCCTCCGCGGAGAGCTATGAGATAAGCTGCACCGGCGATGAGGGCTGCCGCGCGTATGCCGACGGGGAGAGCGTCGTTGTTCAGTGCCCTGTCGGGAAAAGCTGCGAGGTCACTGTGACAGACGGTGTAAACGCCGACACGGCGGTTTTCCGCAGCAGCGGCAGTGATGAGCTGCCGTATGGGATGAAAGCAGAAATAATACTGCGTGAAGAGTGGATGAAATTCTGTCAGGTGATGAACGAGATCCACGATATTGAGTTCATACTGGATCGCGCTTTTGCGATAAAAAAGGCGGAGCTGATGGATAAGCTCGCCTATCTGCGCTGGGGCGTCCGCCGCGTGGGCGAGATAGTGTTCGGCGCATGACCGCGACCGCCCCGAGCAGGGAGCATGCCTGCCCGGGGCGGTCTGTACTATATATTGCGCCTCTTACAGCGTCTGCGTTCCGGCGAGCTGGCGGTTTTTATACTCCGGCGCGCCGGTGACGTCGCGGAGAATCCTGATGCCGTCGGGGATTGCGGCAGGCTCGGACGGCGAGCCGTATATGAACATCACGGCTTTCTCGTCGGAGAAGGGGTAGACGTCGATCTCCATGCGCCGCCCGCCGAGACTGAAGCGGTATTTCGTCTTGCGCACGCTGTGCAGGCGCACATCCCCCTCCATCAGATAGGCGATATACTCCTTTTCGGAGATGGGGCGCTCCGTCACCCAGCGCTGCCCGTCCTCGCCGAGGCGCTTTTCCGTATAAAAATACAGGTACTCGCTGCCGCTGCGCTGCTGGCGTATGCGGCGCTCGACATTCGGCTTGGTCGGCGTGAGATAGGTCTGCATCATGTCCACCGCCACCGCGCCGAGCTTATCCGTGAGCATCGCCGTATCCGGCATGGAGATGAGGTACTTGCGCTTTTCCGCCTGAGGCGCGGGCTGACCGGCGATGGCAAAGACGGCGTTCATCGCGCGGTTGAGCTTGTCGTCAAAATCGACGGAGTTGTCGATGATGTGAAGATTCGGGTGTCTGCTCCACGCGCGCAGGGTCAGATCGTCCATGCGCCGCGCGGTCTCAACGTCCTCATAGCGCGCCACGTTGCCGAAGTTATAGGCAAACTCCGCGCCCTTTGCACAGCTCACGAGATGCAGCACCGCATCATAGCCGCGCATGACCTCCTCCTCGGTCTTGCCGAAGTGCGAGAGCGTGAGGGCGAACTGCTCGTCGCTCACATACGCCTTGTCGTCGAGCACGGCGCGGTCGTACACTATGAGCACATTCTCCTCCGGCACGAGCTCCGCCGCGCCGAGGGCGAGCTTTTCCTTGTGAAGCTGGTCGGATATGACGAAGTATTGAAAATCCTCCATGGACACGCAGTTGCCGAACGGCTTTATCCCGAAGCCGGAGATAAGCTCCGTCGAGGTCTCCGGAACGATGATGACGCGCCAGCCGTCCTCCGTCTTGAACTCCTTGAGTATGCGGCTGATGAGCGTCGTTTTGCCGGCGGCCGGACCGCCCGTGAGCACGATGCGGGTGATGTTTTTGGACATGACGAATACTCCGTTCATATGTTCTCTTGTCTTGATTATAACATCGGAAGCCGTTTTTTTCAAGGTGCAGTTGCCGAAGCGCCGCCGCTGTACGGACGTGCCGGACGCATCAAAGTGGCGGGCGATATGAAAAAATGCACAATTGCAGCCGCCGGAACAACGCAAAAAAGCGGAAATTGGGGGCGCGGTGGGGGATAATGACCGAAAAATTGCCCCAAATTGCCCAAAAGTGTACCGCAAGACTTGACGAAAAGCACAATAAGTTGTATTATTTATAAATGATTCTATTGCCCTGTCGGCATGACGGGCGCTGTCCGCCGGAGAAAAACAGATTCCGGCGCTGTCTGCCAGCCGAGGGGGAGCGCTTACATAGAATGAGGAGGAACTTGTAAATGGGCATGATTCCTGAAGTTAAATGCCGCCGGTGCGGGGAGACGTTTTCGTCCATGCGCAGCCGCTGCCCCAACTGCGGCACGCGCAGAGTCACGCAGAGCTCCAGAACGCCCGGCACCACCCCGGGGACGGTCAGAGGGACCGCCTCCTACGAGCGGGCGGAGACAAACACAAAATGGCAAATGATTTTTGGCTTGATATTGGTAGTAGCAGTTATCCTTGCGGTCATAGTCATGGTATCGACGAGCCTTGACGGCGCGGATCGGGTGGAAACGAAGGTGACGCCGCCTGTCGCGGTGACGAACAACGTCCCCAACATTGAGGCTGCGCCGACCGCACCGCCGACGCCGACGCCGACGCTGGAGAAGATAGACATCAAGAATTATGAAAACACGGTCACTGAGTTCACGATGCATCTTAGCCAGAATGAGGTTGTGCCGCTGACCGCCGTGCCGTACCCGCTGTCGGTCGAGGGTGTGAAGTTCACATGGTCCGTCAGCGATGACACGGTGCTCCAGCTCACACCGAGTGACGATACGCAGAGCTGCCAGGTTGCCATTATCGGCACGATCGCCGGCGGCGTGAGGCTCACGGTCGAAGCCTTCGGCGTGCAGCAGACCATCACGGTTTACTGTGTGGAATAAACAGGCTGTGTTTGGCTCAAGGCAAAAAGGAAGCGCACCCGCGCTTCCTTTTTGTCCGCTTGCCCCGAAAGAAAAGCGGCGAAAAAAACTCTTGACAATTGGCGGCGCATAGTATAAAATACCTCTTGCTTGAAACAAAAGGACGATTGGCGCAGCTGGTAGCGCATCCGCTTGACGTGCGGGAGGTCACAAGTTCGAGTCTTGTATCGTCCACCACAAAGTTCCGTAGGGCTTCGGCTCTGCGGACTTTTTCTGTATGTAGATAGACGGCTTGGGCTTGTGACCTCGCGGGTCGCAGAAAGACGCAAAATTTCTGTTGCCTTATGTCACTTGGTGATGTAATATTATACTATATACACGGCACAGAGAGGTACGGATCATGAGAAAGAGATACGAAAAGCCGAGATACAGCCAGAAGGCGAAAATAGCGCTTATCGCGGTGCTCGCCGTGCTCGCGGCGGCGCTTGTATTTGTGATAGTTTTGCAGGCGCGGCAGGCGAAGCGTGAGAGCGGGGAGCTTGCACCGGAAAAGACCGCGCAGGAGACCGCGCAGCAGACCGATCCCGCCGCCGAGGAGGCAGCCGCGGCGCAGGCAGCCGAGGAGCAGCGCGCGCAGGAGGAAGCCGAACGCGCGGCGGCGGAGCGCGCCAAGCGCAACGAGGAGGCGAAAAAGTACAGCTTCTATCAAAAGCTCGCCAACGGATGCGACGTGAAGATGCTCATAATGGGCGATTCCGTCATCAGCGGCTACGGCGCGAGCGGCGAGGGAACGATGTGGTTCAACCTCCTGAAGGACTATGTCGAGGAAAAGTACAGCGTCGGCATGACGGTGGAAAACCTATCCGGCGCGGGCAACAGTCTCTTTCCGGATATGCTGACCGTCAAGGACGGCGCGACGGCGGCGGACTGCGACCTTGCGCTGCTCTGCTACGGGCATGACGACCCGGATGAGGACTTCGGCGTATACTTTGAGGCGCTCGTGCGCGCGATACACATGAAAAACCCCGACTGCGCGATAATCTACGTGCTGGAATCGACCGAGGGCGGGCACACGCCGCGTATGCAGACGCTTGAGAACGTGTGCGGGTATTACTCCGTCCCCGTGGCGGACACGTTTGCCCCCTACTATGCGCTGGGGCAGGAGGGCTTCTTCGAGGCGCTGTCGGACGGGGTGCACCCCAACGACGAGGGGCAGCAGATATATTTTGAGACGGTGCGCGACGTCATCGACGAAAACGTCGCCGCCGACACCGGCAAGATGGAGGACACTGCCCCGCTCAGCGGCGACGCGGCGCGGTTTGACAATATGTACCGCATCGACGCGGCGCGCTTCACACGCGAGGACGATACCACCTACACCGTCACCGCCGAGGAGCTTGGGCTCGGCGAGGGCGGCTTCAAGGGCGCGCTGATGCTCAACTGCGCCTTTGCCGTCACGCGCGAGGATGCAAAGGTCATTGCCGACGGCATACTCTACAACCTGCCCAAGACCGCCGCGATAACTGACCCCCACCGCGACGGGCGCAGTCTGCTCGTGGTATACAAGGAGCTGGTGCTGACGGACTCCATGAGCGTGACGTTCACGGATAAAGACAAGGCGGACAAATTCAACGGCGCGTACCTGTGGTGGGCAACGCCGGAGGTAAAGGCAAATTAAACGACAGACCAAGGACAGCGGCGCAAAAATACGCCGCTGTCCTATATATTTCAGCGAAGCTGAAACATTTTTCCGCCGGAGCGCGTTTATATAGGTGAAAGCAAAAAACACAGGCGACCCAAACGATATTGACACGAAAGGGGCGGAAAAATGAGGAGACTTTTTGCGCTGCTGCTGTGCGCGGCGCTCGCCGTGCCGCTGACGGGCTGCGCGGACACGCGCGCGGCGCGGCAGGACACGCCGACGCTCGAGGAGGGCAGCCACGGCGCGGACGCGACGCCGTTCATCCGCACGGACAGCTATTTTTCCGAGACACAGGAGCGGGAGATGGCGGAGAGCCAAAACGCGCGGGAGCAGAGCGACACCCACGCGAGCTGGGAGGAGGCGCTGGAGGCGATCTATGAGCGCGAGGGCAACTTCTTCCTGCGCGATACAGACATGGAGGATTTTCGCGAGTACGCGCAGGACGAGCCGCGTGACTTCGTCATTCGCTCCGAGCCCGGCGCGGACGGCGACAAGCGCACGGAAGCGCTGCGCGACGAAAACGGCGTGATTACCGATTTTAACGAGTACATACGCATACACAACGAGTACGTTATGCAGACGGCGGAGACCTTCGCCGCGCTCGGCTGTCCGGTGCGGGTATGCGCCGTGTCGAGCATAGAGGACGGCGAGGAGATGAAGGATTACGTCTGCATTGTCACCGTCACCCCTGCGCGGCTGTGGGAGCTGAGCGGGCAGGTCGAGGGGCTGTACATTGTGGAGCGGCTGTGGGACAGCGTAAAGGCGAGCTTTGACGAGACCGTGTGGACATCGGAGGGGGCGTGACGCGATGAACGAAAAAAGGCTTGTCGCGCGGCTGCACCGGGGCGACACGGCGGCGCTGGCGGAGATAATAGAGCTTTATACGCCCTATGTCTATGCCATCGTGGCAAACGTCCTCGGCGGGATGCTCGGCGAGGAGGACGCGGAGGAGCTGACGGCGGACACATTCACGGCGCTGTGGTATAACCGCCTGAACGCAGAGAGCGGGGCGCTGAAGGCGTATATCGCCGCCATCGCCCGCAACAAGGCAAAGTCCCGCCTGCGCACGATGCGCATAAGCGAGCCTTTGCAGGACGACATCCCCGTGGCGGAGTGCACGTTGCCGGAGCAGCAGTACATCGTCAACGAGCTGGGCGCGGCGGCGCGCCGCGCGGTGGACAGTCTGCCCCAGCCGGACAGGGAGATATTCCAGCGGCACTATTTCCTTTATCAGAAGACGGAGGACATCGCCGACGACATGGACATGAACGCCGCCACGGTGCGCACAAAGCTCGCCCGCGGCAGGAAACGGCTGAGAGCATATCTTATGGAAAGGGGGTACAGCGTTGAAAGTATATATAACTGACATCTGCGGCGACATTTGCCCGGAGGACGTGACGATAGGCACGGCGGACGCCGCGCGCACGGAGCGGGTAAAAGCGGCGGTGTTTGAAAGCATCGGCGCTGCCGCGCCGGAGAAGAAGGGCGCGCGACGCGCGAGAAAGACCGCGCGCACGCTGCTGCTCGCCGCCGCGCTCGCGACGCTGCTGACGGCGACGGCTTACGCCGTGGCGAGCTTCACCATGGACAGGCGCGACGTTCAGGCGGGGGAGACCGTCTCCGGCTACTGGACGTTCGTGGACGAGGACGGGAACATCACCGAGCAGCAGAAGCTGAGCTATCCGGAGGCGAGCATGGTGTTCACGTTCACCGGACCTGCGCAGACGCATAACAAGCCGGAGCTCCGCTGCTTCTGGCTGCCGAGCGAGCCGAGGTACGGCATAACGGACGAGGACGGCTGGACAAGCTACCTCACCGACGAGGGCAGCGGCGACAGCATACCGTATATCGTCGGCATAAGCAACGTACCCACGACATACAAGGCGCAGCGTGTCCTCAGCGGCAAGGCGGAGATTGTGGAGGAGACGGACTGGGGCGTGTGGCACGTGCAGAAAATAACCTCGGACTACTCCGAAAGCGAGATGTTCGGCTTCTATGAGAACAACAGGGCAAACTACATCCTCCTCTTTGACGCGGAGCGGGGATATCTGCTCACGATAACGGGCACGAGCGACATGGAGACGCTGGAGCATATCGCGCGCGAGATAGAGGTGCGCGAGAGCGACACGCCGTATGAAGCGTATCCGGAGGTCGCCGAGACCATAAGCATATTAGAGCCCGGGCGCGGGTAAGCGAAACAAAAAATGCAGGGGCAAGCTCACGCCCCTGCATTTTCGCGCCTTTGCGCCCGTTCACTTGCCGGCGCAGAACTTCGTCTCGTCGTTCGACCAGCCGCGGTCGAGCAGCCAGTAGCTATCCCCGCCGTCGTCCGGCTCGGCGAGCCATTCCTCGACGTTCTGCGTGGCGCGCGCCATCTTTCTGCGCGTCTCGTACTTGCGCAGATCGTCCAGCGTAAAGCCCAATCCGAGCTCTTGCGCAATCGGCAGCAGCACCGCCTCGCACAGCGCCTCGCGTATCTCCAGCGAGCCGGGGTAATTCGCCTCCGCCTCGGCGACGCGCGCGCGCAGCGCCTCGTCGGTATCATAGCGCTCAAAAAATTTTATAACGTTTTCATTCATTGTGTCATTCTCCGTAAAGCATTTTGCGTAAAATATTTCGCCGTGACCGCCGTTAGTATACTACATTTCTCCGGCGCTTTGCAAGTCTTGGGGGGCGGCGTGGAGCAGGCGCAGTTTGACGAGCGCTACCGCTTCGACGCCGACGGCGCGCTCGGCTGGGTGCTGATGGATCTGCACCGCGGCGAGTGGCGCAGGTTTTACTCGTTCACCACCGAGCCGCAGCTCCCGCAGGACTATGACGCGCTGTGCCTCTACTGCGAGAAAAGCCCGAGATCCCCGTTCATAAACGCGGAGATGTTCTCTCTCAAGACGCCGACGGGGCGCATCACGCTCGACGGGCATATCTACAAGGAGTTCGACGGCGGCGAGGTGCGCGTGAGAGAGCTGACCGATGCGGAAATGCCGTGGGCATACGCAAGGTTTGGCTTGAGCGTATAAGCAAGCGGCAGGACCGCCCATTCGTCGGGCGGTTCTGCCGCATTTCCGACAAAAATCAAAAACAAGAAAAATTGTAGGTTTGTCAAACATATTGTACAGTAATCTCAGCGGGAGACAGCCAGCGGAGGGGTCTCATGGGCAAGTT
>CAKTKT010000059.1 GCA_934572325.1 uncultured Oscillospiraceae bacterium
TTCAATTATCCTCGATATTTCGCTGTGATATATCATGCCGAGCGCGCCGGCGTTTTCGTGCGCCGCCCAACGATGAACGGCAGCCAGCGGTTTATGATATACGCCGGAATGATGAGCGTGAGCGACAGCACGAAGGTGAATACCACGGCGAAGAGATTCGACGTCAGCGCGTTCGAGAGCAGCGCGGAATACAGCGGCGCGGCAAAGCGCCGGAGCATACCCTCGACAAAGGAGAACGGCTTGCCGTGCAGCGCAAAGTAAATGAGCGTGTTCTGCCCGACGTAGCACATATAGCGGTTTGCAGGGATCGCCTTGCTGACCGCGAACGTGAGCATGATGCCCAGAACAGGCGTGATGTACACCGCGGACAGCGCGAACAGCGCTTCCGGCACATCGGCAAAATAGGGGAGGTATATGATGAGCGCGTACACGGCGAACAGGATAATGCGCCCCGCGCGTGTGTTCAGCCGGTCGAAGCCCGTCTCCCAGCTCTCGCGGAACATATAGCCGAGCGTCATGTAGAACATCCCCTGGAATATGTATTCAATGTGCCACGGGAGCGCCGACGTGCCCCACGGGAGCAGCGCCGGATCCATATGGTTTGAATAGAACGTGTCCGCGTAAAAGAGCGCGAGCGCGATGAGCACGAACGCCGCCCGCCTTGCGGGCGTGCTAGGGCTGCGGAAGTACCACTCGATAAACGCCCAGAACGGGATGAACGCCATAAACAGCGCCGCCACGAACCATATCTGGTCGCCTTGCCCGCGGATTTGCAGCAGATTCCACCCCAGCTCCGTCCAGAAGCTGCCGTGGTCGCTGAATGACACGAGCTGAGAGAGCGCAATGTCAAACACGCTGAAAATGAGCCACGGAACAAAGAGCGTGCGCAGCTTTTTCACCATGAACGCGCCGAACGGCTGTCCGGCTTTATGTGTGTACCCTGCGACGGCGAAAAAGCACAGCACGAAAAACGGGGAGAAGAAGCAGCCGAGCACGTCCGTTGTGCTCTCAAGGTGCTCCAGCATCACCGCCATTATGCATATGTACTTTGCAATGTCCACCCATGCAATACGCTTCATGCGTTCACGCTCCGTATCAAAATATTTATTCTGTTCATCAGCTTACCGGTACGCAGGAGAGACTTATAAGCTCAACAGCATATAGACCAATTCCTGATACCCGCTCACTCGTGAGTTGAAGCCGCGCGGATTCCGCCCGAACTCCTCAAAGCCCAAAGCCCGATACAGAGACAAGGCTCTTTCGTTGCCGGATACTGCGGTCAGCTCAAGCTGCGCATACCCTGCGTCTCTCGCGCACCGTATGCAAGCTGCCGTGAGCGCCCTGCCCAAGCCGAGCCCCCAGTACTCCTTCAGAATACTAATGCCGAAGTCAGCCCGATGTCTCACCTTGTGTTTTTTGCCGACGGCTTTGATACCGGCTGTTCCGACAACCTTGTCATCGATGACGGCAACGATCTCTATTTCGTTTGGGCTGACGGTCTTTTCATGCAGGAGCTGCCCCTCCTGTTCCGGATCTATGCTGATTTCATCGGGGTATGACAGCAAATAATTCGTTTCGGCGTGTGTGGCGGTATAAATATCGCAGAGGGCTTCCCCGTCCGCCGTGTCGGCGTTCCTGAGCCGCGCCTTTTTCCCGTTTTTAAGAATGATCCGTTGATCGAATTTCATCTGTTTGTCCTCACAGTAATAATCTCGTATAGAATAGCAGAAAATTCACGGCAATTCAAGAGCGGCGGCGCATGGGAAAAAAGTTGAGTAATTTGCAGGAAATGTTTGACAATATATATATATATATATTATAATTGCGATACGCTCAGCGGTGTAAACTGCTGAATTTTATACAAAATATACAGAAAGGCAGAGAGAACATGAAAAAGTTGATTTCAATATTATTGGTGCTCACAATGGCACTGGCGCTGTGCGCCTGCGGCGGAACGGCTGCTCCGGCGCAGGAGACGAACGCGGCAGCGAGCGCCGCCGCCGAAGATGCGGCAGCGGAAGCCGCCGAGGAAAGCGCGGCAGAGGCGACGGACTGGCAAAGCGTCTATAATGAGGCGGCGGAGCTTTATTACGTGGACTACGACTATCCGGCGGCATTTGAAAAGCTGCAAGCTGCGGAGGAATCCGAAAATGCGTCCGCGCTGTATCTGCTGGGGCTGTGCTTCTATGATGGCAATGGCACGGAAAAGGATGCGGCAAAGGGAGCGGCGCTTTTGACGAAAGCGGCGGAGCTTGGCAGCATAAATGCGAAATATTCACTTGCGGGAGCTTATAGAACAGGCGCCGGCGTTGAAGCCGACAGTGAAAAGGCAGATGAGCTTTATAAGGCTTTTTTGACCGAGGCAGAAAGCGCCGAGCCTGCCGACACACCGGAGTATGGCAGAATGTTGTATAACATCACACGCTGCTATATTTCTGGTCACGGCACAAAAGCGGACACGGCGAACGCGGCGAAGTACGCGAAAATGGCTCTGGACAGCGGCAATGTCGGCGTACTTGATACATATATCTCCCGGACAGCGGCGTCGAGCCCGAACGCGACGGACGCTATGACGATATGCGCCCGGCACGCTACGACAGAGAGAGCGAGCAGCGATACGAACGGACGCCATATTATTATCGTGAGCCGCGCCGCATAGGCTTTGACAGAGATCCTTATGCCCGCCGCTACGGCGACACGCGAATGGGCGGAGGTCAGGGCTACGGCGGAGACTACAGCCGCGGTTATAGCGGTTACAATGAGTATGGCGGCGACGAGGGATTAAGCTGGGAAGAGGAAAAGGATTGGATGATGCACCTACGCGACACGGACGGCAAGACCGGACCGCATTGGAACATCGACCAGACCAACAAAGCCTTTGAAAAGAAGAAGCTCGACTGCGAGCCGCACGAGTTCTGGGCGACGATGAATATGCTGTATTCCGATTACGGCAGTGTAGCAAAAAAATTCGGCGTAGACAACGCGGACTTCTTCGCGTGCCTCGCTGAGGCTTTCCTCAATGACGACGACGCCGGTGACAACAAGCTCGCTACCTACTATGACTGCATAGTGGAGCATTGAAACGGAGAGCCGGGGAATTCCCCGGCTCTTTTCGTTCGTAAATCCGTTCGTAAAATTGCACGTTAAAACCATACGAACATAGGTCAAAGCGGCGCATTATCGGTCAAAACAAAACGAACGCGCAAACGGCGCAAGCGTTGATAATACAAGATAATCCCGCAATCTCAACGACTGCGGGATTATCTTTCGATGGTCGGAGTGCGGAGATTTGAACTCCGGGCCTCTTGGTCCCGAACCAAGCGCGCTACCAGCTGCGCTACACCCCGATGCGTTTTGTTTTCAAAAGCTTTTTCATTATAATGACTTGATGCGTGAATGTCAAGCACAAAATCAAAATATAATTATCTGCCGGATGTGGTTTGCTTTTGGGGGTGAAACGGTGGGAGGATGCAGGCTCAAGGCGGCGCTGGGGGCGGTGTTTGCCGCGCTTGCGCTCAGGCTGCTGTTTCCCGCGCTGCACGACGGGGCGGCACGGCTGGCGCAGCGCACCGCAGGGGCAGGCGGAGCGCGTGCGCGGATAGAGACCATGGGCGGCGGGCTTACCGAGTATGGGCTGACAGACGCCATCGTGTGCGCCTTTGACGCGGCATGGAGCGGCGAGGCGTATCCCGCCGGACGGATCTGCAAGGGGAAGTAGGGCTTTGCTCATATCAAAGGACGGTTTACATAACAAGTACTGCGCCGCGATTCGGCTTGATCCGCTGTCCGTTGCCGCAATGGCGGCAGCGGTATATTTTTTCGATTTTCGTACACTGGCGGCGCTCATCTGCGCGGCAGCGGTGCATGAGCTTGGGCATATCGCGTGTCTGCGGGCGTTCGGGCTTAAAATAGCGGGCTTACGCGCGGAGACGCAGGGGCTGTGCATCGAGTACACAGGCAGCGCGGGGAGCATGGTTCACGCCGCCGCTGCGGCGGGAGGGCCTGCGGCTGGGCTGGCGCTGGCGTATGCCGCGTCATGGGCGGGGGCAGAGCTTTTGTCCGGCGTGAGTCTGCTGCTGACGCTCTTCAATCTGCTGCCGGTGCTTCCGCTGGACGGCGGGCGCATTATGCGCGCGCTGCTGACCGCGCTTTTCGGGGAAGAACGCGGCGGGCGCGCGGCGCGCCTGTGCAGCCTCGCGGGGGTATACTGCCTTGCCGCGGCGGGAACGTATCTCGCGCTCACCGGCAGGGGGTTCGCCTTGCTCGTGACGGCGCTGTGGCTGGTTTTTTCGCCGGAGAACAGTCTGGGGGATTGAAAAAGGAAGAAGAATCATGTAAAATACATTAAGATAATATCTGCTAAAGGAAAGCGCCTATGAAAAGGATTGCTGTGTTTCAAAGCGAGCTGGGGGTCGGGGGCATACAAAAATCCCTCGTCAACCTCCTGCGAGCCATCGACTATGAGCGGGTGCAGGTGGATCTGTACCTGTCGAAGGACGAGAGGTTCTGGGCGGTCGAGTTTCCGGAAAAACTGAATATCCACTACCTCAAGCCGACGCCGCGCGTGTTCTCCTTTATGCCGTTCGACGCGGCAAAGCGCATACTGAGCTATGATTTCCCGACGGGGGCGGAATACGACCTTGCGATAGACTTCAACTCCTACCAGTGCTCGTGCGCCGTCGGCGCGCTGACCGTTCCGGCGAAGTACCGCGTGATGTGGATACACAACGATGTGCGCGTCAAGCTGCAAAACGAGTGGAAATACCGCGTATTATGGTACTTTTTCAAGGAAAAATTCAAGTATTACGATGAATTTGTACCCGTGTCGGACGCGCTGTGGGAGCCGTTTACGGCGATGTCCGGCATAAAGGATGCAAAGCACCGCGTCATCCAAAACGTGATAAACGTGCCGGAGATACGAAGAAAGATGCGCGAGCATCCGCCGGATCTCGATATAGACCCCGAGTGCGTGAACCTCGTGGCGCTCGGCAAGCTCTGCCATCAGAAGGGCTACGACATCATGCTTGAGGCGTTCGCCGCAGCGTCTGCGGAGCGCAAAGACCTGCGGCTGTATATCATCGGCGGAGGACCGGACGAGGAGGCGCTCAAGGCGCAGGCGGCACAGCTCAAGCTCTGCGGCAGGGTGTTTTTCCTCGGCAGCAGGAGCAACCCGTACTGCTACATGGACAGGATGGACGCTTTCGTGTCCTCCTCCCGCTATGAGGGGCAGCCGCTGAATATTATGGAGGCGAAGGTCGTCGGGCTGCCGCTGTACTGCACAAAGAATCTCGAAAGCTATACCGAGGGGCTCGTGGGGTACGAGGATCTGGCGGCGGCGCTCGCCGGTGCGAAGAAGCAGCCGAAGAAGCCGGATGATCTAATTGAATATAATCAGAAGATACTTGACAGCATCTATGATCTGACCGAGAGCGGGAATTGACGGACGCTGCGGGGCTGAGAAAAAATGCTTGCATTTTGCCCGCGTATGTGGTATCATATCCAAGCTTTTGTGGGTGAACCACAGGTGAGAAAGGCGGTCCGCTGCCGAGGCGCAGTTCGCCCTCCGGCATGAACGTCTATATACAAGGAAGGATTGGATTATGGATCTGGTCAAAGTTCTCAGCGAGCAGTACATGAAGCCCGAGCTTCCCGTGATGAACGTCGGCGACACCGTGCGTGTCCTCGTCCTCGTCAAGGAGGGCAACCGTGAGCGTACCCAGGCATTCGAGGGCACGATCATTGCCAAGAAGCACGGTGGCATCAACGAGACCATTACCGTCCGCCGTATTTCCTACGGCGTCGGCTGTGAGAAGGTATTTCCCGTACATTCTCCCTCTATCGTCTCTGTCACCACCGTCCGCAGGGGTAAAGTTCGCAGAGCGAAGCTCTACTATCTGCGTGACCGCGTCGGTAAGAAGGCGAAGGTCAAGGAGCGCCTGTAAGCTGCACGGCGCGTCGCAAAAAGCATCTTCTGGTTTTCAGAAGATGCTTTTTGCATATAAAATGGCTGTAATCTGTAATAAGATAGGGGGGATTGACGGATGGAGAAACAGAAGAGTATTATAAGCAGACTCTGCGACAACTGGCTGTTCATTCTCATCGCCGCCCAGCCGGTGCTGGACGTGCTTGCATACTGGACGAACAACACGCACTCCAGTTGGGCGGGCTATATCCGCCTTGCAATAATGGTCGCGCTGCCGGTGGTAATGCTCATCCGTCTTGAAAAAAAGAAGCGCTTTCTGATATGCATGCTGATAATAGGCGCGTTCTGCGTGCTGCACGCCCTCAACTGCCTGCGCGTCGGGTATATCGACCCAATGCGCGACATTTCGTATATGGCGCGCGTGGCGCAGGTGCCGGTGCTGACGGTGTGCTTTGTGTACGCTGTGCGCGACGAGCGCATGAAGAATCAGGCTGTCCGCGCGATGGAGATCGCCGCCGCGCTCGTGCTGCTCGCGCTTGTGCTTGCGATCGTTACCGGAACGGAGAACGTCACCTACGGTCAGGGGCTGGGTGTGAGCGGCTGGGTGATAGACAACAACCGCTGCGCCAACAGCATCACTCTTGTCACGCTCTCCTGCTTTGCGATGTACTATGCCTGTAAAAGCGACAGTAAGCTCATAAATGCCGCGATTCCCGCCATCGTGTGCGCGGTGTTTATCTCTAACGGCACAAAGGCATGCTATTACGGCATTTTTGCCGTGATGCTCGGCTTTCTGGCTTTTATACTGCTTGACCGCCTTGTCAATAAGACCGAGCTGAAAAAGCTCCTGCTCATCGTGCTTGCGGCGCTGTCTGTCGGCTCGGCGGCGGTATACCCGTATACCCCGCGCGCGAAGGTGGAGGCGATGCAGGCAAGCTCCATTGCCCTGAAGGATGAGGATGAGCTTGTGCGCCTGCTGCGGGAAAAGGGCTACGATGTGCAAAGCATGAGCGTGGAGGAGAAGCTCGCCGACCCCGTTGTGCGCGAGACCTTTGAGACATATTATCGGAAGCTCATGTGGCACATTATGCCGGAGATGTTCGACCGCTTCGGCGTTGAGCGCATCATGCGCGAGTACGATATGACGACCTCCGCCGCGACGCTGATAGACGAGCGCCTTATGAAGCGCACCTACGCCGGTATGATATGGAGCGAGACGGACGCCCTTACAAAGCTGACGGGCTATGAGGTGTCGGAGATACACGACCCGGGCTACGACCCGGAGAACGACTGGCCGGCGCTGTTCTTCTACTATGGCTACCTCGGCTTCGGGCTGTATATCGCTTTTATACTATATTTTATATGGAAGCTGATAAAATACGTGCGCGGGAGCTTCAAGGGCAGCCTTAATCTGCTCAATTTCACACTGCTCATCTGCCTTGTGCTCCAGCTCGGGCTGGCGGAGTTTTCAGGTGCGCTGCTGAGGAGACCGAACGTGTCGGTGTACTTCTCTGTGGTGCTCGCGCTGATATATTACCGCACGGTGCGCGCACCGGCGGCGCTCGGAGGAACGGCGGATGAAGCTTAGTGTCATAATACCGGTATATAATGCGGAGAAGTATCTGCGCGAGTGCGTGGATTCCGTGCTCGAACAGACGGAAAAGGATCTGGAGATCATCCTTGTCAACGACGGCTCGCCGGACTCATCCGGCGCGATAATAGCCGAGTATGCCGCGCGTTATCCGGACAAGGTAAGCGCCATCACCGTTGAAAACGGCGGACAGGGGCGCGCCCGCAACTTCGGCATTGCCGCCGCGCGCGGCGAGTTTTTGAGCTTTATAGACAGCGACGATCATATAGAGCCGGATATGTACGCCCTTATGCTCGCCGCGGCGGAGGAGAACGGAGCGGACGTCGTCGTGTGCGACATGGAAAAGCGCTTCGATGACGGGCGGCGCGAGTATGTCCGCGCGGCTTTGCAGGATGCGCCGCTCGCGTCTGCCGGCTCGTCGAGCAACAAGATATTCCGACGGAGCGCTGTCGGCGATGTGCGCTTCCCTGAGGGGCTGTGGTATGAGGACTTCGCGTTTTCCGCAAAGCTCCTCATGCTCAGCCGGAAAACCGTGTTTGTGGATAAACCGCTCTATATCTACCGCTGCGGGCAGCTATCGACGACGAACAACAACAATGCCCGCAAAAATCTCGATATTCTTGCGATAATGGAGGATATACGCGCCTTTGCCGATGCCGGCGGGTATCGGGATGAATTTGAGTTTCTGCTCATCAATCACGTTCTGCTCGACTCGATAAAGCGCCTCGCGCTGCAGACCTCACCCGATAAGAGGGAGGTCATCGCCGCGCTGCGCGGCTATGTGCGCGAGAATATACCCAAGCTCTCCGCCTGTGAGAGCTACCGCGCCGAGGCACGCAACCGCCGCCTCGTCATGTGGCTGAATTACCACGGCATGGAGCGGCTTGCCATCGCGCTGCTCAAGCTGAACGGGAGTATTTAAATAGCGGGGAGAATAGACGGATGACAAAGAGAAAATATATGACCTGCCTTGCGTTTACTTGGCTTCTCCTATGCTATGCGGCGGCTTGCATTTACACGGCGAAATGCGGAACGTGCTTTATAGACGCCGATATGTCGAGCGAGATGGTGCTTGCGAAGCTGCTCTCCCGCGATGGCGGCATACTCTCAAAAAACTGGTGCTATTCCAGCGAACTGAGAGTTCTCAATAACCAGCTCGTTTTCGCCCCGCTCTTTGCGCTGTTTGATAACTGGCAGCTCGTGCGTACACTTGGCACTGCGATCGTGCTGGCAATGATGACAATGTGCTATATCTTCATGGCTCGCAGCATTAAGCTGAGTTGGGCGGGCACATTCGCATCCGGCGGCGTGCTGCTCCTGCCGCTGTCGGGGAGCTATACTTATTCGGTTCTCACCGGACTTTTTTACGTCCCGCATATTTCTCTTTCGTTTCTGCTTTTCGGACTCTATTGCCGTTATATAGGTGCGGACAGAAAAAAACCGATATTGGCTGTGTTGGCAGCGCTGCTGGCTTTTGCCGCGGGGCTCGGCGGTGTGCGGCAACTGTTCATATTCACGGCGCCCGCATTTTTTACTGCCGTAATACTGCTTTTTGAAGACGGTCTGCGGAGACCGGCTTGTGACGAACGCAAGGAATTTGCGATGGTGAGCGTGGTTTCGCTCGCCGCATCTGCAGTGGGCTGCCTTGTTAACAGAGGCTTGCTGCAGCAGATATATATTTTCTGCAACTACGGCGAGAATACCTATGGACGCGATGTGATGTTCACGGGATTCTCAACGGAGGGGTTTAAGTTTTATATTGACAGCATTATAGAGCTTTTCGGGTATCGCTCCGGCCCGCTTTTTTCGGGCATACTTGTATACAACATGCTTTTCGGGTGCATATTGCTTGCGGTTATGTTTGCGGTGCGGGCAGTGCTCAATGACAAAAGTAGGATGTTCACGCTCCGTGCGGAGACGGTGTTTTTCCTGACGGCTTTTGCGATGCTTGGGCTTGTGTATTGCTTCACCGACCTTGACCGTGTTTCGCGCTACTGCGTACCGGTGGTTGTTTTTGCCGTGCCCGTTGTATTTATGAGCTTTGGACGATGGAGCGCGGAGACGAAAATCAAGTCCGCCGCAGCGGCTGTATTTGTGTGTTTGCTCGTGCTGTGCAGCACGAACACATACCGTGTTTCGAGCGGATATGATGCAAACCGTGATATTAAGGATGTGGTAAGAGTTATCCTCAATGAGGGCTATACCGATGGCTACTCCAGCTTCTGGACGGGGAATCTTATCACGGAGCTCTCAAACGGCACTGTCGATATGCGCATTGTGGGCGGGGATATGATAGTCACGGTTGAAGATATGAGCTATGTATACGAATGGCTTCAAACGATGGAGCACAAGGATACCGTGCCAAGCGGACGGTGTTTCCTCGTGCTGTTCAACTTTGAAGCTGATCTTCCGATAGAGCCGCTGTACGCTAATCAGACGTACAGGCTATACGGTTTCAACAGCTTTGCAGAGTTTGAAACTTTGTACAAATAAGCGACACCCCAGCCGTGCGAGGCTTCGCATGGCTGGGGTGCTGATCATTTGCCCTTTACTATGTTGTTCGCGCTCATCACGATGTGCAGACACAGCCTGAGCCTATGGCGGATGAAAAAGTGGATCAGCCTGTATTTTGTGCTCATTTCCTTGATATAACGGTTTTCGCGGTAGTCCGGGAACTTCGTGAGAAAGTCCGCGTATAGCTTGTCCGGCACGTCACTGCGCCAGTCGGCAAGGTTGACGCGCGTACACGAGGTCAAGACCTGATTATAAAACGCCGCATATTCAAGCTGTGCGCGGTATTTCTCAAAAAGTCCGGCGGCGCGGTACGCATCGAGCATGGCGTTGACGGCGGGGATGATCTCAAGATTTCGCTGAGTGTTTTTATTATTTGTTATAGATCCCTCACGCCTAAGGTAGTTGTGCCACGGGCGGTGGACGGAGAGCATTTTACCCGCCTTGGTGTACAGCAGGGGGGTGATGTACATATCCTCGTACCACACGCGCCCGGGATAGTATATGCCGTTTTCCGTGAAGAGCGTGCGGCGATACAGCTTGTTCCACGCGGACGGCATTTCAAACAGCAGCTCCGGATAGCTCTCCAGCGTAAATTCGCCCTCTATGGCGCAGCCGTTCATATACTTCAGCAGCCGCCCATCCTCGTTGACCGAGCGTATGTCAAAAAAGCACATATCAAAGCCGCAGTCGAGCAGCTCCATCATCTCCGGCACGGCGTTGTGAGATAGATAGTCGTCGCTGTCGAGGAAGAGCAGGTATTCACCTGCCGCCGCGTCGATTCCCACGTCGCGCGCACGGCCGATTCCGCCGTTTTCCGTGGTTATTACGCGGATAAGCGCAGGGTAGCGCGCGGCATAGTCCGCGCATATACTGCCGGAGGCGTCCGTCGAGCCGTCGTTCACGAGGATTATCTCGTAGTCGTCAAGCTCAGGGTATATCACGGAATCAAGGCACTTTCCAAGGTAGTTTTCAACATTGTATACGGGGATTATAACGCTGAGTCTCGGCATCCGTCGCTCCCTCCTTTTCACACAACAATATTCTACCACAGCCGCCGCTGTGCTTTCAAGATGC
>CAKTKT010000060.1 GCA_934572325.1 uncultured Oscillospiraceae bacterium
TATACTGCGGCGGATGCGCCCAGTACCATGCGTCGTAGGTGCCGTTGTCGCAGTTGAACATATCGTAGCCCGCGTCGCCGAGGTACTTTATCGCCCTTTCGGACTCCGCCATGTCGCGCCCGAACTCCTCAAAGTCGGTCTCATACGGCATTGCGCCCTTGCCCCAAGCCTTGGTCTTGGAGACGACGGAGTAACGCAGGGAGACGGGGAAGTCGTCGCCGGCGTATCTCTTGATGCACTGCACGATCTCCACGGGGAAGCGGAAGCGGTTCTCGAAGGATCCGCCGTACTCGTCGGTGCGGAAGTTCCAGTTCTTCATGGTGAACTGGTCGAGCAGATAGCCCTCGTGGACGGCGTGGATCTCGACGCCGTCAACACCGACCTCGCGCAGACGCTTGGCAGTCTTGCCGAACGCCTCGACCATCTCGTGGATCTCCTTGACGGTCATGGGACGGGACTTGACGTCCTCCGCCCAGCGGTTGGGCGTGGCGGACGCGGACGCGCAGCAGTACTGAACGTCAACTATGGGGGATGCGAGCTTGTTGAGCAGGTCGTTCTTTGCCAGAACGGTCATCCAGCCGTTGATCGCCATGGAGCGACCGAAGCCGGCGGCGAGCTGGATAAAGAGCTTGGAGCCGGTCTTATGGAACTCCTCCATGTAGGGCTTGAGCTGCTTGAACATCTGGTCGTTCTGGTACAGCCATTTACGGCCGGGGATGCCCATGGTGTCGCGGACGCACTGCATACCGGGCAGTACGAGACCGACGCCGTCCTGGGCGCGGTTGAGCAGGAAGTAGGCAGCTTCCTTGTCAAAATGGTTGGGCTCCAGCCAGCCGAAGAGGGAGGTGCCGCCCATGGAGCACTGTACGATACGGTTGGGTATCTCCACATTGCCTATCTTCCACGGGGTAAAGAGTGCATTGTACTTTTCGTTCAAAAACTTCGCTTCCTTTCTTATTTCTAAATGGGTGACGTAGTTCTCGTGCGTCATTCATTTACACAAGATTGACTACATTATAACGTAATTTAACAAATAAATCAATCATAACCTTGGCATTTTAGGTGAATATTCATTATTTTTTTGTTATACAAATCACTGCAAAATGTCAGAAATCGCGCAAGTTTGACACAGCGCTGACAAATACAAAGATTTCTATGGCGTAAAGCGGAAGAATATGTTATACTGTTCAAGAGGAGCATGGAGCAAAAATAGAGCCGCAGAGCGGCTTGCACATAAAAATTCTTGAAGCAAAACGGAGGGCAGATCATATGGAAATGCGTGAGCTGGAATGTCGCGCGTGCGGCGCGTCGCTGAGCTGCGCTGCGGGCGCAACGCACATAAAGTGCCCCTACTGCGGCACGGAGTATGTTCTCACGGCGAAAAACGGGGAGAGCGCTGGAGTGAGGCGGATAGACTATCATGGGCGCGGGGCACTGTTCACGGCGTTTGTGCCGCAGGGCTGGACCGCGCGCGTGATAGACGACGGGGAGAAGTCGTCCTCCTCTGCCGCAACGATGCCGCTCGGTCTGCGTCTCGACGCGCCGGACGGCGGCGCGCAGATGGTGTTCTATCCCTATTCGTATTATAAGGACTTCAAGCCCGGCGGGCTGAGGAAGAATAACGCGATCGACTACTCGCTCATCCGCTACCGCCATGCCGTTCCGGCGGCGGACTATGTTGCCGAGCGCGTGCGCGAGCTGTACGGCAAGGAGATAGAGGACGTGCGCGTACAGCAGATGGAGGACGGCAGCGGCGTGATCGCGCAGCGCGCAAAGGGCTTTGAAAACGACGCGGCGCAGGCGCTGGGAAAGCCCGTCGGCATGACGGGCGGGCTTTTCGCCTTCTCGTTCGGGCGCGACGGCACGGTGTACGTGGGCTTTTTCGCCACGGCGCTGGCGATGACCTCAATGCCGGACGAAGCGGCGGAGCGCGAGCGCGCCGAGGCGGCGGCAAAGGAGGCGGCGAAGCGCGAAAGGGCGGAGCACGCCGCGCAGGCTCGCGCACAGGGCAAGGGCTTTTTCAGCCGGATGATGAATTACCGCGGCGCGCTGGGCGGACCGTCCGTGTCGGACATAATGGGCGGCAATTTCAGCGGCGGGGGCTTTGACTCCGCCGCGGCAAAGGATATGCTGGGCAGTCTCGGCAGGGGGCTGGGCGATCTCGGCGGCATGGTGCTGGGCATGGCGACCGGCGGCATGAGCGGTATGCTCGTAAAGCACGACTGGGCGCGCGCGTTCGACTTCGCGCTCGTCGCTTCGGGTGAGAACGCGGGGCTGTACGCGCCGATGTTCATGCAGTTTGTCGCATCGCTGAGGTATGAGTCGCTGTACTTCGATTTGCAGGAGGAGGAGCGGCAGAATATCGAGCGCATAAAGATACAGGGGATGCAGCAGCGCACGCAGAACGCCATCAACGCCTCCCGACACGTCTCGCAGACGCTCAGTGAAACGCAGGACATCATCATGGACTCGTGGGAGAACCGCTCGGCGTCGTTCGACCGGATGCAGCAGGGGTATTCCGACGCGATCCGCGGCGTTGAGCGCTACACCGACAGCGCCGGACGTATGTACGAGGCGGACGTGAAGTACGACCACATCTACAAAAAAGGCGACAAGTATGCCGGCACGGTGTTCGGCGACGTTGACCTCGGCGCGGAATGGGAAGAGCTGAAAAAGAAGTGAAGAATAGCGAAATAGCGGCGGATATTCCCGCCGCTATTTCGCCATGCGCTATAAAAATAAAAACATAATCACGCCCTGCCGGTGGAAGCCGCCCTGTCAACGGTGAACTCGACCTCAACGCGAAGCTGCTCGCCGGAATCGAATGTGAACACGGCTTCCGCCTCGTATTCGCCCGCAGAAAGCCCCTTCTTCGGCACGACCGTCCATGTCTTGGAGTTGCTCTGCCCCGTGGGAACGGTGCCGCCGTCCTCGGTGCTGAGGATGAAGCTGGACTTGTCCGCGCCCTCGAGCTTCACGCTCTCCACCTTCAGCTCGCCGAGTCCGGTGTTCTTCACGACGAAGGCGATGGGATCTGGCTGCTTGTAGCCGACCTTTGCGTGCCCGAAGTCGATGTCGCGGATGACGGGGAACACATAGCTCTCCTCCGCGGTGTCGCTCGTGCGCGCGCCGTCCATGACCGCGATCGCCTTTATGACGGTGCTGCTGTCAATATCGAAGGGCTTTGTGTACTTCCTGCTTTTCACGGTTGGGGTGCTGCCGTCGAGCGTGTAGTATATATCCGCGCCCTCGGCGGCGGTGATGGTTATGTCGGTATCGTCGCAGTAGGTGGCGGAGGCGGGCGTGACGACCGGCGCGTCGAGCCTGAACTTCAGTGTGAGCTTCCCGTCCGCGTCCACGCGCTCAAGCGTGAATATGCCCGCGTCGGACACGCTGCAAGCGCCCGTGGTCGCCGTGGCGTCGGTGACGGTCACGCCGGGCTTGGGCGTGATCGTGGCGACGGAGGTGGACGCAGCGGTGTATGTTCCGTCGGCGTTCTCCGTCAGCCCGTCAATATCGACGAAGGCGGAGTAATCCCCCGCGAGGGTGACGGTATACTCGGCTTTGCCGAACCCGCCGCCCGCCTTGGCAGGCGCGGCGTCGGTATCGCCGCTGCCGCCCGCGAGCTTGTCCGCCCCCGTGACCGCGGCAGCCGCGACGCTGTTGTCCTCGACGATACCGCCGTTATTGCAGACCGTGCCGCTGTTATTATACACCGTGCCGCCGTTATTGTAGACCGTGCCCTCGTTGTTGAACACGACGCCGCCGTTGTTGAAAACCGTGCCGCCGTTATTGAACACAGTGCCGTAATTATTGAACACCGTGTCCCCGTCGTTATAGAGCGTCTCGCCGGGGTTATTGATGAGCGCGTTTTCAAGGTCGAGCGGAGCGTCGCTGTCGGGCTGCGCCGCAGTCCTTGCGCCGTCCGCGTAAGCGCCCGCAGGCAGCAGGCACAGCAGCATGACCGCCGCCAGCGCGAGGGTGAGCAGTTTTTTCTTCATAGGTCGGTTCCCCTTTCCTGTGCGTTATATAAGCAATATGCAATATACATACAAATTCTAAGACTATAATAAGCGCCGGATAGTTCCCAGTCAATTAAGCCCGTGTTAATTTTTCATGAGGAAGCTGTAAAGCCCTGCGCCGTTCCATCTTAGCACCCAACGGCGGCAAAAGCTGTCGTTTATGCGGCGCGGCTCATGTCCTCGGCGGCTTCGCCTTCTGCCGCAGGGCGCGGCGGCGGCGGTTGATGCAGCGCTCCAGCTCGCCGGAGCGTATGAACTCGGCAAGCACGTACTGCTCATACACGGGCACGGTGCACGAGTAGAACCCCAGCCGCTCCTCGAACCGCGCGACGAGCGGCGCGGGCAGCACCATGTACCCCGTGCGCATCGCGGGGGCGATGGTCTTGGAGAAGCTGTTGATGTATATGACGCGCTCCGGCGCGACGGAGAACACCGTCTCTATCGGGGCGAAAAGCGCGGAAAACTCGGAGTCGTAGTCGTCCTCGATGATGTATGCGCCGCGCTCGCGCGCCCACGCGGCGTACTCCCGACGCTTTGCCGCGGTGGCGGTGACGCCGCTGGGGTAGCTGTGGAACGGCGTGACGTGCAGCGCGAGCGCACGGCAGGCGGCGAGCTCGCCGGAGAGTATCCCGTCCGCGCCGAGGCGCAGCATCACGCACTGCGCGCCGTTCGCCTCGTAGACGAGGCGGATCTTCTCATACGACGGGGATTCCAGCGCGTAGACGATCTCGCGCCCTAAAAGCTGCACGGCGAGGGAGTAGAGGTATTCCGCGCCCGCGCCGATTATTATCTGCTCCGGCGCGACGGTCAGCCCGCGCGAGCGGGCGAGGTACTCCGCCAGCACCTCCCGCAGCTCGATGCAGCCCGCATTCGGCGCGCGGGAGAGTATGCGCCGGTCACAGTCGCTGAGCACGCGGCGCATCGTCCGCGCCAGCACGGAAAACGGAAAGTCCGCCGGAACGCCGCTTTCGGCGCTCATGTCGGCAAGCGTCGCGCGCGGCAGAGAGGGGGCGCTGGACTGCCCCGGCGCGCGGCAGGCAAAGCAGCCGCTGCGCTCGCGCGCCTCGGCGTAGCCCTCGTCCGTCAGCAGGGCAAGCGCGTGCTCTGCGGTGATGACGCTCACGCCCGTCTCCTCCGCCAGCAGCCGCTTCGACGGGAGACGTGCGCCCGGCTCGATCACGCCGTTGATTATATCGTCGCGGAGCTGCTCATAGAGCTGCAAATATGCGGGCTTGTCCGCTTTCCTGTCAATGGCGTATTTCATGGGCTGGTCTGCTCCCTGCGGTAATATTTATTGAACGGTATAACCAAGCATATAATACCGCCTCGGCGCGGGCGTGTCAAGCGAGGCTTGCCGATATAGCCCGCAGATGGTAGAATATTATTATAAAAGTGCATTAGAGGAGCGGGCATATGGCGCAGTACAGGCATATAAAAAGGGAGTTCGGTCCCGTGTGGGACGCAAACTCCACGGTGCTCATCCTCGGCAGCTTCCCGTCCGTGAAGTCGCGCGAGGTGAATTTTTATTACGGACACCCGCAAAACCGCTTCTGGCGGGTGATGGCTCACGTGCTGGACTGCCCCGTTCCGGAAAGCATCGACGAAAAGCGCGAAATGCTGCTCTCGCACCGCGTCGCGCTGTGGGACGTGCTGGAGGAGTGCGACATAATCGGCTCAAGCGACGGCAGCATAAAAAACGCCGTTCCGGTGGACATTATGACCGTGCTCTCCGGCGCGGACATACGGCGGATATACTGCAACGGAACGGCGGCGCACACGCTCTTTATGCGCTGTCTCGCGCCGGTGTGCTCGCGCGGGACCGTAAAGCTGCCGTCCACGAGTCCGGCGAACGCCGCGTGGTCGCTCGACCGCCTGTGTCAGGCGTGGCAGCGGGTAAAGGACGGCGTGTGAGGGGAGTCAGCTCTCATCTGCCGCCGCGCTGCGGGGATAGGGCTTTTTCTCGTCGGTAAGTCCGGCGAGATAGTCCATGCTGGTGTTCAGCGCCAGCGCGATGCGCTTGCACTGCTCGAATGAATAATAGCGCTTTCCGTTTTCAATCTTTGAATAATCGCTCTGGTCTATCCCTGTGAGAAGCTGCATTTGCACCTGCGTGAGCTGCCGCTCTTTTCGCAGAGCTTTCAATCGGCTCATTTTATCACCCCAGAGGTATTATGGAGTGATTGACCTATTGACGTTAGGGTATAATCGACCTATTCTAAGCAAAGAACAGAAATTTGCAAAGGAGAGTGTCAATATGGATTACAAAAAGCTGTATCACCTTATGTTTAATGCGGCGACGGATGCAATACGGCTTCTGGATAATAAGGACATAGAGCGGGCACGCGAAAAGCTGGCTGATGCACAATGTGAGACGGAGAAAATGTATATAAACAGCTCGGAGGAGCGTTAAAACAGCATAAAATGAAGGACTGTGCCATATCCGGCTCACACGTTGAACAGCGTGTACTCCACAATGGCGAGGACGGTGCGCGCGGCAAGAAGCACCGCGAGCACGGTGAGACCGCGCGATATGTCGCGCCGCAGACGTATGAGCGAGCCGTGCGAGGCGACGAGCGCGGCGGTAATGACCGGCGTGAAATATCGCCCCTGCACGCCGATGATTATCTTGTCGGTGCTGCGTATCCACGTGAGGAACATCGTGAGCATAAACGCGAGCGCAACGGCGAAAACGAGCGCGACGAGGACGGCGCGCATACCGCGCGGCAGCGCGAACTCCTCCCCGTCAACATTCTGCGCCGAGAGGACGAGCGCCGTGATGAACACGGGAACGATCCACGTGGGCAGCTCAAGGTTGCAGGTGCTCAGGCTCTGCCCGACGGACTGCGCGATCCAGAGCGTGAAATTGACATTGAACGTATTTTTGAATATGCCGAAGGCGTCGCCGGGATTCGTGAGGAAAAAGGCGAGGGTGTACTTCTCGCCGCCCTGTGCGCCAAAGCTGGGCGGCGTGCTTTGCATAATGCGCACGAGCGCGGGAACGGAGATGAGCGCGAACGCGGCGGCACACGCCGCAAGAAGCAGCGCGAAGCACGCGCCCTTTGTTATCCTGCCCGTGAAGCGCTCGCGCGGGATGAATGGGAAGAGGAGGACGAGCGCGGCGTATATGCCCTTGGCGGGCGCGAGCAGCACCGCCGAGACGAATATCATGATGAACGCCAGCCGCACCGCCGCTCTGTCGCCGTCGCCGAGGACGGCGCGCAGCATTGCCGCGAACAGCACGAGCGTGAGCGAGGTTATGAAGTTGTCGTAGGAGAGGGACGCCGCCTGCTGAAGCGCCATCGGCACAAGCCCCGCCAGCCCGAACGTGACCTTGAAGCGCGGGGCGAGATGAATTGCGAGACAGAGACACCCGACGTAGAACAGCAGATTGAAAAACCGACCGAGCATGAACGTCGTGACGCCGTTGAGCGCGCACAGCCGCGCCAGCGCGAAGCCCAGCACCTGCGGCAGATACTCCAGCGAATAGGTCAGCGTCCACATGGTGGAGAGCGTGTCCATATAAAGCGGCTCGGTTTCGGTGAGACGACCGCCGAGCTCGTTTATGATGCGCAGATAACCGGTGCAGACATTGTTGTGGTTCGTAAAGCCCGTGAAGTCCGCAATGGAGGCGTCGCACGGCGAGCCGAAAAGCCGGTTCGTCAGCTCAACGACAGCCTCAAAATGCGTGAGTTCATCGGGAACGGAGATGGGCGTTATCGTAAAAAGGAAAAACAGCCCGAACACACCGGCAAGCGCGGGGAAAAGCCGCTCCGGACGCACCTCGCGCCCGATAAGCAGCGCGAGCGTGCCGAACACAACGGCGCTCAGCAGCAGGATAACGGCGGTCTCGTAATCATACAGCGGACCTGCCGCCTCCTGCGAGAAGCCGAGGTTATAGAGAAAGAGCAGCAGCTTTCCCGACCGCGCGGCGGTGCGCGCGGCAAAGAGCGCGGCGATCACCGCCGCACCGGCGGCAAGCGTGAGCAGGCGCTTTTTCTTCACGTCAAGGGCGGCAATTTTCATGGGAAGCGTCATTTTTCTTTCCTCGTTTCTTCCGGAGTATATCCGCGCAGCACCGCCTCGGCGCAGCGCATACCGTCCACGGCGGCGGAGCTGATGCCGCCGGCGTAGCCCGCGAGCCTTTTTCCGAGCGCCGGAAGCGCGTTTTCGAGCACGCGCGTGATGCGCGCGGGGAGCACGTCGTGCAGATCGCACCACACGACGCCGGGGCGGTAGCTCGGCGTGACGGAGCGCGCTTCGCGGCTCGCCATATGACTAAGAAATTCGCCGACGGTCTGCGCGGGGGCGAGGTAGTTATCCCCGCCGCAGCGGTAGGCGGCGCGCTCTATCTCGCGCTGCCAGTACATCCCGCCGAGCGTGCCCTTGTCCGGAAAATCCTCCGGCGTGAGCGTGACGAGCAGGGCGGAGTTTGCGTTCACCCCGTCGCGGCGGGAATAGCTCATCCCGTTCGTGACGACCCCGCCCGCCTCGGACGCGGCGGCGAACACCTCGCCGCCGGGGCACATACAGAAGGTATAGGCGCTCGTGCCGTCGGGCAGATGGACGCTGAGCGAGTAGTCCGCCGCAGGGAGCGGAGGGTGCGCCGCGCCGTATTGCGCACGGTCGATGTCCGTCTGCCGGTGCTCGATGCGCACGCCCATGGAAAAGGGCTTGGGCTGCATCTCCACGCCCTGCGCAAGCAGCGCTTCAAACGTATCGCGCGCGGAGTGCCCCACGGCGAGGATGAGCGCGTCCGCGTCAATGACGTACCGCCCGTCGGGGCTTGCGACCTCCGCGCCGCAGACGCGCCCGTCACGGATGACAAGCCGCTCGAGCCGCGTTTGGAAGCGGACCTCGCCGCCGTGCGCGACGACGTCCGCGCGGATGCTCTGCACGACGCCGATGAGCACGTCCGTGCCGATGTGGGGCTTTGCGTCGCACAGCACGCTCTCGTCCGCGCCGTGCTCGCAGAACTGCCGCAGCACCCAGAACATACGCCTGTCGTGCGTGCCGGTGTTGAGCTTGCCGTCGGAAAACGTGCCCGCGCCGCCCTCGCCGAACTGGACGTTGCACTCGGTATCCAGCGCGCCGCCGGAGCGGAACGCCTCCACCGCCACCGCGCGCGACAGCGCATCACGCCCGCGCTCAATGACGATGGGGCGCGCACCGGCGCGCGCGAGCACGAGCGCGGCGAACATCCCCGCCGGACCGAAGCCGACCACGAGCGGGCGTTTGCCCGTATTTTCGATATGGGGGATAACGTACTCCGGCGGGGCGTAGGGCGCGGCGTCCGCGCCCCTCGCGCGAGAGAGCACCCGCCCCTCGTCGGGCGCGACGGTCACGGCGGCGGAGCAGACATAGTGTATATCATCCTTGCGCCGCGCGTCCAGAGAGCGCTTGACGAGCGCGAGCGAGGTGACGGCGTCAGCCGCGAGGCGGAGCTTTTTCGCCGCGCGCTCGCGCAAAACGGAGACGTCCTCGCCGGGGTCGAGCCGGAGATTTCTTACAAGTATCATTCGCCGAGCCTCCCCGCGAGCCACCCGCTCGCCCACGCCCATTGCAGGTTATAGCCGCCGCAGTCGCCGTCGATGTCCAAAAGCTCGCCGCAGACGAAAAGCCGCGGCATAAACCAGCTTTGCAGCGTTTCCGGGTCGAAGCCGGAGGAGCGTATGCCGCCGGCGGTCACCTGTGCGCTGTCAAAGCCCTCCGTGCCCGTGACGCGCAGAGAAAAGCCCTTGACCGCGTCCGCGGCGGTCTGACGCTGAGCGGGGGAGAGCGAAAAGAGCGGCGCGGAGGCGTCAAGGCGCGCGTAGCGCACGAGCATACGCCCGAGGCGGTTGTGCAGCATACCGGTGAAAAGCTCGGCGCAGGGGAGGGCGGGCAGATCGCGGCAGCGGCGCGCGAGCATATCCGCGACCTCCGCCGCGCTGTACCCGCGCATGAGATCGAGAGAAGCGGTGAAGCCGCCGTCTCCGGTGGAGACGGCGCGCGACACGTCGAACGCCGCAGGACCGGACAGCCCCGTCTCCGTGAACTGAACCTCGCCGCAGCTTCGAGCAGCGATTTCATCCCCCGCGAGAAGCGTCAGCGCCGCGTCCGCGCGCACGCCCTTGAGCGCACGGGGGTATTCCGGCTCGGCGGTGAGCTGGACGAGCGCGGGGCACAGGCGCGTGCGCTTGTGCCCGAGGGGCTTCAAAAGCTCGTACCCGTCCGTTACGCCGCCGAGCTTCGCGCCAGCCGCGCCGCCGCAGGCGACGATGAGGTAGTCGGCGGCAATATCCCCCGCGTCCGTGCCGACGATGTAGCCCGCGCCGGACGGGGCGCGCGAGAGAGAGCGGGCGCAGACGCCGCAGCGCAGCTCCACCCCCGCGCGCTCCAGTGCGAAGCGCAGCACGTCCACGACGCTGTTTGCGGAGTTGGAGAGGGGATAGACCCGCCCGCCGTGCTCCGTGACCGTGACAAGACCGAGCGCATGGAAAAAGCCGAGCGTGTCCTCCGGCGTGAAGCGCGAGAGCGCGGGGAGCGCGAAAGCGGCGTTCTCCCCGTGGTAGTTTGCCGCGCAAGCGCCGGTGTTCGTGAGGTTGCAGCGCCCGTTGCCGGTTGCAAGGAGCTTGCGCGCGACGCGCTGCTGACGCTCGAGCAGGACGACGCGCCGCCCGCTCTCCGCCGCGGTCAGCGCCGCCATCATGCCGGACGCGCCGCCGCCTATGACCAATACCGTTTCCATGCCGTGCCCTCATTTTCATCAATAATAACTGATTATAACAAGAAAAGGAGCAATAATCAAGGCGGCGCATAATGTGCTGCTGCCTCAAAGTGTAGGACTACAATACATATTGGACAAGTGAAAAAAAGATATGAAGGATATGGTCTCATGGGTTATAGTTGAGTTGCCACACCAAACCAGCCCGAAAGGAGACCATATCCCTTATGAGCAAAAGTATAACACAAGACATGGCATATCGGCAATCCCTAATGAAGTACGCAGAGAAATACGGCGTCAGCCG
>CAKTKT010000061.1 GCA_934572325.1 uncultured Oscillospiraceae bacterium
CACACACAGCAAGCCCTTTCGGCTGCTTGAACAATTTTTACTTCGAAATATTGTCTAACTTTTTGGGGTCACTTCACAAGTGGTTAGCTCTTGAAGTGAAAACCTAAAAACATTTAGTCAAAAGTCGTCACTTGGCGGAGTGGCGACTTCTGCTTTTAATGATAAACTGGAACATAAGCTTTCGCAGTGTCAGAGTTATCGTCAATCGCATACGCTTCACCTCCAATCTTGGAGATGTAGCCAGCCGCCTGCCGTTGTGCAGCACCCCGGTACAATATGTACCGCATACAGCATATCACATATGCTGCCAAAACGCAACGGAAATCAGCGAAAAAGAACAATAAAAACAACGCTGCGCGGCTTGATAGAAGCCAAGTCGGGCGGTATAATGTAAATGAAAAGGGTGCTGCGACAAGCGGTTAGCCCAACAAATTCAGGTTGCTAAATATTAGAAGCCGTCACTTGTGGCTTAAGTGGCGGTTTCTGCTTTTAATGATAAACTGGAACATTATCCTGCGTAATGTGAGAGTTATCGTCAAACGCATGATCTCACCTCTTTTGCGGAGATGTGACTAACTACCGCCTTGCGGTATAAGTTCGCGTTGACCAAATCAAAGATTTGGACGCTTACTTACGTCTGCGGCGTTTGTATACAGCGTCCTCAGGGTACTATATGTACCATCCCTGGAATACCACACCCCACGGCAAAAGGCAGCAGGATTTCCCAAAAGCGGAATCCGGCGCAGCTCAAAGAACAGAGGGGCGGGTGCGGCGTTGTGCGGGTGCAAGGCGGCGGGGCGGGTTGCGGCCGGCTATCTCCATATATTCCCTTTGAAAAAAACCGACCGCACACGGGAACATTTACGCAAGTCCTGCGTCATATGAATCGGAAGGCACAGCGGCGGCGCAAACGGCAGCGCTTACAAAAAAATGATGAAGAATTGCATTTTTTTGTAATGATTTAGTTGCCATTACGCAAAAAGTGTGGTATAGTATTGATGCGTAACAGGACGCTGATGCAAATAACCTCAATCAGGGAGGAAGATAATATGAAAACTATGAAGAAAGCAATTTCCGTGCTGCTTCTGGTGTGCATGGTCTCCGCGCTGTGCTCCGCCGGAGCGTATGCGGATGAAAAGCAAATGAACTTTGACAATGTTCCCAATACTATGAGCGTCGGAGATTCCGTCAGTAACATTAGCGTATCAGGTCAAGACACAAGCAAAACTTATAATTGGGAGAATCTTGCTTCTTCCCAATCGGACGTAATTCAGATTGTTGATAATAATACTATCAGAGCGCTTAAAGCCGGAAAATCAACTCTCACATCTAAGTGCTGGCTTTCCGGCGATGGCGTTACCGGCTATGACAATGCCGAAGAGAAGTATATTGCCACAAAGGAAATTACGGTAGTTGACCCTGCCGCACAGCTCGCCGCAGAGATAACCCAAAGCAGCAAGACCTTGACTGTCACCGCCAGCAAGGGCGGTACGCCTGCAACTATAACAAACGTAGATTGGAGCTCCAGCAACACCAACATAACGGTTACCAGTAACGGCGGCAACATTGCAACGGCTACGATTGCAAGCACTACTCCCGATGCCGACCAAACTGCGACCATCACCGCCAATGTGACGGTTGATGGCGGCGGAACGGCGATTGCCACCAAAGACGTGACGATTCCAAAAGCCAATATTCCTGTAACGAGCGTTACGGTCACTCCCGCCACCGCTACTCTTGTTAAAGGCAGCAATGTTGCTTTGACCGCAACTGTGAATCCTAATAATGCCACTGATAAAAATGTCACATGGAGCGCAGATCCTGATGTCCTTAGCTGGACTGCCGCAGGTGTTTTTACAGTCAAAGACGGCGCAACCGTAACTGACAATATGACTGTCAGCGTCACTGCGACTGCCGGAAACATAACGAGCGCTCCCGCCACCATTACGATTTCAGTTCCCGCAAAGCCTGTTCAGGCAACGAAACTTGTGATAACCGCCGACAACGGCAAGACCACCATCGAGGCTTACTCCAGTGTTCAGCTCAAGTACTCTGTAGAGCCTACCGGTGCGGGCATTGATCCAAAGACTCTAAGGTGGGAGTCCGCAGATACCGGCATTGCAACTGTTGATAATAACGGGCTCGTCTCCGGCGTAAAGAGCGGCACTGTTAAGATAACTGCCACGGCTGCTGACATTAGCAATCCTGCGAATATCGTCCGTGGGGATATAACAATCACAGTCATTCCTGTGAAGGTCAACAAGATCGAGCTTGTATCCGGCGTCAGCATAGAGGTCGGTAATACCAAAACCATCACGGCTACGGCGCTACCCGCAAACGCCGAGAACAGGAAGCTCACATGGGGATCCAACAGTCCCGAGGTTGCTTCCGTGACGCCCGACTCCAACGACAGCTCCACGGCCATTATCACAGCGAACAAGGTCGGCACTGCGGTCATAACCGCGACTGCGGCAGACGGCAGCGGAACTTCGGCACAATGCACCGTCACCGTCACCGAGCCTGCGGCTTACAGGGTCGTTATAACGCCGAACTCCATGACCCTCGGGCAGGGCAATGTCGGTTACTTCACCGCAATCATTAAGGATAAGAATGGCAATAACGTCTCCGGCAGCGACAAAAGCGTTACTTGGAGATTCACCGGCGATGCGACCAAAGGAATAGGCATAACCGACAACGGCTATAACGCAACCAACAAAAATTACACGGCTACCGTCCTCGGCAGGTTTAACCGCAACTACACCGTATATGCAGAATGCAAGATTGGAACTGTAACCTACAATGACACCGCCAGCGTCACGGTCAGCTACGCCCCTGCAATTGTCAGCGGTCAGAACGCCGTATACAACGGACGCGACGCTATGTCTTTCCTCGTCAACGATTCTTTCGATAACTTCACCAGACCTCTGTACGTTGACGGTCGGGCAGTCAACGAGAATTTCTACTCCATCTCGAGATACGGCGATGAAGGCTACCTCGTTGTGACGCTCAACCAGTCGTTCCTCAACTTCCTGTGCCAGTACTACAACAATAACGGCTACCACACCATCTCCATCGGCACGAAGTACGGCGCGGCAGCGAGCTACTTCCGCACATGGGGCACGGCGTCCAGCTTCTACGGCGTCAAAACCGGCGACGATGCGAACCTCGGTCTGTGGGCGGCGCTGCTCGCGGTGAGCGCAGTGGGCGCGGGCGCGGCTGTGGTCATCTACAAGCGCCGGAAGAAAAACAACGGATAATCAACACGCATAACACGCATAACACGCAATCATCCCTGCGGCAAACGCCGCGGGGATGATTGCGTGTTTGTCAAAGAAGCCTTCTCCTTGAGTAACCGCTGAATAAATAGCTGTCAGTGTCTGAACGGATAATTTCCCGTCTGATTTCATGAGCTTTTTTTGAAATACACAAAGTATTCCTGCAAAAAACTCATTTTATCAGCCGAAAAATCCTCTCGCCCAGCCATCTGACGTATTTAATCAGCGGTTACTTGAGGATAAGTAAGCGTCCAAAGCTTTGATTTGGTCAACGCGCACTTATGCCCATGGCTAAGGTGGTTCGCGGAGCGAACCGGATGAGGTGTTATAGGTGCACATAATGCTTGCTTTGCGGCAAAATGTACACTTTTCCACCTCATCAGTCACTTCGTGACAGCTTCCCCTCAAAGGGGAAGCCTTTAAAATACGGTATCTGCGGTTTGAACGACCGCGGTTTTTTTGTCAGATATTTTTGAAGCATAATGAAACCTTTTTGCGTTATCCGCGTCTTATATCACAGCAGGGAAAACCGCGAGTTTTCCATATCGCTGTTGCATTTGCGCGGCGCATCATGTATAATATTATGTAACCCTGACGCTTCGCGTCAATACAGCGCGAGGGTCAGTTATGGAGGAGCATTATGAAAAAGAAATATCTGCGGATAATCATGAGCCTGGCACTCGCCGCGGTGCTGGTGCTATCGCTGTCCGCCGCCGCCTTTGCGGACGGCATAACCTTCACGAAAAACCTCGACGCAAGCATCTCCGTCGCCGCAGGGCAGCAGGTCACGCTCAGCGTCGCGGCGACGCTTGACGGCGTACCGGGAGCAGAGATCAGCTATATGTGGTACACCGACAGCAGCGCCGCTCAGGGCGGCAGCAACTATACCTTCACCCCGTCGGGCAACTGCACCGTGTACTGCGTGGCGACTGCCCGCGACAACGGCGCTGTAGTCGCCGAGGGCTCATCCGTGAGGTGTGCGGTCGTCGTGAACGCCGCGCCCACCGTCGCCCCGACGGCAGCGCCCTCCGGCGTTCCCACGCCCAGCATAACCGCGCAGCCCTCCTCGGCGAATCTCGCCCCCGGACAGACCGCCACGCTCACCGTCGGCGCTGTCTGCCCCAATCTCGGCAACGGCGCGGCGCTGTACTACCAGTGGTTCAAGAGCACGAGCAGCAACGGCGCAAACGCCGTCCAGATAAACGGCGCGACCGGCAGCAGCTACACGCCGCCCGCCGCGACCACCGGCACGACATATTACTTTGTCGGCATAAAGGCATCGTACAACGGGCAGTTCAGCTCTCCGGTGTACTCCAACGTTGTGTACGTCAGCTATAACGGCGGCGGCTCCGTCATGAACGGCGGCGCGCTGAGGATAACGAAGAACCCCACCGGAGAGACCGTGGACGCGGGCGGCTCCGCCACGTTCGTGGCGCGCGCGGACAACGCATACAGCCGCGTGTGGCGCATCGTCAGCAAGGACACCACCAAGACCGTCACCGCAAAGGAGGCGGCGGCGTACTTCGGCAACGGGCTCACCGTCTCGGGCGCGGACACAGACACCCTTGTGCTCTCCAAGATCCCGGCGAGCATGAACGAGTGGAGCGTGGAGTGCAAGTTCATAGGCGCGGACGGCAGGACCTTCCTGTGCACCACGGGCGCGATAATCCGCGTGCGCGGCGCGTCGTCCGGCGGCAGCAGCTCCGGCACGGCGAGCAAGCCGCAGGCGACATATAACCCGAGCGCCGCCGTCACCACCGCGCCCACCGCCTCTCCGGCGGTGAGCACGACGCCCAACACCGGAGACGCGAGCGCCGCGCCCGCCGCGCCCACCATCTCCACCCAGCCGGTCGGCGCAGTGCTCTCCGAGGGCGAGACCACCACGCTCTCCGTCAGCGCGTCCGCTCCTGCGGGCGAGACCCTCCACTACCAGTGGTACAGGAGCGACGTGAGCAGCAACGCCAACGGCACGAAGATCCCCGGCGCGGAGTCGCCCACCTACGTGCCCGACACCATCTCCGGCAGCAAGTATTACTATGTGGGCGTGTGGTCGTCCGACGGCACGACGGACAGCAGGATCGTCTACTCCTCCCCCGTGTCCGTCACCTACACCGCGCCCCTCGCCTCCCCCTCTCCCAGCCCTGACGTCAAGGACGAGGACGGCAGCGGCTTTGCAATGGGCGTGTGGCTGCCGGTCATTGCGATGATACTCGCCGCGGCGGCTATCGGCGTGGGTATGTTCTTCCTGCTGAAGAACGCCGGAGGGAAGAAGAAGTCCGGCTCGCGCGGGAATTACTACGACGACGGCGACTACGACGAGCGGGACGATTACCGCCGGTAAGCGGCGGCAAGCACATATGCGGATGAGGCGTCCTGCGCGGGAGGTATTCGGCGTTATACACCTCATCAGTCAGCCTTACGTCAAGGAGAAGCCTTTAAAAAAGCGGCGTTCGCGCCGCTTTTTTGTTCAGCATATCAAGGGATTTCCTCAAGGATAAGGCTTTTTGCGTATAGAATTTAAGGAAAAGGAACGCACGCCATGAGCGCTTTTGCCCTGAAGCTAATCGCCGTGGTCTCGATGCTCATCGACCACGCCGCGTACACGCTCTGCCTCGCCGGAGAGTTCTCCGGCAGGGGCTACGTCTGTATGCGCGCCGTCGGGCGCATTGCGTTCCCGCTCTTCGCGTTTATGATAGTCAACGGCTTTGAAAAAACGCGCGACGTGCGGCGCTATTTCTCGCGCCTTGCGCTCTTCGCCGTCATATCCCAGCCGATGTACCGTCTCGCGTTCACCGCCGGAAACTACGGCGCACAGGCGCTCACGGGCGGCGGCTTCGCGCTGTCGCTGACCGCCGCGAATATCGGCATCCCCGTGCTGGCGGCGCTGATAGCCGCGGCGTATCTCATCCTCGCGTGCCGCGGGCGGGTCGAGCGTTCGCTTCTGTGGGTGTGCGCGGCGCTCGTGCTGCCGTATGTGCGCCTTGAGGCGTGCGGCGTTTCGCTGCTGGGCGGCAAGCTCAACGTTTTTTATACGCTTGCCCTCGGGCTCGCGCTGATCGCCGCGGCGGACGCTCTGCGCCGTGCTCGCGGCGGCAGGGAGGCTGTGCTGCGCGCGCTGACGCTGCTGCTCGCCGCCGCTGCGGCGGCGCTGCTGCTGCAAAAGGATGCGGACTACGGCTATATGGGGCTGGCGCTCATCGCGGCGCTGTACCTTGCGCGCTCGCGGCGGGCGTATCAGGCGGGCGTTATCGCGCTGTGGTGCGTGTGCGAATACGCCGTCATGCGTTCGAGCCTGCTTTTCGCGCTGTCCGGTATGCTCGCCGCCGTGCCGGTGCTGCTATACGGCGGGCGGCTCGGGGCGCGGATGCGCGGGTTCTATTTCGTCTACCCCGTACATCTCGGCATATTTTATGCGCTGGTTTTTCTCATATCGCATTGACTTTGACGCGAAACGGGTGTATATTTTCTTTGTAGAGTATTTTTATTGATTTAAATAGAGAATTTTTGCTTGGAGGAAAATAGCAGCATGGATCAGTTCCGATTGAAGCAGAGCATGGCGGCGAATCCGGACGCGAAGCTCCGCGATCTCGTGGCTCAGCTACTTTACGACGATATAATCAATCTCAAAATAAATCCCGGCGTGAAGCTTAATGTCAACCAGCTCGCCGTGTCGCTCGGCATATCCCGCACCCCCGTGGCGGAGGCGATAGGCAAGCTCAACGAGATCGGCTTCGTCGTGCAGCACCCGAACCAGAGCGGCAGCTACGTGCTGGAGCTGAGCCTGCACGACATGATAAGCCTCTACCGCGTGCGCACCGCAATCGAGGGCGAGGCTGCCTCCATCTGTGCGCACGTCGTGGACGACGACACCCTGCGCGAGCTGTCCGCGCTCGCCGAGGCGTTCCGCGACAGCGTGATAAAGCGCGACATCGACGGTATGCGCGACACGGATATGCCGTTTCACCAGCTTATCATCCGCTCCTGCGGCAACCCGTACATCATACAGTGCTACGAGCAGCTTCTGCCGAAGCTGACGATGTATCAGGCGTCGATGCTCCAGTTCATTTCCGACGAGAGCAGCGAGAGAAACCCGTGGATGCCGAGCGTGAAGTACAACCACATCTCCGTTGTGTCCGCGATACGCATGCGTATGCCGGCGCTGGCGCGGCAGGCGATGAGCGAGCACGTTGACGCGAGCTTGAACTTCACCTCCCTTGTCAGCAGCAGCGGCGATCCGTTCGTCAAGCTGCGCAGCGGACACGCGGAATAGGGGGATGTATATAGAAAATGCAATTTCAACTCTCGTCCCGCATAGCGCATAGACGCCGCCCCTGCCGTTCACCATACGGCAGGGGCGGTTTTCTCATCTGATGAAATTTGTGCGCGGGGTCGTATTCTTCGGGTGGTCGATGCCGTTCTCCCTGCCCAGCGCGATGCACCGCAGCAGCCACGCCATGTTCTTGCCGATGTTGTACATCGTGGCAAGCCCCTCCTCGTCGCCGGAGTAGAACACCCTGTCCATGAACGACAGCAGCCGCCCGCTCGGATGCGCATAATACACCGGCGAGTCTCTTGGCGGTATTTGAAATAGGTGCTCAGATTAGCCCAGTTCTCCCGCCATGACGGAGATATTTTGGGGTATTCCTTATCCCAGCGCTCCGCAAAAGCATCCAGAGCGTCCAGAGCAGCGGATTCATCCACTGCGGCATAAACCGCTTTCAAGTCTGCCATGAGCGCCTTTATGTCCTTGTAGGATACATATTTACTGGAATTTCGAAGCTGATGGATGATGCAGTTCTGGATTTCAGTCTTGGGGAACACCGCTTCAATCACAGCAGAAAAGCCGGTCAAATTGTCCGTACAGGCGATGAAAATGTCCTCAACGCCCCGATTTCTCAAGCCGTTTAGTACCGTAGCCCAGAATTTTGCGCTCTCATTTTCACAGACCCATATGCCCAGAACGTCCTTCCTGCCGTCAAGATCAATGCCGATGGCGATGTATACGGCTTTCTTGACGATCTGTCCTTCACTGCGCACATGGTAGTGGATGGCGTCCATGAAAACAACTGCATAGACGCTCTCCAAAGGTCGCTGCTGCCACTCTTTCGCAACGGGTAGGATCTTATCCGTAATGCGGCTCACGGTCGTGTCAGACACGTCTACGCCGTAGATATCCCGAATATGAGCCTCTATATCGCTCGTCGTCACATCGGAGGTTTACGCAATCTTTGGGATGGTCTTCCGTACAGAGGTTTGACCCAAGGCACTAACTGGGTTAGGCTTAAATTTGCTGCCATGAACCTGAAAAAATATGCAGTACACAGGTGGAAAAGAACTCGCCTGTACACTGCTCTTACTCGCTTTTCTCTGTTTTGCTTTGCTGAAAAATTTTTTTATCCCAATATCAGCTTGATTTTTTGGGCATTTCGACAGACTGAAGAACCGCAGAATAATCTGCGGTTCTTATCGTTTCTGGTGGAGATAAGCGGGATCGAACCGCTGACCTCTTGAATGCCATTCAAGCGCTCTCCCGAATCATCGGTTAAGCGCCCCCATAGGCATCTTTCCAAGGTATCTCCAACTGTTAAGCGTATTTGAATGACCAATTAAGTTTGTTTAGTTAGTTCTGAGTTTAATATAGGTATTTCAATGCCGATGTCATTGGTTTGGATATCCACACGGTAGTCACGGTACACAGTCACGCATTTAAGCACATAACCTGCGATCATTTTCTGTGTCTCAGCACTGCAGACCTCAAAGATGTTTGCCCATTCTATGATCCTCGCAGCACGTTTCCCGGATTCTATGACGCTTTCTGATAGTTCTTCCACCTGAGATTGCAGATTCCCCACGCCCTGTCTTAGAGACGCAACCTTTTCGTATGCTGTATCCAAGACTTCTGTCAACATGATCTGCCGTGTGGAATCGGCTTGCTGGATGGAGTCGATGAGTCGAGCTTTAAACAGCTCATATTGGCTCTGCGCCTCTTCAAGCTGCTGCTTGAGCGCCAGAAATTCGGCTTGCTTTTCTTCAAGCTGTTTCTTTTTATCGTCTGTGACAGTTGAAATTCCGCTGTGTTTTACAACTGCAAACAACTTACGCAAATATGATTTTATCTTTGCATCCAGAATGTGCGCTGTGTAGCCAGTCGGCCCATCGCAAGGGCATCTTCTCCGCACCTTGTTATAACATATATATCGCGTCCGTTTCCTTTTTACGCGGGTTCCATCCGCTTTGACATAATCGGTTGAATTACTGGTAAGGATCAGTCGCCCTCCACAGTGCCCGCAGCGAAGATTCCCTGAAAGCAGAGCCTGACCTCTGGTGGTGCGAGGGAGTGTCCGCATACCGTCAAATGCATTTGTGCGTTCATGCATAAGTGTTTGCGCCTGACAGAATGTATCCGGAGCAACGATCTGCAATTCCGGAATTATATCGGACTGACTGTTTCCGCTCCGCAGGATCCCAGTATACAGAACGTTGTGGAGAATGTGCCCAACTGTTGCCTCATGCCAGTTTTGCCCGTCTCTGTTCGTTAGTCCGCGGTCATTCAGGAATGAAGCGATACGACATCTTCCGTATCCGGAGTCCACGCATAGGTTGAACATCAGACGAACCGTGATGGCTTCACTCTCCGCAACAACAAGCTTCATTACCTCGTGCTTGCGTTTGTTGAGTATTCCACTGGGTACCAGTTCGTAGCCGTATGGAGCGATACCTCCCCGGAAGCGCCCGTCGGCAACAAGCTGCTCTAATGCGGTCTTTGTACGCATAGAGGTCTTTTTGCTCTCTCCGCTGGCTTGCCAAAATCGGATGTAATTCATCAGGAAATCCACATGCTGGTCAAATCTTTGCTCTCCCTCTTTCACGCTCCACAATGCAATGCCATGGGAGGCAAACCACTCAACTATAAATGGTGTTTCATCCTCTTTGCGTCCGAGCCGGTCGAACATGAATACGAGAAGTATGTCGAATTTGCCTTTTATCGCATCCTCTTTGAGCTTGATGATAGCTTCTCTGTCGGCTGCGCTGACCTTAAAACCTGATACACCAGCTTCCTGCTCTTCCTGAACAATCTCCCAGCCCATGGACTCAGCAAACTTATGGCAGGCTTTTCGCTGCATCGGGATATCCGCCTGTTTCAGCGGGTCATAGTTTACCTGCTTTGTCGTTGAAACACGATATAAGCATGAAGTGACCCCAAAAAGTTAGACAATATTTCGAAGTAAAAATTGTTCAAGCAGCCGAAAGGGCTTGCTGTCTGTG
>CAKTKT010000062.1 GCA_934572325.1 uncultured Oscillospiraceae bacterium
AAGCAGCTCGCTGTCCACAACCGCCGCTCCAACAACTTACCCATGAGACCCCTCCGCTGGCTGTCTCCCGCTGAGATTACTGTACAATATGTTTGACAAACCTACAACGTCTTTTTGCGAAACGGGGAAGCTTTCACGCATTATGCCGGCCGAGCAAGCGCCGGCAGCCGTTTATCCGGCGGTCGCTTCGGCGGGGAAGAGCGCGTCGTAGTCATATCCGGCGTAGAAATCGCGCACGCGCGCGAGGTACGCCTCATAATTATCCCGCGTCAGCTCATGACTGCCCGCCGCCATACATTCGAGCATCCACGAGTTCACGCCGCTGTCGTAGTGGATGTAGTCTTTATATCGGTCAAAGTCCTGCGCAAGATCGAACTCATCCGTGAACGAGAAGAGACGGATGTTTTCATACGGCAGAAGCAGCTCTATCACCTCGCGCTCCGTCTCGAAGCGGTACTCAAGCAGACCGAGGCGCTGCTGCTTGTCCCAGTAGTACATACTGAACGGCGGGATGAACAGATAGAAGTCTATCTGCGGGTTCGCCCGCGCCGTTTCGAGGATGTTCTGCGTGAGGTTGCCGCACAGCAGCTCGCGCTCCGCCGCGTCAAGCCGTGCCTCATGCCCGGCGGCTCCCGGGCGCTCATAGCTCATGAGGATTACGTCCTGCCCGTAGGCTGCGTCCGGCGCATCCCAGAAGCTGTAATCGTCAAAGCTGGTGGTGGTCCGCCCGCTGCGCGTGTAGCTGAGCACGTCCAGCGAATATTTGAAAATGCTCTTGTTGAAAAGGTACTTCACGTCGTTGAACGGATTTCTGTCGTAGAGAAAGTCGGGGTAGTCCGCAGCGTCGTAGCTCATGGCGTCCTTGTCGGAGACGAGGTTGTCATAGTCTAGATCCATGACGAGCATGCGGATGTCGGGGTTGTATTTTATGGCGGTGCGGTTGTTGAGGTCAAGCTCCTTGCTGCTCGCGCCGGAGAAGGGGACCTTTATGGCGTTCGTGCCGAAGAGAGCGTCAAGCTCCGAGGCTTTGAAGTTTTCGCACATACTGTTGCCGGTTATCACCGCGTCGTAGTCGAAGTGCTTGACGATGCCGTCGTTCTGATAGCGCTGGTAGAATATCCGGTATTGCAGGCAGGGGAGCGGGGCGTGGTAGTGAAAGAACGGGTCTATCACCGCCGTCACCGCGCCGAGCAGCGTCAGCGCTGCCAGCAGCAGCGCGAGAAAGGAGACAGCCCATTTTTTGAATGTCATATGCAGCAGCCTCCCTCAGAAATTGAAATACAGAAACGCGCTGACCGAGCCGAACGAGAAAATGCACCACACGATGAGCGCGACGGAGAGCGCCGCCGTGCCGAAGCGCGGCTGCATGACCGTCATTTTCTCGTAGGCGTTTTTCGGCACGAGCACGATGAGCATGGCGGCGCCGAGGAAGAGCGCCATCATCGCCTGCGGGAGGTATATGTACTTCCCGATGACGGGGATCAGCGACAGCGGCAGCATGACCTCCGTGAGATGGAAGCTCGCGTATATGCTCGGGGCGACCGCGCCGAAGTCAAGCTCGAATATGCGCGCGATGACCGAAAACGCCTGAGGCAGGCTCTCCGCGCGGAAAATGATGAAGCCGAGATTGATAAACGTGAAGGTTATCAGCCAGTTGACCGCCCTGGGGATGCGATCAAACACACGCTTGCCCCGGCGCGTCAGCACGCAGAACAGCCCGTGCAGCGTGCCCCAGCATATGTACGTCCACCCCGCGCCGTGCCACAGCCCGCTCAGAAGATACACGATCATGATGTTCGCATACGTGCGCGCCGCGCCTTTGCGGCTGCCGCCGAGAGGGATATAGATATATTTTGTGAGAAAGCGCGTGAGCGTGATGTGCCAGCGCTTCCAGTGGTCAAGGATAGTCGGCGCTTTATAGGGGGAGTTGAAGTTCTGCGGCAGGTCGATGTTGAACATCTTGCCCAGCCCTATCGCCATGTCGCTGTAGCCGCTGAAGTCAAAGTACATTTGCAGCGTGTAGGAGAGCATGACGAGCGCGCAGTTCGTGCTGTCCATCGTCGCCCAGTCGCCCGCGCCGATGAGCGCGTAGCCCATGGTGACGGCGGTGCTGAGATTGTCGGCAATGAGCACCTTTTTTGCAAGCCCTATGGCGAAGATATAGACCCCGCGGGAGAAGTTTTCAAAGCTGAAGCGTTTTTTCGCGTCGTCCTGAAGCTGGGGGACAAGCTCGTCATGCGTGACGATGGGACCGGCGATAAGCTGGGGGAAGAACGTGACGAAGCAAGCGTAGTCAAGAAGCGAGCAGCGGCGCACCTCGCCGTTGAAGGAATCCACGACGAAAGAGATCTGCTGAAACGTGAAAAAGCTGATGCCGAGCGGGAGCATGATGTACCGCAGCGTCCAGCTCGAACGAAAGACGGAGTTGACGGTCTCGGCGAAAAAGTCATAGTATTTGAAATAAAAGAGCACGCCGAGGTTGAGCGCGACGGCGGCTATCTTTGCCCAGCGGCGCGCCTTTTCGCCCGTCAGCACGCACGACAGCCGGTAAAACCCGTAGTTCACAAGCACGCTTGCTGTTATCAAAATGAGGTATTTGGGCGTATTCGACCCGTAGAACCACAGCGACATACCCAGCAGGAACAAAAGCGCGCCCCTTTTCAGCCCAAGCCGATTGAGCGCAAAGTACCCCGCCAGACACAGCGGCAGAAAGCACAGCACGAATATGTACGAGTTAAAAAGCATAGGGGTGTCCTTTCAAAAAAGCATAACACTCCGTATTCTACTATATTTCCGCCGTATTCTCAATACCCTTGATCGACAAAAACCCTGCGCCCGCTGTCAAGAAAAATAAAAAGTGAGCGTCGGCACGGCGCTCACTTTTCTATCTTCATTGTTGTTAAGTGTCGGATAATTTGAAAATATGAGATGCGCGACCCTGTGAGGGGCTTGCGTTACCCCTGCGCGGTCTGCTTGCGCCGGAGACTGAGATTGTCGGCGATCATGGCGATGAACTCGCTGTTCGTGGGCTTGCCCTTTATGTTCGATACCGTGTAACCGAAGAACTTCTGCAGGGTCTCGATGTCGCCGCGATCCCACGCGACCTCTATCGCGTGGCGGCTGGCGCGCTCGACACGGGAGGGAGTTGTTGCGAACTTCTTTGCGACCTCGGGATAGAGCACCTTGGTGACGGCGTTTATCATGTCCATATCATTTATCGTGAGTATTATCGCCTCGCGCAGATACTGATAGCCCTTGATGTGCGCGGGCACGCCGATCTCATGGATGATGTCGGTGACGACAGCCTCAAGATCGGCGTCGTTCCGGCTCTGCGGCGCGGCGAACGAGCGGCAGTCGAACCCGCCCGCGGGCGCGGCGGAGCGCGCCGAACCGGCGACCTGCCGGATCCGCGTGAGGAGCGTGGCAGTGTCGCAGGGCTTTGTGATGAAAAAGTCCGCCCCGGCGGCGGAGCACGCCGCGACAACATTGTTGTTGATGAAGCCGGAGAGCACGATCACGCTGGGCTTGCATCCGGTCTCCGGCATCCTGCGCAGAACCTCAAGCCCGTCCAGTGTGGGCAGCACCAGATCAAGAAGAACAACGTCAGGGCGAAGCTCGGCGATCTTCGCCAGAGCCGACGCGCCGTCCGCCGCCGTTCCGACGATCTCCATGTCCTTCTCGGCGGTTGCGACCCTTTCAAGCATCTTGCAGAAGTCGAGGTTTGCGTCTGCTGTGAAAATGCGAGTTTTGGTTTCCATAATTCTAATCCTCCCAATTTGCTACACACGGAGTATGCTGTATTTAAAAAGCAGTTTTCACCGTCCTGTCGCATTAAATTTACCATAGTTGACACTTATACAACAACAGAATCCTGTCGAATCTTACAGGCGACTTGTTGACATAATATAACATGGTATTACAGGGCGCAAGCGTTTTCGACAAAATTAGTAAATCTTCACAGAATCTGAACGTCGAATTTTGTCGAAATGCTTATATATGGGAGGAAAAATTTTGGAGAGGGAATATCCGACCCTACGGCTCGCCGTAGAGAAGCTCAAAGCTGTCGTAATGATCCGGCGTATAATAGATCAGACCGTCGTTCGAGAACACGATGCGCTCCGACCCGCGCGAGGACGCGCCGAGGGTGTTTATGTCACCTTCCGTCCATGTGCGTCCGGTTTTGTCGGGCAAAAGACCCTCATAATTGCCGAAGCGTCCGCCGCCTATGCACTTTCCGGGGCAGTATTTTTCAACGCTGCCGCCGCTCCAGCCGGCGCTCTGTGCCTGCTGCTTCGTGATGTAGTTGTCCGGCAGCCGCCCGTAGGCATGTATGAAGAGGGCGACCTCGTCACGCCCGTCATACATGCCGTGCTCATCGAGTGAGGGTGCGCCGGCGGCGGAAAAATCAGCCTCGGCATCGGCGCTGTCCGGCGGTTCGGAGGGGGAAGCGTCGAAGTCTGTCGAATTTACAGACGCTTCCGTTTGTCCGGCGGCGGATGCGTCGGACACGTCCGTCGGCGCGAACAGACCCGAGGAGAACAGCAGCGTCAGCACCACCGCGACCGCGAACAGCTTCAGCAGATATTTTGTCGTCCTTTTCATTTTTCTGACCTCGCGTACATATATGAAATAGCATAAAATGATAATAACACGAGTTCGGCGTAAAATGAAGAATAAATTTGCCGGAATGATTGACAAAGGGGGAAACGGTGCTATAATAAAGACTGTAAACTTAACACCTTATCAAGAGTGGTGGAGGGAACGGCCCTGTGAAGCCCGGCAACCTGCGTGCGCAAGGTGCCAAATCCGGCGGTGATACGAAAGATGAGGCTTTTGCTCGTGCGTAGATACTCCGTCGGACAGACGGAGTTTTATTTTTGCTTTTTGTTTTTCCCTTGATAGCTCCGCATTATACAAGACCGTTATCCGCCGGAAAAGCATCCGCCGAATAAATAGGTCAGACGCTGGCAGCTATTTACTCGGCGGCTACTGGAAAGGAGATTTTCAATGAAGCACTATCTTTTCACATCCGAATCCGTGACCGAGGGGCATCCCGACAAAATATGCGACCAGATCTCCGACGCGGTGCTCGACGCGATACTCGCCGCCGACCCCGACGGGCGCGTCGCGTGCGAGACGACGGCGTCCACCGGACTTATCCACATCATGGGCGAGATAAGCACGAAGTGCTATGTTGACATCCCGAGGCTCGCGCGCGAGGTCGTGCGCGAGATAGGGTATGACCGCTCAAAGTACGGCTTCGACTGCGACACCTGCGGCATCATAACGAATATAGACGAGCAGTCCGGCGACATCGCCATGGGCGTTGACCGCGCGCTCGAAACAAGGACCGGCGAGGATGCTGAGCTTCAAAACGGCGCGGGGGATCAGGGCATGATGTTCGGCTACGCCTGCGACGAGACGCCGGAGCTTATGCCCCTGCCCATCTCGCTGGCGCACAGGCTGGCAAAGCGCCTTGCCGAGGTGAGAAAGCAGGGGCTTGTCGGCTACCTCCGCCCCGACGGGAAAACGCAGGTCACGGTGGAGTATGACGAGAACCGCCGCCCCGTGCGCGTGGACACCGTCGTCATCTCCACGCAGCACGCCCCCGACGCGGCGCTCGAAACCATCCGCCGCGACATGATAGAGCTTGTCGTAAAGCCCGTCATCCCCGCAGAGCTTTTGGACGATAAAACGAAATACTACGTCAACCCGACGGGGCGCTTCGTGATAGGCGGACCGCAGGGCGACTCCGGTCTCACCGGACGCAAGATAATCGTGGACACCTACGGCGGCAGCGCGCCCCACGGCGGCGGCGCATTCTCCGGCAAGGACCCCACGAAGGTCGATCGCTCCGCCGCCTACGCCGCGCGCTACATCGCCAAGAACGTCGTCGCGGCGGGGCTGGCGCAGCGCTGCCAGATCCAGCTCGCCTACGCGATAGGCGTGGCAAAGCCCGTGAGCGTGCTGGTGGAGACCTTCGGCACGGGCAAGGCGGACGACTTTGCATTGGCGGCGGCGGTGGAGAAGGTCTTTGACCTGCGCCCGACCGCCATCATACGCGAGCTTGACCTCAAAAAGCCCATCTATCGCAGACTCGCCGCCTACGGGCACATGGGGCGCGAGGATCTGGGCGTGCGCTGGGAGGACACGGACAAGACCGCCGCTCTGCTCGCGGCGCTCAACTGAAGTATTGGCTTTTTGCGGAATATACAGTATAATAAAAGGCGAGAGATCCCACGGTGGATTTCCCGCCTTTCTATATTATAAAAAGGAAGTGACGCGCGATGATAAGCCTGTGCGACGGCTGGCAGTTTAGCCGGAGGTGGAGCGAGGAGTTTATGTCCGGCGCGGCGGACGGAGAGCCGGTGCGCCTGCCGCACACCGTGCGCGAGCTGCCGCTGCACTACGCCGCGCCGGAGGCTTACGAGACCGTGTGCGCCTATCGGAGGACGCTCCGCATCCCCGCGGAGTATGAGGGCAAGCGGCTGCTTCTGCGGTTTGACGGCGCGGCGCATATCGCCGAGGTGTACGTCAACGGCGTGAAATGCGCCGAGCACCGCTGCGGGTATACGGCGTTTCGCGCGGAGATAACGGAGCTTGTAAAATACGGCGCGGACAATACGCTCGCCGTTCGGCTCGACTGCACGGAGAACCCCGCGATACCGCCGTTCGGCTTCGTGATAGACTACCTCACATACGGCGGGCTCTACCGTGAGGTATGGCTGGACGTGCGCGAGCGGGTATATATAGAGGACGTGTTCGTCTCGACGCCGGCGCTTGACAGGGTGCGCGTCGCGCTTGCGATAAACGGCGGCGCGGAGCGCGCGAGGGTGCGCATACTCGACGGGGAGGGCTGCCTTGCCGAGGGCGAGAGCGCGGAGGAGACCATAGAGCTTGCAGCGCCCGAGGCGGAGCCGTGGAGCTGTGAGCATCCGAAGCTCTACACCTGCGCGGTGACGCTCTCAAACGGCGATGAGCGGCGCGTGACGTTCGGCTTCCGCACGGCGGACTTTCGCGCGGACGGGCTGTACCTCAACGGGACGCGGGTGTTTTTGCGCGGGCTGAACCGGCATCAGTGCTACCCGTACATCGGCTACGCCGCGCCGGAGAGCCTCCAGCGCGAGGACGCGCGCATACTGCGCCGCGAGCTGGGCTGCAACGCGGTGCGCACGTCGCACTATCCGCAGAGCCGGTACTTCATCGACGAGTGCGACCGAGAGGGGCTGCTGGTGTTCACGGAGCTTCCGGGCTGGCAGCATATCGGGGGCGCGGCGTGGAAGGCGCAGGCGGAGGAGAACGTGCGCGAGATGGTGACGCAGTACCGCAATCATCCGAGCATCGTGCTGTGGGGCGTGCGCATAAACGAGAGCGTGGACGACGACGAGCTGTACGCGCGCACGAACGCGCTCGCCCATGAGCTCGACCCCACGCGCGCGACCTCAGGAGTGCGCTATCTAGAAAAGAGCAGTCTTCTGGAGGACGTGTATTCATATAACGACTTTTCCCACAACGGCACGAACGCGGGCGCAAAGCCCAAGGGCAGGGTCACGCCCGACAGGAGCAAGGCCCTCATCATCTCCGAGCATAACGGGCATATGTTCCCCACAAAGTCCTTCGACCCGTGGGCAAAGCGGCAGGAGCAGGCGCTGCGCCATGCGCGCGTGCTCGCGGCGGCGCAGTCCGACGGCGGACACGCGGGGTGCTTCGGCTGGTGTATGTTCGATTACCCCACGCATAAGGACTTCGGCTCGGGCGACAGGGTGTGCTACCACGGGGTGATGGACGCTTTCCGCAACCCCAAGCTCGCCGCCGCGCTCTACGCCAGCCAGAGCGGGGAGCGGGACGTGCTGGAGATAGGCTCGCCGATGGATATAGGCGACTACGCCGCGGGAAACCTCGGCGAGGTATACGTCTTTACGAACGCGGAGGAGATAGCGCTATATAAAAACGACGAGTATGTCACGACCTTCAAGCCCGCGGGCTTTTCGGGGCTTGCGCACCCGCCCGTGCTCGCCGACGACACGATAGGCTGCCTTCTGAATACGCAGGAGGGCTTCACCGGCGCGAAGGAGCGGCTGCTGCACGAGTGCCTCGTCTCCGCCGGACGGCACGGGCTTGCCGGTATGCCGCTGAGAGATAAGCTGAAAATGCTGTGGTGCATGGCGGCGTATCGGCTGAGCTTTGCCGACGGCGTGGCGCTCTACGGCAGGTACGTGGGCAACTGGGGCGGCGAGGCGACGCGCTGGCGATTTGAGGCGCGGCGCGGCGGAAGGACCGTCCTCTCCGCGACACGCGCCACCGGGCGCGCGCTGCGCCTTGACGTTCGCGTGAGCCATACCGTGCTCTGCGAAAGGCAGAGCTACGACATGGCGGCTGTGCGCGTGCGCATACTCGACGAATACGGCGCCGTGGCGAGCTATGCCCAGCTTCCGGTGTCGCTTTGCGCCGAGGGCGGCGTCGCGCTTGTCGGCGCGGAAACCGTGACGGCGGAGGGCGGAATGTGCGACGCGTATGTGCGCTCGCTGGGGCGCGCGGGGCGCGGCGCACTGTGCCTGAAGGCGGCGGGGCTGGACAAGGTAAAAATAGATTTCACGGTCGAGGTGACCGGGGAGGCGGCAAATGTATAAAATAAGCTACGAGATACGCTTTGAAAAGAGCGCGCCCATAACGGGCGCGGCGGAGGTCGGGCATGGCGCGTGGCGCTTCGCGCCTACGCTGCCGCAGGATAAAATAGTCTCCGCCCGCGCCGAGATACCCCTTGCGACGGCGGAGGACGAGAGAATATTCATCAACGGCTACCAGACGTGGACGTTCTGCCCCGAGCATACGCGCGAGGACAGTCTGTCCGGCGTCGGGCGCTACCCGAAATTTCTTGTCGAGCACTTCGGCATGGATCGCTACGGCGACTATCACTTTGTCGATTACCCGCGCCGCGCGGGGCTGACGCACGGGGAGAGCTGGTGCTATTTCCGGCGCGGGGAGGACTTCCGGCTCATCGCGTCGCTCTCGGAGCGCGCGGGGTACACGCTCTTCGCCTACGACGCGCATGAAAACCGCCTGACCGTGCGGCGCGACTGCGCGGGGATAGAGTGCGGCGGGGAGTACCCCGTGTTTGAGCTGTTTTTCGCCGAGGGCGGGGAGGATGCGGTGTTTGACGCATGGTTTGCCGCGATGGGCATAAAGGCGCGCACGCAGGTGAAGCTCGCGGGGTATTCAAGCTGGTATAACCGCTATCGGAATATAGACGAGGACAGCATAAGCGACGACCTTGTCGGCTGCGCCGAGCTCATGCGCGCGGGCGATCTTTTCCAGATAGACGACGGCTGGGAGCCCGCCGTCGGCGACTGGCTGGAGGCGGACGGGAAGAAATTCCCGCTCGGCATGAAAATGCTCGCCGACGGGATACACCGCAGGGATTTTCTCGCGGGGCTGTGGCTCGCGCCGTTCGTGTGCCAGAAGGGCTCCGCCGTCATGCGCGAGCATCCAGACTGGCTCTATCTCCGCGACGGCAAGCCGTGGTACTGCGGCAGCAACTGGGGCGGGTTCTACGCGCTGGATATAGATAACCCCGAGTTCACGGCGTATCTTGAAAGGGTGTTTGACCGCGTGCTCAACGAATGGGGGTTCGACCTTGTCAAGCTCGACTTTCTCTACGCCGCCGCGCCCTACGGCGACGCGCACGAGACGCGCGCAGGACGCATGATGCGCGCCGTGGAGCTGCTGCGGCGGCTGTGCGGGGATAAGCTGATCCTCGGCTGCGGCGTGCCGGTGATGCCGGCGTTCGGCGTGGTGGACTACTGCCGGATAGGCTGCGATGTGGGGCTGGACTGGAACAACAGCTTCCTCGTGCGCAGTGCGAACCGCGAGACGGTGTCCACGCGCCGCGCCGTGCTCAACAGCATATTCCGCCGCCAGCTCAACGGCAGGGCGTATCTGAGCGATCCGGACGTGTTCTTCCTGCGCGAGGACAACATAAGGCTGACGGCGGAGGAGAAGTACACCCTTGCCACGGTCAACAGCCTTTTCGGCGGGGTGCTGCTGTGCTCGGACAATATGGGGCGCTACTCTCCCACGGCGAGGGAGATGTACGCGCAGCTCCTCAAAAACCGCGAGGCGAAAAGCATCCGCGTCACGAATGACGGCGCGGGGCTCAGCGTGAGCTACGACCTCGGCGGCGCGGAGGAGATACTGAGTATAGAGTAAAAATGATGATCGGGCAGCGCCTGCGGCTCTGCCCGATTTTACTGTAGGTTTGTCAAACATATTGTACAGTGATCTCAGCGGGAGACAGCCAGCGGAGGGGTCTCATGGGTAAGTTGT
>CAKTKT010000063.1 GCA_934572325.1 uncultured Oscillospiraceae bacterium
AAAGAGGTGTATCGCTTGAAAGACCTAAAGCATCTTATCTACTTTGAGAATCTGCTTCAGGATGCGCAGAACGAGCTTGTGACGAAGGCCGTCGAAGAGGGCAGGCACGCGCTCGGCTACAACTGCTTCTACGTTCCCGAGCCGCTTCTCAATCTGCCCGGCTGCTTCTCCAGCCGCCTGCGCGCCCCACGCTGCACTTCCACGGATCTGGCAAACTACTACATGACCACCCGCACCTGCCCCTATGTCCGCTCCATCCTTGAGCGCGCGATTGAGGGCGGCTACAACTATCTCGAGGCTCTGTTCGGCTGCGAGTGCTGCGCCGCGATGGAGCGTATGGAGACGCACTTTGACCTCATCCACCCCGTGAAGAACGACAAGTTCTTCCTCACCATCTTTGACCCTCCCATGAAGGGCGACAAGACGAACCTCGATTACTACAAGGTCGAGCTCAAGCACAAGGTCGTGGACAAGCTCGCCGAGCGCGGCGTTGACGTGTCCGAGGACGCGATGCGCGCCGCTATCGCCGACCACAACGAGCTCAGCCGCATCATCACCGAGATCGGCGATTTCCGCAAGCTCGACAATCCGCCCATCACCGGCTATGAGTTCCACGTTATCCAGCTTGTCAGCGAGGTATGCCCGCACTATCTCATCAAGCCCTATCTCGAGGAGACGCTGGAGGAGATAAAGACCCGCGAGCCGGAGGAGAAGTTCCCGTTCCGCGCGAGGGTGACGCTCGTCGGCTCGGAGATTGACGATCCCGACTTCACCAAGCTCATCGAGAGCTGCGGCGCGATGGTTGTGGCGGACAGGTACTGCTTCGGCTCTATCCCCGGGCGCGAGCAGATAGAGATCCGCGACGGCGAGAGCGCGTTCGACGCCATCTGCCGCCACTATCTCGAGGTCAGCCAGTGCGCGCGCTTCATGGACGGCATGAAGATAGAGCAGCGCCACGCCGAGGTCGCGCGCATCACGCGCGAGTACAAGGCGGACGGCATAATATACGAGAACATGAAGTTCTGCGAGTTTTGGAGCTACGAGAAGGTTCTTGCCTCCCACATCTTCATAAACGAGCTGAACATCCCCTGCTGCACGATAGAGAAGGAATACGCGCTGGGCGCTGTCGGGCAGCTTCGCACCCGCTTCCAGGCGTTCATCGAAGCGCTGGAGATCAAGAACATTCAGGGAGGTAAGTGAGGATGAAAATTACAGATCAGCTTATCGCTTCCATAGACAAAAAGCTCGAACGCTTTGACCCCATCTGGCAGGCGGAGCACGGCGTGGGCGGTCAGCGCAGCCGCTACTACGACAAGACCGGCGTTGCCAAATGGCGCGAGTGGCGCGGCGTAAAGGACACGTTTTTCGACTACACCCAGTGGCTCAATAACCTTCTGAGCATGGTGCAGATGGTCGCCTCCGCGCCCATCCCGTGCCTGAAGGGCTTCTGGGAGTACCGCTGGATGGGCTCGTACCTGGGCACGTTCATGTTCATCGACCGCCTCTTCGAGGGCTATCGCGGCTACGAGCTGCGCATCGCGCACGCGAATATGCACGCCATCGTGCAGAGCCTCACCAAGCGCATCGCCATGGTGCTGGCAAACGACAGGCGCTTGGGCGGCGGACCTCTGACGGACAAGTTCATCCCCTGCGACGAGGTGCTGCCCCCGCTGTTCCTCATGGGCTTCAAGGGGCTCATCCCATTCCCGCTCCAGACCCTGCCGGAGTTCATCATATGCGACGTTGACCAGCATATAGAGCCGTACTACATAGACGTGGCGGAGTCCTACGGGCTTCCCGCCGACGTGTGCTCGCGCTGCGCGGCGGAGACCGGCGTCGCCATAGACGACGCTTTCCCGCTGATAGGCAAGGCGTTCGTGACGACGAATATGCCCTGCAACGCCTCCGAGTGCACCTCCATGTTCCAGCGCCGCCGCGTCGATCTGCCGGACTTTCCGGTAACGCTCGCCATGCGCCACAACGAGCCGGAGGCGCACCCCTACTCCACGCAGATGCTCAAGGACGCCATCGCGTTCGTCGAGCGCGAGTACGGCGTGAAGTACGACTGGAACGAGCTGTTCAAGTACGCGGAGCTGATGAACGAGCAGAACACCATAGAGCTGGAGAAGTGGGACATCTTCAAAACGAAGTATTCCGCGCTCGTCGGCATCGCCGAGACGCTCTACCGCCTGTACTCATGGGCTTCCGTCAACGGCACCGATCCGTACTTCAACAAGGTCGATCGCAAGGTCATCAAGATCATGCGCAAGGCGTATGAGGAGAGGTACGAGCCGTTCGGCGGCAAGACGCGCCACCGCGCGTTTCTGTGGGGTCCGTCCGCCGTGTATTACACCGACTTCCCGACATGGATACAGAACTGCTGGGGCATCAACATCGTGCTGAACATGGACTCCACCATGGGGCACAACATGATAAGCACAACCGACCCCGAGCAGGCGATAAAGGATCTGGCGCTGTTCTCGGAAAAGGCGACGATGCGCCACCACGCCGTCGGCGGCTGGGAGAACGTCAACGCCATCTGGGAGTGGGCGAAGAACTTCGACTGCGACATGGTGCTCATGAACGACAACATCGCCTGCAAGGGTATGCTCGGCGTTCACGCGGTCATGGAGGAGCAGGCGCGCGACCTCGGCTTCCACTTCATCTTCATCGAGCATGACCTTGAGGACTGCCGCACCGTCTCCCGTCAGGATATGAGAAACTGCATCAACAATTATATGTCCGTCGTCCTCAACGAGAAGCCGCTTGACCCGACCATCGTTGAATTTGACGATTCGCGGGCATACTGATACGAAAGGAGAGGTCTGAAGCATGAAGAAATTCATAGGCTTTCTCATGAAGCTTCTCGGCAAGCTGATACTCATCGGATTGATCGGGTTTGTCGCCACGTTCGCGCTGTATATGTTCAACGGCGAGAACAAGCTCATCTACTACGTCGTGAGACCGCTGCTCAACAAGCACTACGACTCGCAGGTGAGAGACAGAAGGATAGTCTAAGCGGAATTACCGGGTCGGGGGTATGCCCCGATCCGGTTTTCGCATATGCCCGATGTATTGCGCTGTGCGGCAAAGTATAGTATAATTATTATAGTACGATTCGACAAAAACCGACACGAAATGAGGGCGCGGCGATGGCGATAGCGGTAGTGGGCAACGTATTTGTGGACATAAAGGGCTTTCCGGACGACAACTATATCCCCGGCGGGCGCAATGCGGGGCGGGTGGAGCTTGTGCACGGCGGCGTGGGGCGCAACGTTGCGGAGGACATCGCCAATGTGGAGCTCCGCCCGCGCTTTGTCAGCATGGTGGACGATACGCCCGAGGGCGCGGAGGTGATACGCAAGCTCAACAACCACAAGGTGGACACGGAGTACGTGCTGTCCGTGCCGAACGGCATGGGAATGTGGCTGGCGGTGTTCGACGAGACGGGGGATATCGTCGGCTCCATCTCCAAGCGCCCGGATATGTCGGCGCTGGCAAGGCTGGTGGAGGAAAAGGGCGACGAGATTTTTAGCGACTGCGACAGCATCGTGCTGGAGATAGACCTCGACAAGGAGATAATAAAGAGCGTTTTCAAATATGCCGAGAAGTACAAAAAGCGCGTGTACGCCGTCGTGGCGAACATGAGCATCGCCACGCAGAGGCGCGACTTTTTGCAGTCGATCAACTGCTTCGTGTGCAACGAGGAGGAGGCGGGCATACTGTTCGTGTGCGATATGAGCGGGCTGTCGCCGGAGGCGCTGTGCGAGGAGCTTTCAAAGCGCGTGATGAACGCGCGCATCCCGTCCATGGTCGTCACGCTCGGCAGCCGCGGCGCGGTGTACGCCGATATGCACGGCGACAAGGGCGTTTACCCCGCCCAGCGCGTCAATGTGCGCGACACGACGGGCGCGGGCGATGCTTTCTGCGCCGGAGTGGCGATGGGGCTGACCTACGGCAAGACGATGCGCGAGGCGGTGGAGCTGGGCACGCGGCTGGCGGCGTCGGTGATAACCGTGTCGGAAAACGTCTGCCCGCGCTTTCTGCCGCGCGAGCTCGGGCTGGACATTGACGTCACAAACTGACATACGATAACACCCGAACCGGAAAAAACGGTTCGGGTGTTGTTATTATGCTCAAAAGCATACGCCCGAATTTGGGCATTGCTCCAAAGTTGAGGAATCTTTGCGAAGTGTTGTTGACTTTGCGGCGCAAGCTTGCTAATATTTAATCACAGAGAGCTTGGAAACGTTTCCGGTAACGTTGCCGGTAACGGTATCATCCGAAAAAACAGGACAAAACGCGACGAAACGGTTTTGCCGTCAGGGCGGGAGAAAATATGACAATAAAAGATATTGCCAAGGCGTGCGGGGTGAGCGTGAGCACCGTGTCCCGCGTGCTGAATGACCGCCCGGATGTGAGCGCCGAGGTGCGGCGCAGGGTGCTGGGCGTTGTGGAGGACATGGGGTATATCCCCAATAACAGCGCGCGCGACCTTGTGCGCAGTCAGTCTGCCGCGATAGGCGTGATAGTGCGCGGGATGGGCAACCTCTTCTTTGCCGACCTGCTGAAGACCGTGGCGCACGAGATAGAGCAGAGCGGCTACACCATGGTGCTGCACTTTATCGACTCCGACGCGGACGAGGTGAAGGCGGGGGCGATACTTGAGCGCGAGAAGAAGCTGCGCGGGCTGATCTTCCTCGGCGGGAGGTTCGACTACACCCCGTCGGAGCTGACGCTGATAGGCGTGCCGTATGTGTGCTGCTCCTACACCAACTGCTTCGGCTCGCTGCGCGAGGAGGACTATTCCTCCGTTTCAATTGACGACTATTCCACCGCCTATAAGGCGACGGAGATACTTATAGAGCGCGGGCATCGGCGCATTGCCGCCGCCGTGCCGAGCTGCAATGACCGCTCGATAAGCGAGCTGCGCTGCAACGGCTACCGCGCGGCGCTGCGCGATCACGGCGTGGCGTTCGACGGCGCGCTGCTGGTGGAGACAGGCGGCTGCTTTGATATGCCGGTGACGTATCGGGCGGTCAGCGCGCTGCTGCGCACCGGCGCGGAGTTTACGGCGCTGCTGACGCTGTCGGACACGACGGCGATCGCCGCGATGAAGGCGATAGAGGACGGCGGCAGGCGCGTTCCCGACGACGTGTCGGTCATCGCGATAGACGGGCTGAACGTGTCGGAATACGTCTCGCCGACGCTGACGACGCTTGTGCAGCCGGCGGAGGAGATGGGGCGCGAGAGCGTGAAGATCCTCGTGGACACGCTGGAGGGGCGCGGCAAAGCCCGCCACGTCTGCGTGGAGACGCATCTGCGCGAGGGCGCTTCCGTGAAGCGGCTGACAAAAGCATGATTTTCCCGAGCGGCGCACCGCGCCGTCGTGAAGATACCAAACCCGCGCAGGGCGGCGCAGCCGCCCGCAACGGGACAACATTAAAAAAGGAGAAAATACCAATGAAAAAGATTCTTGCAATGCTTCTGGCGCTGTGCATGGTCTTTGCTCTGTGCGCCTGCGGACAGTCCGCAGCCCCTGCTGAGCAGCCTGCCCAGCAGGACGCCGCTCCCGCAGAGGAAGCAACACCCGCTGACGCGACCCCCGCAGCAGAGGGCTCAGTGTATTACCTCAACTTCAAGCCCGAGCAGGATGCGCAGTGGCAGGCTCTCGCAAAGAGCTACACCGAGCAGACCGGTGTGCCCGTGACCGTCGTCACCGCCGCCTCCGGCACCTACGAGCAGACGCTCGCCGCCGAGATAGCGAAGAGCGAAGCGCCCACCCTGTTCCAGGTCAACGGACCTGTCGGTCTTGCAAGCTGGAAGGACTACTGCTACGACCTCAGCGGCACTGACCTCTACGGCGAGCTGACGAGCGACTCCTTCGCGCTCAAGGACGGCGACGCCGTTGCCGGCATTGCCTATGTTATCGAGTCCTACGGTCTCATCGTCAACAAGACCCTGCTTGAGAAGGCGGGCTACACCGTTGCCGACATCAACTCCTTCGACACCCTCAAGGCTGTCGCCGAGGACATCACCGCCCGCAAGGACGAGCTGGGCTTCGCGGCGTTCACCTCCGCCGGCATGGACGGCTCCTCCGACTGGCGCTTCAAGACCCACCTTGCCAACCTCCCCATCTACTTTGAGTATAAGGATGAGGGCATCGGCAGCACTCCCGCCATCAAGGGCACGTACCTTGACAACTACAAGGCGATCTGGGATCTCTACATCAACAACTCCACCTGCGATCCTAAGGAGCTGGCAAGCAAGACCGGCGACGACTCCCGCAACGAGCTGCTCAACGGCGAGGCCGTGTTCTTCCAGAACGGCTCTTGGGAGTACGGCAACCTGTCCGGCACGTTCACCGACGATGAGCTGGCGATGATCCCCATCTACATCGGCGTGGGCGATGAGGCGAACCAGGGACTGTGCACCGGCACGGAGAACTACTGGTGCGTCAACAACGAGGCTGACGAGGCGGACATCAAGGCGACGCTCGACTTTTTGTACTGGTGCGTCACCTCTGCGGAGGGCACGAACACTCTCGCCAACGACATGGGCTTCGTTATCCCCTTCAAGAATGCCGTCAAGTCCAGCAACCTCTTCGTAAAGCAGGATACTGAGTACACCGCAGAGGGCAAGACCCCCGTGTCCTGGAACTTCCCCACCATGCCCTCCGAGGAGTGGAAGAACGGCGTCGGCTCCGCTCTGACCGCTTACGCGGCAGGCACGGGCGACTGGGACGGCGTTGTCACCGCGTTTGTCGATGGCTGGGCGTCCGAGTATGCGCTTGCAAACGGCTGATAGAAATACCGCCGAGAGCTGAGAAATCAAAAAGAGGGTGGGCGTCCGCCCACCCTCTTGCGCTTATGCCCTATGCCTGACCCGTACACCGTGCGCGCCCGCACGGCGCAGGGGTCAGGTATAAGAAAATTTACCATAGGAGGAGATAGAGTTGGAAAAAGCAATCAAGAGATATTGGCCGCTGTTCCTGCTGCCGACGCTGTGCGCTTTTGTGATCGGGTTCATCATCCCGTTCGCGCAGGGCGCGTACCTGTCGTTCTGCAAGTTTCAGACGGTCAACAAGGCGACGTTCATCGGCGTGTCGAACTATGTCAGAGCGTTCGCCGATCCGCAGTTTTCGCAGTCGTTCTGGCTGACGGTGCGCTTCACGGTGGTGTCCACGCTTGCCATCAACCTCTTCGCACTGACCGTGGCACTGCTGCTGACGCGCAACATAAAGGGCACGAATCTTTTCAGAACGGTGTACTTTATGCCGAACCTCATCGGCGGCATCGTCCTCGGCTACATATGGCAGGTGCTGCTCAACTGTGCGCTCACCCTGCTGGGAAAGCCCCTGCTCGCGCTTGACGCGACCTATGGCTACTGGGGGCTTATCATCCTGATGGCGTGGCAGCAGATAGGCTATATGATGATTATTTATATAGCGGGGCTGCAAGCCATCCCGAACGACTATATCGAGGCGGCGAAGATAGACGGCGCGAACGCATGGCAGACGCTGTGGAAGGTGAAGCTGCCGAACCTCATGCCGTCCATCACGATATGCCTCTTCCTCACGCTCACAAATTCCTTCAAGCTCTTCGACCAGAACCTCGCCCTCACCGCCGGCGAGCCCGCCCACGCCTCGGAGCTGATAGCGCTGAACATCTATAACACGTTCTACGCCCGCTCGGGTGCGCAGTGGAAGGGCATAGGTCAGGCGAAGGCGGTCGTGTTCTGCATCATCGTTGTTATAATCTCGCTCATCCAGCTCAAGGCGACACGCTCTAAGGAGGTGCAGCAGTAATGGAAAAAAGAAATCGCATGATCAACGGTATCCTCACGTTCGTTTTTGCCATACTTAGTCTCGCGTGGGTATACCCCGTCGTCATGGTCGTGCTCAACTCCCTCAAGATCGAGCGCGCGATAAGCACCAACACCGCCTTCAAGCTCCCCACGGCGGACACGTTCGCCGGACTTGCAAACTTCGCCGACGCGCTCTCGTCAAAGGGCTTCCTCTCGGCGTTCTGGTACAGCCTTGTGATAACCGTCACGTCCGTGGTGCTCATCCTCGTGTGCTGCTCGATGTGCGCATGGTTCATCACGCGCGTGAACACCTGGGTGTCAAAGCTGTGCTATTTCCTCTTTGTGTTCTCCATGGTCGTGCCGTTCCAGATGCTGATGTTCACGCTGTCGGCGCTGTCGGACAAGCTCGGGCTGAACACGCCCTACAATATCTGCATCATCTATCTGGGCTTCGGCGCGGGGCTGGCGGTGTTCATGTTCTGCGGCTTTGTGAAGTCCATCCCCATTGAGATAGAGGAGGCGGCGATGATAGACGGCTGCGGCCCGCTGAGGACGTTTTTCTCCATCGTGCTGCCGATGCTCAAGCCCACGCTCGTCTCCGTCGGCATACTGGAGACCATGTGGCTGTGGAACGACTATCTCCTGCCCTACCTCGTGCTCGATCGCAAGAAGTACACCACCATCCCCATACTCATCCAGTACTTCCGCGGCAGCTACGGCAAGGTCGAGATGGGTCCGATGATGGCGTGCATCGTGCTGACCATCATACCCATCATCATTATCTATGTCGCAGGGCAGAAGCACATCATCAAGGGTGTGGCTGCCGGCGCGGTGAAGGGCTGATATTTCTTTGATTAAAGCGGGTGATTACCATGAACCGCTCAAGCGGTATACTTATGCCCATGAGTTCCCTGCCGTCAAGGTACGGTATAGGAACGATGGGCAAGTGCGCATACGAATTTGTTGACTTTCTCAAGGCGGCGGGACAAAAATACTGGCAGCTTTTGCCTCTCGGACCGACGAGCTACGGCGACAGCCCGTATTCCTCGTTCTCCACCTTTGCCGGAAACCCCTATTACATAGACCTCGATATGCTCATCGCAGACGGGCTCTTGAAGCGCGGCGAGCTGCGCGGCTTGGAGTGGGGCGAGGACGCGGCGCGCGTTGACTACGGCAGGATATATGAGCACCGCTTCAAGGTGCTGCGCCGCGCGTTCGAGCGCGGGCGCGAGCGCGAGCGCGAGCGGGAGAGCGTGGCGGAGTTTCGCCGCGAGAACGCATGGGTGGAAAACTATGCGCTGTATATGGCGGTCAAGGCGAGCTTCGGCATGGCAAGCTGGCAGGAGTGGACGGACGAGGGTATACGTATGCACCGCGAGAGCGCCGTGCGCGAATACGGCGAGCGTCTGCGCGACGACGTGGACTTCTACGTGTTTTTGCAGTACCTCTTCTACCGCCAGTGGGATGCTCTGCGCGAGTACGCGCACAAAAACGGCGTGCAGTTCATCGGCGACATCCCCATCTACGTCGCGCTCGACTCCGCCGACGTGTGGAGCGATCCGCAGTTTTTCCAGCTCGACGAGAACAACGTTCCCGTGGAGGTCGCGGGCGTGCCGCCCGACGCCTTCACCGCCGACGGGCAGCTCTGGGGCAACCCGCTGTACGACTGGGGGCGCATGGCTGCCGACGGCTACGGCTGGTGGATCCGCCGCATCGCCGGGGCAAAGCGGCTGTACGACGTGATACGCATCGACCATTTCCGCGGCTTTGACAGCTATTGGGCGGTGCCGAACGGCGACGACACCGCGAAAAACGGCGTGTGGAGACCGGGGCCCGGCATGGGGCTCGTGGGCGTGCTGACCTCGTGGTTCAGCGATCTGCGCTTTATCGCGGAGGATCTGGGCTATGTCACGCCGGGCGTGCGCAGGCTGCTGGCGGACTCCGGACTGCCGGGGATGAAGATACTTGAGTTCGCGTTCGACGCGCACGGCGAGTCGGACTATCTCCCGCACCGGTGCGAGCGCAACAGCGTGTGCTATATGGGCACGCACGACAACGACACCGCGCTCGGCTGGCTTGCCGGAACGGAGAAGGACGACCGGCGCTTTGCCGAGCGGTATATGCACATCACGCCCGACGAGGGCTGGTGCTGGGGCATGATACGCACGGGTATGTCAACCGCGTCCGATCTCTTCGTCATGCAGATGCAGGACGTGCTGGAGCTTGGGGCGGACTGCCGCATGAACGTGCCGGGCAAGGCTTACGGCAACTGGCGCTGGCGTATGCTGCCGGGCGCGGCTGATAAAAAGCTCGCCGGAAAGCTCCGTGAATACACCGAGACATACCGCCGCCTGCCGGATACGGCGGAGGAGAACGCGAAAACGAAAAAAGAATAAAAAGCCTGTAAGGGTCGTGCTGAAGTGACCCCAAAAAGTTAGACAATATTTCGAAGTAAAAATTGTTCAAGCAGCCGAAAGGGCTTGCTGTCTGT
>CAKTKT010000064.1 GCA_934572325.1 uncultured Oscillospiraceae bacterium
CCGGCGCACACCGGCTTTTTGCGCTATCCGTATCACGCTCTGGGGTGCGCTTTGTTGTAGACGTCCTTGAGCTGCTTTTTGATGAGGTGGGAATACACCTGCGTGGAGGATATGTCGGCGTGACCGAGCATCTCCTGTATCGCGTGTATATCCGCGCCGTTTTCTAGCAGGTGCGCGGCAAACGAGTGACGCAGGGTGTGCGGCGTGATGTCCTTTTCAATGCCCGCCTTTTTCTGGTAATACTTGATTATCTTCCAGAAGCCCTGACGCGACATACGCTCGCCGCTGACATTGACGAAGAGAGACGGCTCATCCGGCGTGGCAATCATCTGCGGTCTGACGAGCGTTATGTATTCGCTCACCGCCTTCACCGCCGCAGGGTACATCGGGATAAAGCGCTCCTTGCTGCGGCTCTGGCAGTGAATAACGCCCGCGGCAAGATTGACGTCGTCAATGTTGAGGTCGATAAGCTCCGTGACGCGGATGCCTGTCGCGTAGAGCAGCTCCAGCATCGCCTTGTCTCTGTACCCCTTCGCGTCAATGCACTGCGGCTGGTCGAGCAGCGTTTCGACCTCGGCGCTGGTGAGTATCTGCGGCAGCTTCTGCGTGCTCTTGTCCGGCACGAGCTTGAGCGCGGGGTTGACGGGAACGATCTGCTTGATGCACAGGTGCGTATACAGGCACTTGAGAGACGCGATGTTGCGCGACACCGTCGCAACGGACTTGCCCGCGGCGCGCAGATAATCAATGTACTCCCCGACGTCCTCCTCGTTTGCCGTAACGATGGTCGCATCGGTGTGCGCGTCGAGATACTCGCTGTATTTGCGAATGTCGCGCATATATGAGCTGAGGGTGTTGGCAGAAGCTTTCTTATCCTCTGTCAGGTATCTCTCAAATATTTCTATGATCTCCGCGTTCTGCATGATAAACGCCCTCTCTGAAAAAAAGATTTTTATCTATGTCAAAGCACCGTCCGCCGACGCAACCGAATTATGTGTAGGTTCTTATGCGGTAGGATGCTGTTGTTCTGCGCTTGACGCCGTTAAGCCGTCGCCGTGTCGGGAAATCGCTTAACATAACTGCTCTGGTAACAATATATTACACGCAAGCAAAAAAATCAAGTCTTTTTTTACTTTTTTGCAAAAAAAATTTTTCTTTATGTTAACTCTTGTTACCTATTGAATACAATTATTTGTGGCTGTTTGTCGTTTTTTACGTCAGAACCCCAAGATATTGATAAAAAATAATTTCAAAAGTGAACAAATTATTTCTTGCGATTATGTCAATACATATATGCTCGCGCCGCACCGCTCTCACATTCTTCTGCGCGTCGGTCTGCTTTTTGCCGTTTTTCTGCGTTTGCCTGCGAAAAGCACGCTGCCCGCAAGGCATCCGGCAAGCGTGAATGTCACAACGCTCAGCACCCCGTCCGCCGCGATACCGCTCCCCGCGACGATAAAACCGAGCGTCAGCGCCACCGTTGTTATGACGACTCCGGCAACAAGTCCGGTGTACACCGCGCCCGTTTTCCGCTCGCGCATGGCGCGGCTGCCGCCGACTAGCGCCGCGGTAAAGCTCATTGCCGAGCTGATGTACCCTATCGCGCCCGCCGGTACGGAAAATAGCGTCACCGCCAGCGCGGCGAGCAGCGCGAGCGCTGCCGCCGTTACGCCCCACGCGGCGGTCGCCGCCGCTATATAGCGCACGTCGGGCAATTCAAATGTCCTGTTCAAATAAAAACCCCCTGTTAAAGTGATGTAGTACATCCTATTAACAGGGGGTGCGTTTAATTCGGTTGAGTGCGGAGGAAAAGGAGCTTACTTCTTTTTTCTGCCCTTGTTGGCTCTGGCTTCCGCCTCGGCGGCTTCCATCTTCGCGGTGGTTGAAATTGCCCACTTCTTCGCCTGAATACGGACTCTGTCCTCGCCGGTCTCGAAGGTTATGGTGTCCTCCGTGACCTGTACGATCTTGCCGGTCAGCCCGCCGATGGTGGTTATCTCATCGCCGAGGGAGAGAGAGCTGCGCATTTCTTCCGTCTTTTTCTTTTTCTTGTTCTCGGGACGGATTATGAGAAAATAGAAGATCGCAAACATCAATACGATCATAAGGATCATGGAAGAGCCGCCTCCGGCAGCGGACGCTGCGCTTGCATCAAAAAGGAAAAGCATTTAGGGTTTACCTCCAATAATAAAGTGTTTCCATTATACATGGTACTTTCGATAATTTCAAGATTTTATATGCGTTTATCTAAAATTTCTGTATACTGCCGTCTGAAAGCGTCGAACGTGCCGCGCTCAAGGCTCTCGCGGATGCGTCGGGTGAGGCTGTTGTAAAAATACAGGTTGTGCGCGACGGCGAGACGCATTGCCAGCATTTCCTCCGCCTTGAAAAGATGGCGCACATATGCCCGCGAGTACCGGCGGCACACGGGGCAGTCGCACAGCGGATCTATAGGCGCGCTGTCCTTGGCGTACTTTTCGTTTTTTATGTTGATAATGCCGCTCCACGTGAAGAGATGCCCGTGCCTGCCGTTCCTTGCGGGCATGACGCAGTCAAAGAAATCCACGCCGCGGTACACGCTCTCGATGATATTGACCGGCGTACCCACGCCCATAAGGTAGCGCGGCTTATCCTTCGGCATATGCTCCTCGACCGCCTCAATGGTGTCATACATCTCCTGATGCGTCTCCCCCACCGCAAGCCCGCCGATGGCATAGCCCGGCAGGTCAAGCTCCGCGATGCGCTTCATATGCTCTATGCGTATGTCGCGGAACACGGCGCCCTGATTTATTCCGAAGAGCATCTGCCCCGGGTTGACCGCGCCGTCGCGGCTGTTATAGTCCGCGAGCGCCACCCTGCACCGCTCCAGCCAGCGCACCGTGCGCGCGCATGAGCGCTCCACATAGTCGCGCGGCGACGGTATCTTGATGCACTCGTCGAACGCCATGGCGATGTCCGAGCCGAGGTTGGACTGGATGCGCATGCTCTCCTCCGGTCCCATGAAAATATGGCGACCGTCAACGTGGGAGTTGAATTTCACGCCCTCTTCGGTTATCCGGCGCAGCTTTGCCAGCGAAAATATCTGAAATCCGCCGCTGTCCGTGAGTATGGGTCCGTCCCACGTCATGAATCTGTGCAGCCCGCCCATCTCCCTGATAAGCTCATCCCCCGGTCGGACATGGAGGTGATAGGTGTTCGACAGCTCCACCTGACAGCCTATCTCTCTAAGATCGCGCGCCGACAGCGCGCCCTTTATCGCGCCCTGCGTGCCCACATTCATGAACACCGGGGTCTGCACAGTGCCGTGCGGCGTTTCAAGCTCGCCCCGCCGTGCGCGCCCCTCCTGCTTCAATAGCTTGTACATATATTCCCCCGTGATTATTTTATAAACATCGCATCGCCGAAGGAGAAGAATCGATACCGCTCCTCAACGGCTGCTTTATAGGCGTTCAGGATGTGCTCGCGCCCCGCAAGGGCGGAGACGAGCATGATAAGAGTGCTCTCCGGCAGATGAAAATTCGTCACAAGCGCGTCAACGCACTTGAATTTATAGCCGGGGTAGATGAAAATATCCGTCCAGCCGGAGCTTGGCGCGATGGCGCCGTTGCCCTCGGCGAAGCTCTCCAGCGTCCGGCACGAGGTCGTTCCGACGGCAATGACCCTGCCGCCGCGCCGCTTCGTCTCGGTGATTGTCCGCGCCGTATCCTCCGGCACGATGCAAAACTCCGAGTGCATCTCGTGCCGCTCGATCTCCTCCTCCTTGACGGGGCGGAACGTGCCGAGCCCGACGTGCAGCGTCACATAGCATATCTTCACGCCCTTCGCCGCGATCCTGTCCAGCAGCTCCTGCGTGAAATGCAGCCCCGCCGTGGGTGCGGCGGCGCTGCCAAGCTCGCGGGAGTATACCGTCTGGTAACGCTCCGGATCGTCCAGCTCCTCCTTGATGTACGGCGGCAGCGGCATTTTGCCGAGCCTCTCCAGCACCTCTAAGAATATCCCCTCGTAGTCAAAGCGCACTACTCTGTTGCCGCCCTCGGCAACGCTCTCCACTACCGCCGTCAGCTCGCCGCCGCCGAACACCAGCTTCGTGCCGGGCTTGGTCTTTCTGCCCGGACGGCTCAGACACTCCCAGCGCCCCTCGCCCAGATCGCGCAGCAGCACAAGCTCCACCGCGCCGCCGGTCTCCCGTGCGCCAATCAGCCGCGCGGGCAGAACGCGGGAGTTGTTCAGCACAAGGCAATCGCCCTCGTTGAGAAATTCCGGCAGCTCATAAAAATGCCGGTGCTCAAGCGCGCCGGTCGTCTTGTCCAGCACCAGAAGGCGCGAGCTGTCGCGCTTTTCCAGCGGAGTCTGCGCGATAAGCTCCTCCGGAAGATAAAAATCAAAATCCGATTTCTTCATCAGTCCATGCTCCGTTAATCATACTAACTCTGTATCGCCGCTTGGTATTATACCAGACCGTTCGGCTTTTTTCAACGTCTCGGTCATAATACGCGCTATTTGCGAATATTCTCTCTGTGCCGGAACAATTTTTCATCTAGGAGGCACATTATGGTCAAAACACCTGTTTTTAAGGGTTCATGCACGGCTATCGTCACCCCGTTCAACGAGCATGGAATAGATTACGGGCAGCTTGAAAAGAACATAGACTTTCAGTTTGAGAACGGCACCGCCGCCATCGTCGTGTGCGGAACCACCGGCGAGAACGCGACGGTCACACGCAACGAGTATGAAGAGCTTGTACGCTTTGCGATAAGGGCAAATAACTCCCGCATGAAGGTCATTGTCGGCGTCGGCAGCAACAACACCGACACCGCGCTTAAAAACGCCGAAAACGCGCGCTTTGCCGGTGCGGACGGCATACTCATGGTCACGCCGTACTATAATAAATCCACGCAGAAAGGGCTTGTGGAGCACTTCACCTATGTCGCCGACCGTGTCGATATACCGATGATACTCTATAACGTACCCAGCCGCACCGGCATAGGCATTGCGCCGGAGACGTACACAGAGCTTGCCGCGCACCCGAACATCGTCGGCGTGAAGGAGGCGTCCGGCAGCCTCAGTCTCGTAGGCGAGATCGTCAGCCGCTGCGGAAACGACCTGTACATATGGAGCGGGAACGACGACAACACCGTGCCGATGATGGCGCTGGGCGCACTTGGCGTTATATCCGTCGCGTCCAATATCGTGCCGGGCGTTGTGTCAAAGCTGTGCCAGCTCTGTCTCGACGGCAGCTTCAAGGACGCGACGGAGCTGTACGCGAAATACGCAAGGCTCTTCTCCGCGCTCTTTGTCGAGACGAATCCCATTCCTGTCAAAGCCGCAATGAAGATGCTCGGCATGGATTCCGGCATACTCCGTCTGCCGCTCACGGCAATGAGCGGCGAGCACTTCAGCTATCTGCGCAGCACCATGGCGGAAGCAGGTCTGAACGTGTAATACTCGCCGTATACCCGTGTCACAAAGCGTGATACACAGTATACGGAGCGTATATGCGCCTTGGCGCAAAAAATAGAGCTGCTAATCAGCAAGGCAGCTCTATTTTTTCTATCACGTCGGGCGCAATGTCCGTCCTGCCGAGGACGCACACGGCAAGCTGATAACCGCCGAGCGCACAGTGCCATATGTCGGGCATCCCAATCACCGAGAACGACGCCAGAGGCGTTGCAAGCCCCGTGCCGAGAGCCTTTATATAGCTCTCCTTTCTGCACCATATCTCCGTGAAGGCAAGAGCGCCGTCCTCTGCGCGCGCGATGTGCTCCTGCTCGTCGGGGGCGAAGAACCGCCGCGCCAGCGCGGAGTTCAGCGGCATATTCCGCTGTATGTCAAGCCCGATCTCCTCATCGCACACCGCCGCGGCGGCATACGTGCCGGAATGTGACAGGCTGATAAACGCCTCGCCGCCGCGCAGTGCGGGCTTGCCGTGCTCAAGCGCCGCAATGTCGAGCGGGAGGGGAAAATCGCCCCGCCAGCTTCTGACCGCATGGTTCAAAAGCAGCTCCGCGCCTATGCCGCTGCGCCGCGCCGCGTCCTGCCGGACGCTAGCCAGCCGCGCACGGCGGTATTCCGACAGCGTGTACTCTCCGTCGGGGTCGAGCGCGGACACATCGGCGCAGTATATCCTCAGCATCAGGCGCGCATCGCGTCGATGGTCTTGGCGACAAGCTCATTAAGCTCCACGCCCATCATCTCCGCGCCGCGCTTTATAACGTCGCGCGAGCAGCCCGCGGCAAACTTCTTGTCCTTGAACTTCTTCATCACGGACTTGACCTCCATGCCCTCAAGTCCGGTCGGGCGCATGAGCGCGGCAGCGCCGATGAGCCCCGTCAGCTCGTCCGTGGCGAAGAGCACCTTCTCCATGTACTTCTCCGGCGCGACGTCAATGCATATGCCGTAGCCGTGGCTTATCACGGCGTGGATAACGTCCTCGTCAATGTCCAGCTCGTGCAGCAGCTCGTTTGCCTTGACGCAGTGCTGCTGCGGGTACTGCTCAAAATCTATGTCGTGCAGCATGCCGACAGTCCGCCAGAAATCGACGTTCTCGGGGTCGTACTCCTTGGCGAACTCCCCCATTACCTTTGACACGATCTCGCCGTGCTGAATGTGGAACGGCTCTTTGTTGAAGCGCTTCAGCAGCTCCTCCGCCTGCTCGGGTGTGGGTATATAGCTCATATTTTTGCCTCCTCGCTTTATATAAAATCATAATAGCGCGGCGGACGCGCTATTTCAAGAGGCAAAATAGACAATGAGCCTCGAAAATGAGGCTCATTTGTGAACATTTTTACTTCTTGGGCACGGCAGAGCTTTCCGCGCCGCTCTCCGGACCTGCCGTGCCGGCGGCGCTGTCCGTCACCGCAGCGCTGGGCGATACCGTCTCACCGCCGATCACGCCGTCCGTGTCGGTGACGGCGCCGTCTGTCACATCGGGGGTGACTATCGGCGTGACCTTCGCGGTGGCGGTCGGCAGCGCCGTGGGAACGGCGTTGTCAATGCCGGTATCGGCGGGCATATCCGCGCCGCAGCCGCAGAGCGCAAGAGCAAGCATGCACGTCATAACGATATAAACGATGGCTTTTTTCATTTTTATCCTCCTGAATTTTAAGGAATCTCTGACTAAACGTCTGTCAGTGTCTGACGCATTTAATCACAGCTCCCTCAACTGAATTTATCGAGCGTAAGTATTATCTGAAGCTTCCTTATAATTATGCAGCAAATTATTTCCTTTCGCAATTTTACTCCGCAATTGCCAAGCGGTTCAAAATGTGATATTATTTTCAATATGAGTGATTTGAAGAAAAACGACATATACACGGTTCGGATCGAGGGGTATTCCTCGGAGGCTTACGGCGTGTGCCGCATAGGCGGGCGCGCCGTGTTCGTGCCGCGCGCCCTTGCGGGCGAGGTGTGGGAAATACGCATCGTCAAGGTCACGGCGGGCGCGGTATACGCGCGCCCTGAACGCCTCGTCACCCCCTCGCCGGAGCGCCGCGCGCCGGAGTGCCCGTACTTTGGCAGGTGCGGCGGGTGCGGCACGTGGCACATGAGCTATGACGAGGAGCTGCGCTTCAAGCTCGCGCGTGTGAATGACGCGCTGGAGCATATAGGGCGGCAGAGCGTGCGCGCGGAGGAGCTCATAGGCGCGGACTGCTATGAGCGCTACCGCAACAAGGGCGTCCTCGCCGTCGGTTCGGTCGGCGGTCAGCCGTGCGCCGGGTTTTACCGCGAGCGCAGTCATGAGCTTATCGCCGTTGACGACTGCCTTATTCAAAACGAGCTGTGCCGCCGCGCGGCGAGCGCCGTTACGGCGTTCATGGCGGTGCAGGGTATTCCTGCTTATGACGAGACGAGCGGCAGGGGCACGGTGCGGCATATCTTCTGCCGCCGCGCCGTATATACGGCGGACGCGGTCGTCTGCATCGTCGCCGCGCACGGCTTCGGCGCGGCGACAGGCGCGCTCGTCGATGCTCTGCGCCGTGCCTGTCCGGAGCTGACGGGCGTGGTGCTGAATATCAACAAAACCGCAGGGAACACGATCCTCGCCGGAGATTTTTACACGCTCTGGGGGCGCGGCTATATCACGGACACGCTCTGCGGCAGCACGTTTGAGATCTCGCCGCAGGCGTTTTATCAGGTGAATCCGCCGCAGGCGGAGCGGCTTTACGCCAAGGCGCTGGAATACGCCGCGCCGTCCGAGGACGCATTGGTCCTTGACCTGTATTGCGGCGCGGGAACGATAAGTCTTGCGCTCGCCCGCCGCGCCGGGCGCGTCATCGGCGCGGAGATCGTGCCGGAGGCGATAGACAACGCGGTGAAAAACGCCGCCGCAAACGGCGTTACGAACGCGGAGTTTATCTGCACCGACGCGGGGCAGGCGGCGGAGACACTCGCCGCTCGCGGCTTGCAGCCGGAGGTCATAGTCGTTGACCCGCCGCGCAAGGGCATGGACGAGCGCGCCGTCGCCGCCGTCGCCGCGATGCGCCCGCAGCGCGTGGTGTACGTCTCCTGCGATCCTGCGACCCTTGCGCGGGATATTCTCCGCTTCGCCGCGCTTGGGTACGCGCTGAAAGCCGTGACCGCGGTGGATATGTTCCCGAGGACGAGCCACGTGGAAACGGTATGTTTATTGTCCAAACTTCAAAGCAAGGAACATATCGAGATCGAAGTGGCTATGGACGAGATGGATTTGACTTCGGCAGAGAGTAAAGCAACCTACGAGGAAATCCGGGAATACGTTTTCGAGCATACCGGACTGAAGGTCAGCCACCTCTATATCGCACAGGTGAAGCAGAAATACGGCATCATTGAGCGTGAAAACTACAATAAGCCGAAATCCGAAAACGCCAAGCAACCCCAATGCCCGCCGGAGAAGGAAAAGGCAATTGCGGAAGCATTGCATCACTTTGGTATGATTTTGTAGATGCCTTTTGAAAGAAATTGCAGGTGGCGGTCGGTACCAAATGATCTTTCGCTAACAAGCTGTCTAAAGGTTAAACTGTCAGTATAAGAATGCTAACGAAGGTGCGTAAAACACGGAACTGCGATATTGGGAATTGAGGTACATAAACTTGACGGAGTGAATGACATGAATGGAAAGAATAAAAATAACAATCCGTCCGAGATGATTAT
>CAKTKT010000065.1 GCA_934572325.1 uncultured Oscillospiraceae bacterium
TCCGCTCTTTTCCCCGTCTTTCTGCACAAAAGCAGAAACCGGAGCGCCGCGATTTATTCTCGCGGCGCTCCGGTTTTTCCATTTAACCCCCGTCATAGGACTGATTTTAAAATTTCCCCTATTGACATATTATAATGGCGGGCATATAATGCGCTTGAACAGTTGAATGATTGTTCAAATATTGAATTAAATTTTGCTAAAGGAAGCTCTGATTAAATGCGTCAGATGGCTGGGCGAGAAAAATTTTCGGCTGATAAAATGATTTTTTTGCAGAAATACTTTGTGTATTTCAAGAAAAACTCATGAAATCAGACGGAGATTTTTCCGCTCAGACGCTGACAGTCATTTATTCAGTGCTTCCTAAAGGAGAAGCCACAATGAAAAAGACCTACATGATAGACGTTGACTGCGCGAACTGCGCCAACAAGATGGAGCAGGCGGCGAGGGAGACCGCAGGCGTGAAGGACGCGGCTGTGAACTTCATGGCGCTGAAGATGACCGTGGAATTTGAGGACGGCGCGGATGTGAAGTCCGTCATGCAGGAGGTTCTGAAAAACTGCAAGCGCGTTGAGGACGACTGCGAGATCTTCTTCTGACAACAATACAACAGGCAAATCAACAGGCAAATCAAACATTTAAGGGTGTGTGACCATGAACAAAAAGCAAAAGAGGGCGCTGTGGCGCATTATCGCCGCGGCGGCGATGGTCGCGGCGCTAGAGCTGCTGCCGGTGGAGGGCTGGGTGAAGCTCGCGCTGTATCTCATCCCCTATCTGACCATCGGCTACGAAACGCTCATCAAGGCGTTCAAGGGCGTCAAGAACCGCCAGCCGTTCGACGAGAACTTCCTCATGGCGGTGGCGACGATCGGCGCGGTCGCGCTGGGCGATTATAAAGAGGGCGTCGCCGTCATGATATTCTATCAGATAGGCGAGCTGTTCGAGCATATCGCCGTGGGCAAGAGCCGCCGCAGCATCGGGCAGCTTATGGACATCCGCCCCGACTATGCCAACATCGAGGATGAAAACGGTCAGCTCGTGCGCCATGATCCGGACGAGATCGCCATCGGGACGGTCATCGTCGTCCAGCCGGGCGAGAAGATACCCATTGACGGCGTGATCGTGGAGGGCACGAGCGTGCTGAACACCGCGGCGCTGACGGGCGAGAGCCTGCCGCGCAACGTCTCCGTCGGGGATGAGGTCATAAGCGGCTGCATAAACGACAGCGGGCTTTTGAAGATAAGGACGACGAAGAACTTCGGCGAGTCCACCGCCTCAAAGATACTGGAGCTTGTGGAGAACGCAAGCTCGCGCAAGTCCAAGAGCGAGGCGTTCATCTCGAAATTCGCGCGCGTCTACACCCCTGCGGTGTGCTACAGCGCACTGGCGCTGGCGTTCATCCCGCCGGCGGTCAACCTCGTCATGGGCAACGGTGCGGGCTTTGGCACATGGGTATACCGCGCGCTGACCTTCCTCGTCATTTCCTGCCCGTGCGCGCTCGTGATAAGCATCCCGCTCAGCTTCTTCGCCGGTATCGGCGGTGCGAGCAGCGCGGGCGTGCTGGTAAAGGGCTCAAACTATATGGAGACGCTGTCCAAGGTCAAGTACGTCGTGTTTGACAAGACCGGCACGATGACGCAGGGCGTTTTCGAGGTCGCCGGCATACACCACAGCGCCATCGACGAGGCGAAGCTGCTGGAGTACGCCGCGCTCGCCGAGAGCTATTCCACGCACCCCATCAGTCAGAGCCTGCGCAGGGCGGTCAAGAAGCCGCTCGACAAGACGCGCGTGAGCGACGTGCAGGAGATCGGCGGGCACGGCGTGACCGCCGTCGTCGATGGGCACAGCGTCGCCGCGGGCAACCACAGGCTTATGGAGCAGCTCGGCATTGAATACGTGGAGTGCCGCCACGTGGGCACGGTGGTGCACGTGGCGATAGACGGCAAATACTGCGGGCATATCCTCATCTGCGACGTGGTGAAGCCCGACGCGAAGGACGCCATCAGCGCGCTCAAGCGCATCGGCGTGAAGGAGACCGTGATGCTCACCGGCGACAGCGACAAGGTCGCGCAGAGCGTTGCTGCCGAGCTGGGCATTGACCGCGTGTACAGCCAGCTTCTGCCGGAGGACAAGGTCAAGCGCGTGGAGGAGCTGCTCGCCGCGAAGGGTAAGGACGAAATGCTCGCGTTCGTGGGCGACGGGATAAACGACGCGCCCGTGCTCTCGCGCGCGGACATCGGCATCGCCATGGGCGCGCTCGGCTCGGACGCGGCGATAGAGGCGTCCGACGTCGTGCTGATGGACGACAGCCCGCTCAAGATTGCAAAGGCGATACGCATCTCGCGCAAGTGCCTGCGCATCGTGTACGAGAACATCTACTTTGCCATCGGGGTGAAGTTCGTCTGCCTTGCGCTGGGTGCGCTCGGCATTGCGAATATGTGGGTCGCCATTTTCGCCGATGTGGGCGTGATGGTGATCGCGGTGCTCAACGCAGTGCGGGCGCTGAACGTGAAGAAGCTGTAAGAAAGGCAGGGGCGCAGGCATGATAAACGACAGAGAGTTAGACTGCTGCGAGACGAGCGAGGTGCACGAGGAGCTTTTGAAGATCGTGCGGGACACGCTGCCCCCCGAGGAGGAGCTTTACGACCTCGCTGAGCTTTTCAAGGTGTTCGGCGACTCGACGCGCATACGTATACTCTTCGTGCTGTTCGAGGCGGAGGTGTGCGTGTGCGATCTCGCCGCGGCGCTGAACATGACCGTGTCCTCCGTGTCGCACCAGCTTAAAATACTCAAGCAGAACAAGCTCATCAAGAGCCGCCGCGAGGGGCGCAGCGTGTTCTATTCCCTCGCCGACGACCACGTGCGCACCATCGTCAGCCAAGGCATGGAGCACCTTGAGGAGTAAAAATATATCAGGCGTTTTTCCGGAGGCGGTGTGACTGCCTCCGGAATTTTTTATTCATATTCACAGTTTTTTCATATTGTGTTTAGGCTGAGTTAAGCATTGGGGGGTATTCTATGCGCGTAAGCAAAGAGCACACGCCCCAACGCTTGACCGAAAGGATGATATATATGAAAGCAAAGCGCATACTGTCAGTGATACTGGCGCTGGCGATGCTGGCGCTGTGCACCGCGTGCTCCGCCGCATCCGCCGAGGCGGCGGGCGCGGACGCAGGGAGCGTGAGCGCTCCGCCCGAAAAGCCAGACGGCGGGAAGTCGCCCTTCATGCCCGATAGGCAGCAGCCGCCCGACATAAAGGGCGGCTTCGGCGGCGGCAGCGGCGAGGTGGTGCAGGGCACGAGCGCAAACACGATAAGCACGGACGGCACATACTCCGGCGAGACGTACACCTCCGACGGCGACGATGAGAACGCCCTGCGCATCGACGGCACGAGCGTCACGCTCAGGGGCGTCACGGTGGACAAGAGCTCGGGCGCGAGCTCCGACCCCGAAAGCGGCGACTTTTACGGCATGAACGCCGCCGTGCTCGCCACGAACGGCGCACAGGTTGAGCTCGCGGGCGCGAGGATAAGCTCCGACGCGCGAAACGGCAACGGCGTGTTCTGCTACGGCAGCGGCACGACCGTCACCGTCTCCGACTCCGCCATCACCACCAACGCCGACAACTCCGGCGGCATACAGACGGCGGGCGGCGGCACGACGATAGCGAACGGTCTCACCGTGTCCACCTCGGGCAGCTCCTCCGCCGCGATACGCTCCGACCGGGGCGGCGGCACTGTCAAAGTGACCGGCGGCACGTACACCTCCTCGGGGCTGAACTCCCCCGCCGTATACTCCACTGCGGACATATCCGTCGAGGATGCGGCGCTCACGGCGACAGGCTCGGAGGCGCTCGTCGTCGAGGGCGGCAGCTCCATCGCGCTCACCGACTGCGACGTTTCCGGCAGCATGAGCAGAACCGAGGGGACAAGCTCCGGCGAAAACGTGCACAACGTGATGATATATCAGTCCATGTCCGGCGACGCGGACGTCGGCACAGCGTCGCTGAGCATCAAGGGCGGCTCGCTCACGGGCGAGAGCGGCGATATGTTCTACATCACGAACACCCGCGCCGTTGTGACGCTGTCCGGCGTGAGGATAACCGACAGCGACGAGAGCGGCTACCTTATGCGCGTGACCGGCAACTCCGGCGAGCGCGGCTGGGGCAAGGCGGGCGCAAACGGCGCACGGGCGGAGGTCACGGCGGACGAGCAGACGCTTGAGGGCGATATTCTTGTTGACAGCATATCCGCCCTCTCCCTCACGCTGAAAAACGGCAGCACCTTCACCGGCTCTGTCAGTATTCTCAAGAACACCGAGGGCAGCGCCGCCGAGGGCAGCGTCAGCGTTGTGCTCGGCAAGGGCTGCACATGGACGCTGACCGGCAACTGCACGATAAGCACGCTTGAAAACAACGGGCTTATAGACTTCAACGGCTACAGCATCACCCTCGCCGACGGCAGCGTGCTGAGCTAAAGACCAGATAAAACTGTCGGGGCGTCTCGCTAAGAGACGCCCCGATTCAGCCTGCCAAAAAAGTCCTTGTAGGACTTTCACTCAATATAAAACATGATTTTGGTTATATATTCGCTTTCCTTCGACGTGGAAAGGTAGTCGTTGATGGCAAACTCATACGAATCGGAAGCGATGGTCAGGCGATTGATTCTGCAGTGCTCTAAAATACGTTCGTATGCTCTGTAAATGGAATGATAGTCGCCGATGTGGTAGGTAAACACGCTCCTCCCTTTGGGAAGCTCCACAATTCCGCCAATATTGTCTGATTTTTCGATAGGCAGAAAAGCAAAAGACGCTTCGGTATATCTCCCCTGTAAAATGCGCTCATACGGAACAATCGCACCGCTTTGAAAGAAAACCGGAAGCTGCTCCCTGAATGCCCCGGCAAAGCATTCCTTTGTTGCAATACTGAGCATTTCCAGGGTATAAGGCGCTGCGACCTCTTGAAGCAAAATGTACCGGGAGCTTACTTCCTCCACAGAAACAATATCGCTGCAATCGCGAATAGAAACGGAATGCTCCATCTGCAAGCACCGATTCTCAACACGCTTTTTTATCATCTGAAGCTCTTTTATTTGGCAATCAATGGTAGAAAGCTGTTTGCGCAGAGCAACGATAGAATCATCGATCGTGTAGCTTTTCATGTGCGCTTTGATTTCGCCGAGAGAAAAGCCGATTCTTTTCATTATGCAAATCGTGTCCAAATAGTCGAGCTGATTGGAGCTGTAATAGCGGTAGCCGTTATCAGGATCGATATATGCAGGACGGAAAAGCCCTGTTTTGTCATAGAAAATCAAGGTCTGGCGAGATATATTTTGCAGTCTTGAAAGCTCACCGATAGAAAAAAATCTTTTCATATAACCCCCTTGACATTATAGCTGCTATATAGTTTAGATTTATAACGTATTAACTTATCAAGGAGGATACTTAAATTGACACCCCGCATACTCGCTGCTTGCAAGAGATTTTCAGACGGACTGACCCTCAAAAAAATTCTGCTGATAATGCTCGGAGCCGCAATCTGCACCTTTGGAATCCACAACATTCACCAGCGGACGAACATCACGGAGGGCGGTGTTATCGGTTTAATGCTGTTAGTCGAGCACTGGCTGAAAATATCCCCGGCTTATATTACGCCCGTGCTGGATGCCGCCTGTTATCTGCTTGCATTCAAGATTTTAGGCGGGAGCTTTATCAAAATATCTCTCATATCAACGCTGTTTGTTTCCGGCTTTTATAAAATATGGGAGCTTTTTCCGCCGATGCTACCCGATTTGTCCGCACATCCGCTGATCGCCGCCGTGTTGGGCGGGATCTTTGTCGGTACAGGCGTCGGCTTAATTGTTCGGCAAGGAGGCTCCAGCGGCGGAGATGACGCGCTGGCTTTAACGATTTCTCATATTTCTCGCTGGAAGCTGTCACATTCTTATTTGTTTACGGATGTTGTCGTGCTGCTGCTGTCACTGACTTATATCCCCATAGTGCGTATTGTATTCTCATTGATAACCGTTATGGTCTCTTCTCACCTGATAGACTGGGTAAGAAGCTATAAGCCGCGCCGCACAATTGAATAAATTACAGTCAGCGCCCGAACGGGGTGTTTTCCGCCTGTTTTCAGCCGCAGCCGTGGCACGAGCCGCCGCAGGCGCAGTCCTCCCCCTCGTCGTGACCGCAGCCGGAGCAGCCGCAGCCGCCCTCGCCGCCGGCGACGGGAAGCTGACCCGTGATGAGCAGATCCGCCGCCGTGTCGGCGTCGCCGCAGAAGCCGGAGACGGGAACGATGCCGAGACTCAAAAGCCGGCGCTTTGCCTCCGCGCCCATATTCTGTGAGAGCACCGCGTCAACGCCGTTGTCGCGCATAAGCTCCGCCATCGCCATGTGACCGCAGCGGTCGGAGCAGTCGATGAGGCGCTTTGTGCAGGAGCTGACGTCCGCCTCCTTATAGTCATAGAGCGCAAACATCTCGGCGTGCCCGAAATGCTCGCCTATCTGCCCGTTGTCGTAGGCAACCGCAACTATCATTTCGTCTCTCCGTTCTCGATAACGTCCGCAATGGGGGCTATATACCCGCCGCTGACGTGCTCGACCTCTCCGGCGTCCACCATGGTCGCTATCGCGGGATCGATGGGCAGGCGCGCATAGTGCGCGATGCCAAACTCCTTCGCCGCCGCCGCGACCCTGCTCTCGCCGAAAACGGCATACTCCCTGCCGCAGTCGGGGCACTTGAAATAAGACATATTCTCCACAACGCCGAGGACGGGAATGTTCATCATCTCCGCCATCCTCACCGCCTTGGCGACAATCATGCCGACAAGATCCTGCGGAGAGGTGACGATCACGATGCCGTCAACGGGCAGCGACTGGAACACCGTGAGGGGCACGTCGCCCGTTCCGGGGGGCATATCGACGAACATATAGTCCACATCCTGCCACATCACGTCCGTCCAGAACTGCGTCACCGCGCCCGCAATCACCGGACCGCGCCACACGACCGGCTCGCGCTCATCCTGGAGGATGAGGTTTATGGACATTATCTGAAGTCCGGTGTGCGTGGTGACGGGGATGAGGTATTCCTCCGTGCCGAGACAGTGCTCCATAACGCCGAAGGACTTGGGGATGGAGGGACCGGTAATGTCCGCGTCGAGAATGGCGGCATTGTAGCCGCGGCGCTGCATCTCGGAGGCGAGAAGGCTGGTGACGAGAGACTTGCCGACGCCGCCCTTGCCGCTGACGACGGCGATGACCTTTTTGACGCTCGCGCCCTCGTGCAGCTCCTTCCTGAAGCTCTCCTGCTCGCGGCTGGCGCAAGCCTCGCCGCAGGTGGAGCAGTCATGTGTACATTCGCTCATTGCTGTTTATCTACCTTTCCTGCAATAGTTTTGTTATTATAACAGACTGTCAAAGAACCGAAACTCTCAAACAAAACCGTATTTTAAAGGCTTCTCCTTGAGTAACCGCTGATTAAATGCGTCAGATGGCTGAACGCGAGAATTATTAGACTAATAAAATGAGCTTTTTGCAGGAATACTTTGTGTATTTCAAAAAAAGCTCATGAAATTAGACGGAGAATTATCCGTTCAGACGCTGACAGCCATTTATTCAGCGGTTACTTGAGGAGAAGCTGTCACGAAGTGACTGATGAGGTGGAAAACTGCTGCGTTTGCCGAAAAACAGGTGCTTTTCGTATCTCATACACCTCATCCGGTTCGCTCCGCGAACCACCTTCTCCTCAAGGAGAAGGCTTTATGCGTGTAGAATTGACTTTTTGACAAGCTGCATTATAGCTGTATTATACCCCAAATACCGAAATAGTCAAATCACATTGTCATGCAAATGTCTATAATTTCAGCTTGCGCACGGCGCGGACGAGGTACATCGCGCCGAAGCCCGTGAATACGCCCGTGATGACGCCGGAGACGATGAGCGCCGGAGCGTACACGAGCACGCCCGCTGTTTTCACCACGAGCACACAGGCGAGAAGCTGCCCCATGTTGTGCGCCACCGCCGACACCGCCGACACCGCCCACAGGCGCTTTTCCGGCACGTGACCGACCATGAGGCACATCACCGCATACGCGAGCGCGCCGCCCGCGCCGCTGTAGAGTATCGCGGAGGGGCTGCCGGCAAACATCGCGCCCATGACGATGCGCGCGGCGAGCACCGCGCCCGCCTCTTTTTTGCCGAGGATGAGCATGGCGGTGAGCGTGATGATATTGGCAAGCCCCAGCTTCACGCCGGGGATGGGCACGGGCGCGGGGATCTGCGCCTCTATCATGAATATGGTGAGCGCGATGGCGGTCAGCACCGCCATGAGCGCGAGCTTTTTCGTCTTAGGCATCTATCCCGCTCCCCTCCAGCCGCACGCTCAGGCGGTGCGGCATACAGATTATCGGCACTCCCCCATGCGTGAGCGCCCCCTGCGCGACACACACCCCGTCCGGACAGTCCGCCGCCGTGACCGCGATGCTGCCCGGCGCGACGTGCAGCGTGTTGTGCCCGTACTTCGTGTCGATGCTCAGGTCATACTCCGCCGTGACTGCGGAAAGCTCGATACGGTAGAGCACCTCCCCGTCCACGCGCACGACCGCCGTTGTGCCGCCGCCGAGCGTATGCGCGAGCAGGTACGCCGCCGCGCACACGGCGCACACCGCCGCGAGCGCGAGCGCCCATATTCGCGTTTTCCTGTCCGCATGGCGGACATTGCGTTTTTCTTCTGCGTTTTCCATGCTGCTTATTGTAGTTTACCGCGCCGCAGTTGTCAACCTTGTATAGCTTGTGGTATAATACCCTCGGTTGACAAGAGCACACACGCCTGACAGCGAGTCTTTCCGGCGCTTTTTGCCCTTTTCGCCTTGATGG
>CAKTKT010000066.1 GCA_934572325.1 uncultured Oscillospiraceae bacterium
CTCAACTATAACCCATGAGACCATATCCTTCATATCTTTTTATTCACTTGTCCAATATGTATTGTAGTCCTACACTCATCCCGAAGTCGGTTTGAAAAATTACCCTTGTCACAGGGCGCATTATGTGCTAAAATATCAGCCGGTAATTTCGTTAATTCACATAAGAGGAGCTGTTAATATGTCCGGTCATTCCAAGTGGCACAACATACAGAAAACCAAGGGCGCTGCCGATGCAAAGCGCGCGCAGGCGTTCACGAAGATCGCCCGCGAGATGGTCGTTGCCGTCAAGGAGGGCGGCGGCGGTGATCCGCGCAGCAATTCCAAGCTCGCCGCGGTAATTGCCAAGGCAAAGGCTGCCAATATGCCCAACGACAATATAAAGCGCACCATTGACAAGGCGCTCGGCTCTGGCAACACAGAGAACTATGAGAAGATAACCTACGAGGGCTACGGTCCGCAGGGCGTCGCCGTCATTGTTGAGACCATGACCGACAACCGCAACCGCACCGCGGGTGAAATGCGCCACTACTTTGATAAATACGGCGGGAATATGGGCGCGGCGAACTGCGTCTCATGGTCGTTTGACCGCAAGGGCGTCATCGTCATTGATAACGAGGATGAGGAGCTTGACGAGGACACCGTCATGATGGACGCTCTGGAGGCCGGCGCTGCCGACTTTGAGGCCGACGGCGAGGTCATGACCGTTTACACCGCCGAGGACGAGGTCGCCGCCGTCGCCGACGCGCTGACCGGCAAGGGCTACAAGCTCCTCTCCGCGCAGGTCGAAATGCTCCCTCAAAACGGCTATATCAAGCTCAGCAGTGAGGACGACGTCAAGAATATGCAGAAGATGCTGGATATGTTCGAGGATAACGACGACGTCCAGAACGTCTGGCATAACTGGGAAGACGCGGAGCAATAAAAGTAAGCTTATATGAAAAATAGACAGCCGCTCGGCTGTCTATTTTTCATTATCCGGCACATATTCCGCAATATCGGACAGTATTATCACTCTAGCCGCCGATCTTCAGCCGCGGCAGATTCCATCTGAAATGCGCCGCGAGCAGACGGATAGCGACGACGAGCACGGACGCCACAATCAGCGCCGCGACCTCGCTTAGATGCCGATAGATGAATATGAACGCACAGGCGCCCGCGATGGAGGCGAGCGCGTAGATGTGCTTGACGAATATGTACGGCGGCACGCCCGCCATCATATCGCGCATGAGCCCGCCGCCGACGCCCGTGAGCGTGCCGAGAAAGACGAGGAGGAAAGTGTTGTCGGGATACCCCGCGCGTATGCCGGTGCGCACGCCGACGACCGTGAAAATGCCGAGCCCCACAGCGTCCATCACGAGCATGAGCGTGTCATACGCCGTGCGGAATTTGCCCTGCAGGTGCTTTTTCTTCAAAAACAGCACAAAGAACACCGCAAGCGCCGTTCCTGCCGCAACGAGGACGTATATGGGGTCAATGAGCGCCGTGGGAACATTGCCGAGGATGATGTCGCGCACCATGCCGCCGCCGACGGCAGTAAATATGCCGAGCACGCACACGCCGAATATGTCCATGCTGCGCTCAATGGCGACCATCGCGCCGGACACGGAAAATGCGAGTGTGCCGACAAGCTCCATAATAAACACGACGGTCTGCTGCACGTCCATTTGCATCCACCCTTTCGCCGCATAATGCTTCTGACAGCGCCGCGCCGCATACGGCGGCGGCGCTGCCTTGCTTTTTCGGATGTTGAGCAGGTCTGTAAGCCGGGTTCTGTCTTAAACGACCATCTATCTAGAGCCGCCGTTGCCGACGGCTTCAAGCCACCTCCCGAGGACGGTCGGGCCAACCATGCGTCCTCCCACGGTGTTGCTCCGAATAGAGTTTACAGCGTCAACATGTCTCCATGCGACGAGTGAGCTCTTACCTCACTTTTCCACCCTTACTCCGGCGAGCCGAAGCGGTATATCTCTGTTGCACTTGTCCGAGGGTCACCCCTGGCGGGCGTTACCCGTTATTCTTGCCCTGCGGAGCCCGGACTTTCCTCACGCACAGGCTTTCGCCTTGTGCCCGCGGTCGTTCGGCCTGCTCAACAGGGTTATTCTACCCACTTTTGCCGCGCAAGTCAATAATTATTCTTGTAAACAGGTGCGAAAAGACGTATAATCAATTAGATTGTTAGGAGGCGATACCTTGACACTGAACGACTACATACAGGGCTTGAAGGGAAAACGCATCGCCGTTATCGGCGTGGGCGTGAGCAACGCCCCGCTCATACGGCTTTTGCTGAGCTGCGGCTGCGATGTGACGGTCTGCGACAGGCGCACCCTTGCCGAAATGGGCATGGAGGGGCTGGAGCTTATAAATATTGGCGCGAAGCTCAAGCTGGGCGAAGGGTATCTTGAGGGGCTTGACCATGACGTAATATTCCGCACCCCCGGTCTTATGCCCTTTGACGCGCATCTTGAAGGCGCAAAAGCGCGCGGCAGCGTCATAACCTCGGAAATGGAGGTGTTTTTCGCGCTGTGCCCGTGCCGCACCGTCGCCATAACCGGCAGCGACGGCAAGACAACCACCAGCACCATTATATCCGAGCTTTTGAAGCACGCCGGATACACCGTCCATCTCGGCGGAAACATCGGGCATCCGCTGCTGTGCGAGATACCGGAGATGAAGCCGGACGACTTCGCGGTTCTGGAGCTCAGCTCCTTTCAGCTTCACTCGATGAAGTGCCGCCCAAATATCGCCGTGATAACGAACATATCGCCCAATCACCTCGACAAGCACAGGGATTATCAGGATTACATAGACGCAAAGCGCTACATCTACCTTGAGCAGGACGCAAGCGACCGCCTTGTGCTCAACCTTGACGATGAGCATACGCCGTATTTCGAGCGGAGCGCAAAATCGACCGTCAGCTACTTCTCGGATAAATCCGAGATAAAGGACGGCGTGATGTGCGTCGGCGGCGAGATATGCCGCGTCCGCGGCGGCGAGCGCAGTGTCATCATGCGCGCGGACGAGATAAAGCTCCCCGGGGAGCATAATCTTCTCAACTACCTTGCGGCGTTCGCCGCCGTCGAGGGGCTTGTCGGCGATGAGGACTGCCGCGAGGTCGCGGTGCACTTCGCCGGTGTGGAGCACCGCCTTGAGCAGGTGCGCGTTCTGCGCGGCGTGACGTATATCAACGACTCCATCGGCACGAGCCCCACCCGCACCGCCGCCGGACTGCGCGCGATGAAGACGAAGCCCATCGTTATCGCGGGCGGCTACGATAAGCATATCCCGTTTGACGGCTTGGGGGACGATCTGTGCCGCCTCGCCAAGGAGGTCATACTCACGGGCGGAACGGCGGAGAAGATAGGCGCGGCGATCGAGGGCTCGAAATACTACGCCGGAAGCGGGCTGACAGTCAGCCGCGTGGACGATTTTGACGCCGCCGTGCGCACGGCGGCTGCCCACGCGGCGGAGGGAGACACCGTTCTCTTCTCTCCGGCGTGCGCGGCGTTTGACCGCTTCAAAAACTTTGCCGAGCGCGGCAGACATTTCAAAGAACTTATAATGGAGCTTGAGTGAAAAGATGAAGATAAGCGATATAACGCCCGAGGTGTACGCAATGGCGGAGCGCGTCATGCCGCGCATACGCGGGCAGCTTGAAAAGATAGACGCAGTGGCGGAGCGCAACACCCGCCGCGTGATGGAGGCGTTTCAAGATAACCGCGTGTCGGAGAGCTGCTTTGCGGGAACGACCGGCTACGGCTACGACGATCTGGGGCGCGAAACGCTGGATAAGCTATACGCACAGATTTTCGGAACGGAGAGCGCGCTCGTGCGCTTGGGGTTTGTCAACGGCACTCACGCGCTCACGGCGGCGATGTTCGCCCTCGTGAAGCCCGGCGACGTCATCCTCGCCGCGACGGGGCTTCCGTATGACACGCTGCGCAGCGCCATAGGCATAAGCGGCGACTGCCACGGCTCTCTGAAATTCTACGGTGTGGACTACGCCCAGGTCGATATGACGCCGGAGGGCGAGCCGGACTATGACGGCATTGCCCGCGCCGCTGCGGATGCGAGGGTCGCGGCGGTGATGATACAGCGCTCGCGCGGGTACGCCGATCGCAAGGCGCTAACGGTCGATGAGATAGGGAAGATCATCGGGACCGTCCGCGCGGCGAACCCTGCGGCAAGCATAATGGTCGATAACTGCTACGGCGAATTTACGGATATCATAGAGCCGACCCATGTCGGCGCGGACATTATTGCAGGCTCGCTCATCAAAAACCCCGGCGGCGGCATTGCGCCCACGGGCGGCTATGTCGCGGGGCGCGCGGAGCTTGTGGAGCGCGCCGCGATGCGCCTGACAACACCCTGCATCGGCGGCGAGTGCGGCTCGACGCTCGGCAGCAGCCGCCTTTTGTACCAGGGTCTTTTCATGGCGCCGCACACCGTGGCGCAGGCGCTCAAAACGGCGGTTTTCTGCGCGGGGATGATGGAGGAGCTGGGTATACCCAGCTCCCCGACGGTGGAGGAAAAGCGCTCGGACATTATCCAGATGGTGCATCTGGGAAGCCCGAAGGCTATGGAGCGCTTCTGTCTCGGCATACAGTCCGGCGCGCCGGTGGATTCGTTCGTCACGCCCGAGCCGTGGCCGATGCCGGGATATGACTGTCCGGTCATCATGGCGGCGGGGGCGTTCATACAGGGCGCGTCGATAGAGCTGTCCGCCGACGGACCGATGCGCGAGCCGTACTCGGTCTATATGCAGGGCGGGCTGACCTTTGAGTCGGGAAAGCTCGGAATAATGATGGCGGTCAGCGCCATGTTGACCGACTGATGCGCATATAATGATACATGGGGAGGTATGCCCATGTATCGCAGATCGCTTTTCCGGCGCAGACCGCGCTTCACCTATACGAGCGGCACAGACTGCGGCGGCGCGGCAAGACCGCCGCACCGTGCGCGGTACGGCGCACGGTATATCCTGCTTATCGCGGCGGCTGTCTTTGTCCTCGCCGCCGTCAGCTCGTCAATATATCTCAAAAAAATATCCACGCAGATCGCCGTTGCCGATGCGAAGGACGTTATCACCGCGAAGATCAATGATGCTGTCATCCAAACTCTGGCCGAGGGGGATTACAGCGGGGATTATTTCGTCACATTCCAGAAGTCCGACACGGGCGATGTCACCGCCATCAGCAGCAACATGGCGCGGATAAACGAGCTGTCGTCCAAGGTGCTTGATAAGGTCGTCGGCTCGACGAAGAACAACACCGTCACCATCGGCATACCCACCGGCAACCTCACGGGGGCAAGTCTTTTGATGGGGCGCGGTCCGAAGATCCCCGTGAAGATAGTGGTGCTCTCCTCCTCGCGGGTGGAGTTTGACAACAGCATCGTCACGGCGGGCATAAACCAGACAAAGCACCGGATAAATCTCCGCGTCACGGTCGATATGGAGATACTTTTCCCGTGGGGAACGCAGAGCACCGAGGTGGGCACGGATGTGCTAATCGCCGACACCGTCATTGTCGGCAAGGTGCCGGACACCTATCTGAATATGCAGTAAGAGAGGCTTATACTATGGACGCACAAAAAGAGATCGTAAAGCTCCGCCGCGAGATAGAAAAGTACGCTCGGCTTTACTACGTGTACGATGATCCCGCAATATCCGACTACGAGTATGACCTGCTCATGCAGCGCCTCAAGGCGCTGGAGGAAGCCCATCCGGAGCTTATCACCCCCGACTCCCCGACGCAGCGCGTCGGCGGCGCGGTGCTGAGCCAGTTTGAGCCGGTCACGCACCAAGTGCCGCTGGAGAGCCTGACGGACGTTTTTTCGTATGATGAGCTTTTCGCCTTCGGCGAGAGGATGGATGCTCTTGTTGCGGGCGCGCATGACTACTCCGTTGAGCCGAAGGTCGATGGGCTTTCGATGTCGCTGGAGTACGAAAACGGCGTTTTCGTGCGCGGCGCGACGCGCGGCGACGGCATAACCGGAGAAAACGTGACGGAAAACCTCCGCACGGTGCGCTCGCTCCCTCTGCGCATAGAGGGCGCGCCGGAGCGGCTCATCGTCCGCGGCGAGGTATATATGTCCAAAGCCGTGTTTGCCGAGCTTAATAAGCAGCGCGAGATAAACGGCGAGACGCCGCTGGCGAATCCGCGCAACGCCGCCGCCGGCTCGATGCGTCAGCTTGACCCCAAGATCGCCGCATCGCGCAGGCTCGACATCATATTTTTCAATATGCAGTACTCCTCCGACCATAAGTACGCCACCCACATCCAGACGCTTGACGCGATGCGCGAGATGGGGTTTCCCGTCATACCCTACGCGCACTATGACAATATACGCGACTGCGTGGGGCGTATAGAATGGCTCGGCGAGAACAGAGACACGCTGCCGTATGACATGGACGGGGCGGTGATAAAAATAAACTCCCTCTCCCAGCGCGAGGCGCTGGGCAGCACGGCAAAAGCGCCGCGCTGGGCAGTTGCGTTCAAGTACCCGCCGGAGAAAAAGGAGAGCCGTGTGCTGGACATTGTCGTTCAGGTCGGGCGAACGGGCGTGCTCACGCCGAAGGTGATAGTCGAGCCTGTCCGTCTCGCGGGTACAACCGTTTCCGCCGCGACGCTGCACAATCAGGACAATATCGACAGGCTCGATCTGCGCATCGGCGACACTGTGCTGCTGCAAAAAGCGGGGGAGATCATCCCAGAGGTGCTGTCGGTCAACAAGGCGAAGCGTCCGGCGGACAGCGTGCCGTTCGTGATGCCCTCCGTGTGTCCGGAGTGCGGCTCGCCCGTTGTGCGCGACGAGGACGGCGCGGCGCTTCGCTGCACAAGCCCCGAGTGTCCGGCGCAGAGGCTGCGCAACATTGCGCACTTTGCCTCGCGCGAGGCGATGGATATTGAGGGTTTGGGCATTTCGGTGTGTGAGAGCCTTATTTCCGGCGGGCTTGTCAGCTCCGCCGCGGATCTGTATTACCTTGAGCCGCAGTCGGTCGCCAGACTTGAGCGCATGGGCAAAAAGTCGGCGGAAAACCTCATCGCGTCCATTGAAAAGAGCAAGGACGCGGGGCTTGCGCGCCTCGTATGCGCGTTCGGGATACGGCAGGTCGGGCAGAAAGCCGCCAAGGTGCTCGCCGCGCACTTTGCCGATCTTGACAGTCTCATCGCCGCGGACGCCGAGGCGCTCACCGCGCTGCCGGACATCGGGGAGGTCACGGCGGGCTTTATAACCGAATGGTTTTCAAATCCCCAATCCATGCACCTCATCGGTCGTCTGCGCGACGCGGGCGTGAGCTTTGAAAGCCGCGAGGAGCGGCGCGACAGCCGCTTTGCCGGAATGACCTTTGTGCTCACCGGCACGCTGGAGCATTTCACGCGCGACGAGGCTTCGGCGATCATCGAGAGCTACGGCGGAAAGTCCGCCTCCTCCGTGTCGAAGAAAACTAGCTATGTCCTCGCCGGAGAGAACGCGGGCAGCAAGCTCACAAAAGCGGAGAGCCTCGGCGTGCCGGTGATAAGCGAGAAGGATTTCTCCGCGATGATACAGTGATATACAGCGTTAATGACCGTCGGGGCAGATCCGCCCCGACGGTTAACATTACTGCCGCGCCGGACATATTATGTCACGAGGGTATTCCCTCACTTACATCTGGGAGGAATTATCTTGGCACAAAAGTCCGACGATGCTTACAGATACGGCTCGCTGCCGGACAACGCGCCGCTCGCGGCGGCGTATGTTCCGATGCAGCGCTCCGCGAACCCCGCTTACGAGGCTTCCGAGGCGCTCTCGCGCGGCACACTTTTTCCCGGCTTAGATCTGCCGTTTATGAATATAGTCAACAACAGCGCCGCCAAAACGCCGGAAACGGAGCTGCAAGCCGTGTGCTTTGTCGCTCATGAGCTCGCCCTTTATCTCGACACACACCGAAACGACGCGGAGGCGTTCGCCATGTATCAGACGTTTCTCGCCCTGCGCCGCGAGGCGCAGGAGCGCTATGTTCAGCGCTGCGGTCCGCTGACCCATGCGGATATGCTCAATATGCCGTCATACGTGTGGCTCGATGAGCCGTGGCCTTGGGATTATGAGCAGCGGAAAGCGGAGGGCTGAGCGATGTTTGTATATGAAAAGAATCTGCAATATCCGGTGAGGATAAAAAACACCAACCCCGCCCTTGCAAAGTTCATCATTTCACAGTACGGCGGACCGCACGGCGAGCTTGGCGCGTCGCTGCGCTATCTCAGCCAGCGCTACTCAATGCCGTATCCGGAGCTGAAGGGTCTGCTGACGGACATCGGTAGAGAAGCCTCTGAAATGTTCCATTCAGAGGCTACGGCTTTTTTTGATGCTTTTGCAACCGTATAGCTCCACTT
>CAKTKT010000067.1 GCA_934572325.1 uncultured Oscillospiraceae bacterium
CTTACCCATGAGACCCCTCCGCTGGCTGTCTCCCGCTGAGGTCACTGTACAATATGTTTGACAAACCTACAAAAAACTCAACGAACGTTCTATTTCGTGATTGATGTTTTGAGCCGATTATGATAGTATATATAATTGTGAAAATGTCGGACAGGAGTCGGAGATCATATGAGAATGAGAAAAAGGCACAACCTCGCGCCGCGCATGGAAAAGTGCGCGGATTTGATGATACCCGACTGCACCGAGCACCGCGGGCGCTGGCTGGAGGACTTTGCCGGCTTTGACCGGCTTTATGTTGAGCTTGGCTGCGGCAAGGGGCGCTTCACGGCGGACGCTGCGGAGACGATGCCCGACACGCTGCTGCTCGCCGTGGAAAAGGTTCCGGACGCGATGATAATCGCAATGGAGCGCATACGCGATCGCGGGCTTACGAACGTCCGCTTCATCGACGGCGACGCCGCCGCGCTGCCGCAGATGCTCTCAAACGGCGAGGCGGCGCGCATCTACATAAACTTCTGCGACCCGTGGCCGAAGAGCCGCGACGCAAAGCTCCGCCTGACCGCGCCCGCCTTTCTGCGTATGTACGCAGACGCGCTGCCGCTCGGCGGGGAGATACATTTCAAGACCGACAACACCCCGCTTTTCGACTGGTCGGTGGAGCAGCTTGCCGCCGAGGGATGGGCGCTGAGCGAGCTGACGCACGATCTGCACAAGGACGGCGCGGTCGGAATAATGACCGACTACGAGGCGAAGTTCTATGCCGACGGGCTGAAGATCAACCGCGTCGTGGCGGCAAAGACCGCCGCCACGCTCGGCACTGCGGCGGGCGCGGTTGCGAGACTGCGCAACGCCTCCCTGCGCGACGCGCACGGCGCGGAGGAGAGCCGCGCGGCGCACGAGGAAGAGGAAAATGCAAAATGAGGTTTATTTCGTGGAACGTTAATGGTCTGCGCGCCGTCATGAAAAAAGGCTTTGAGGATATATTCTGGAGCTTCAACGCCGATTTTGTCTGCTTGCAGGAGACGAAGCTGCAAGCCGGACAGCTTGAGCTGGACTTACCCGGCTATGAGAGCTACTGGTGCTACGCCGACAAAAAGGGCTATTCCGGCACGGCGGTGTTCGCCCGTCACGCCCCGCTCTCCGTCGGCTATAATCTGGAGCGGAGCGAGCACTGCACCGAGGGGCGCGTCATCACGCTGGAATACGACAAATTTTACCTTGTGTGTGTATATACCCCCAACGCGCAGGATGAGCTGAAGCGCATCGACTACCGCATGGCGTGGGAGGACGATTTCCGCGCCCATCTCGTCGCGCTCGACGCGAAAAAGCCCGTTGTCGTCTGCGGCGACATGAATGTGGCGCACGAGGAGATAGACCTGAAAAATCCCAAGCCCAACATCGGCAAGCCCGGCTTCTCCGACGAGGAGCGCGGCAAGTTCACGGAGCTTCTCGACGCAGGATTCATCGACACGTTCCGCGCGCTCTACCCCGACCGGCGCGACGCCTACTCATGGTGGAGCTACCGCATGGCGGCGCGGGAGAGGAATGTCGGCTGGCGCATCGACTATTTTGTCGTGTCGGAGCGACTGCGCGGCAGCATAAAGGACGCTTATATCTTTCCGGAGATAATGGGCTCTGATCACTGTCCGGTCGGGTTGGATATGGCATGGTGAACATAGGAGATACCGCGCTGAACGGGCGGCTGGTGCTCGCGCCCATGGCGGGCGTGACGGACTTCGCCTTTCGCGGCATTTGCCGCGAGCACGGCGCGGCGCTGACGACGACGGAGATGGTGAGCGCGAGGGCGCTTGTATATAACGACGCAAAGACCCGCGCACTGCTTCATATCCCGCAAAACGAGCACCCCTGCGCCGTGCAGATATTCGGGCACGAGCCGGACGTGATGGCGGAGGCGGCGATTATGGCGCTGGAGCTCTCGGGTGCGGATATACTGGACATAAACATGGGCTGTCCCGTGGGCAAGGTTGTCAAATCCGGCGACGGCTCGGCGCTGATGAAAACGCCGGCGCTCGCCGCGGAGATAATAGAGCGCGTTTGCCGCGCGGCGGATAAGCCCGTGACGGTCAAGTTCCGCAAGGGCTGGGACGGCGGCAGCGTGAACGCCGTGGAATTTGCGCGTATGTGCGAGGGCGCGGGCGCGGCGGCGATCGCCGTGCACGGGCGCACGCGCGTACAGATGTATTCCGGACACGCCGACTGGGATATAATACGCGAGGTGAAAAAAGCCGTGAGCATCCCCGTCACCGCTAACGGCGACATTTTCACCGGCGCGGACGCGGAGCGTATACTGCGCTACACAGGATGCGACCTTGCGATGATCGGGCGCGGGAGCTTCGGCTGCCCGTGGCTCTTCGAGCAGGGCAACGCCGCGATAGAAGGGCGCGATATTCCGCCGCTGCCGCCGCTTGCCGAGCGCATCGACACCGGCGTGCGGCAGATAGAAGCTCTGGCGGAATACGCGGGCGAGCGCGCCGCGTGCCTTGAGGCGCGGCATCATCTGCCGTGGTATCTGCACGGCGTGCCCTATGCCGCGTATTACCGCAGCGAGCTTGTACACGTGGACACGCTCGACGACATACGGCGCATTGCGGCGGATATAAAGCTTAATTTGAAAAACAGGTAGAGATATATTATAATGAAGGCTGACAGCAATTAAGGCTGCCGGATAGAATACCTTCGGCAAAGGGGGTTATCAGATGACGCGAGAGCAGGAGGCGGCTGTTATACGAGCCGTCCTTAACGGCGATGTCAACGCTTTCGAGACCCTTGTAAAGGAATATGAGAAAAATGTATACAACCTCGCTCTGCGCATGACCGGCAACAGCGAGGACGCGGCGGATATGTCGCAGGAGGCGTTCATAAAGGCGTACAATTCGCTGTCGTCCTTCCGAGGGGACAGCAAGTTTTCCGTGTGGCTGTACCGCATCGTGTCGAACGTCTGTCTCGACTATCTGCGCAGCAGGACGCGAAAGCCCACGGTCTCGCTCTCGACGGAGAACGACGACGGGGATGATGTCGAGCTGGACATTGCCGACGAGACGCAGTCGCCGGAGCTTCTGCTCGACAGGAGCCTCACGCGCGACGCCGTGCGCCGAGGGCTCGCCTCGCTGCCGCCCGATCACAGGGAGATACTGCTGCTGCGCGAGATACAGGGGCTGAGCTATGAGGAGATCGCCGCGGCGCTCGATCTTGAAGCGGGCACGGTGAAATCGCGCATATTCCGCGCCCGAAAAAAACTGAGCTCGTTTTTGATCAAGGATGGGAACATTCCGGAGTTTGTTTCGTCAAGCAAAGAGAGAGGAGGTGATCTGTCATGAGCGGATGCGAATACTATCAGGAGCTGATAAGCCGTATGCTGGACGGGGATCTGTCCAGAGACGAGCGCGCCGCGCTGGCGGAACACCTTGGCACTTGCCGCGAATGTGCGGCGATGTATCAAGCGTTTTCCGCGTTGTCAGACACCATTTCTTCCGACTTGGCAGAGCCGCCGGAAGAGTTATGCGATAATATCATGGCGGAGCTTCGCCGCAGTGAGATAATCCGCCGCAACCGCAAAAGGGGGCTTTCACGTCAGGTGAAGAGCCTCATCGCGGCGGCGGCATGCGCCGCGCTCGTGCTCGCGGCGGTCGGCGGCGTTGCCATCGTCAGCAGCCGCAGAACGGACAATGCCGTCTATGAGAGCCGCACGAGCCTAAAGACCTCCGGCGACATATACGCCGCAGGAGAGGAGAGCTCCTCCGTCGAAGCGCCCTCGCCGTCACCCACGCCCGCTGCGGCGGACGCGCCCGCTGCGCAGTCCGACAGCGGCATGAGCCGCGCGATACCCGACAGCGAGAATTACGGCTATGTCCCCGAGAGGGAGACGCCCGCCGTCGGCGCAGCCGCGCCCGCGCAGTTTCCGGACTTTTATCCGAACGCGCCGACCGTGACGTCCGCGCCGACAGCCATCCCCACGCCCGCACCCACGCCTGTTCCCACGCCCAGTCCAACGCCGGTACAGACGCCTGCGCAGACCGCCGCGCCGACTGCGGCTCCCACCGCCGCGCCGACTGCCGAGCCTACGGCTGAGCCGGTTAAGTCTGCGGAGCAGGAGCGCGAGCAGGGGAACGAGAGGGCGGATGACGCTCTCGGCAGCGCCGGACTGCTGCAAGCCCCGGCGGAGAATACCGCCGCCCCCGACGATACGCCGCTTGAGACAGCCGCGCCGGAAAATGACGCGCCCGATCTCCGCAAGGATACGCCGCGCACACAGCAGGAGAGCTCCGACGCCGACGGCGAAAGGATCGTGCGGCATATAAGCATGGGCAGTGCGGACGCAACGGCGCTCGTTGAAAAGCTGCTCACGAACCGTGACGATACGCTTGAGACCGGCGCGGAGGAGACTCCCGCGCCCGCGGCTTCACCGCCCGTGTCTCCCGCTGCCGCGGAAGCGCCGGCGAACGCTGCCGCGCTGGGAGTTCCGCCCGCTGTCAGCTCCCCCGCACCCATGGATGAGCATTTGCGCGCTGAGCTGCCGGAGGACGTTGACCCCGACAGCGTGGACATTATCGAGTATACCGCGCAGGGCACGGCGCATAAGCTCATCGTGTGCATAAGCGATGACAGCGTGCTCGTGTTTGCCCGCGGCGGCGACGGCGCGCTTGTCCGCTACACGCCTGCATTGACCGCCGATGAATATTCCGCCCTTGTCGAGCCGTTTGTCACGCTCGCCAAGGAGGCGCAGGCGCATCGGGCAAATCCCTGAAAACGCAAAAAATTAATAAAAATTTGACAATTCATCGTGATTTGTCTTGAAACCTCTCCTTTGATGTGCTATACTGCCGCTATAATAGATTATTTATGCGCTTTTTTCTTGGTATAGAAACAGCACAGCCACGTAAGGAGAGGTTTTTTCTTGAAAAACATTAAGGTTTCCAACAATGTTATCCGCCGTCTGCCGCGCTATCTGCGCAAGCTGGACGAGCTGATGGGCAGCGGCGTCAGCCGCATTTCGTCCTTTGAGCTTGGGCAGCAGCTCGGGCTTACCCCGTCGCAGATCCGGCAGGATTTTAGCTGCTTCGGCGAATTTGGTCAGCAGGGCTACGGCTACAATGTCGCCGCGCTGCACGGGCAGATCGCCAGCATCCTCGGCACGGATCGCGGCTACAGCGCCATCCTCATCGGCGCGGGCAACATCGGTCATGCGCTGATGGACAATTTCTGCTTCAGCGCGTGGGGCTTCAGGCTCGTCGCCGCGTTTGATATTGACCCGGAGCTTACGGGCACGGTGTTCAACGGCGTGCCCATCTACGCGATGGATACGCTTGAGGAGTATCTTCAGAGCAATCACGTTGACGTCGTCGTGCTGGCAGTTCCCAAGGAAGCCGCAATCCCCGTGACCGAAATGCTCACCGCCAACGGTGTCGAGGCTATCTGGAACTTCACGAATGTTGACGTCACCGCCCCCAACAGCACCATAATTGTCGAGAACGTCCACTTCTCCGACAGCCTTCTCTCGCTGAGCTACTATGTCTCTGAGCGCAACGACGAGAAAGCCGCCCGCGCCGCGCGTGCGGAAAAGGCGGAGCGAGGCTGAGCGCATACATTCAATAATAAGTATAAGGAAGCTTCCGCGAGGAAGCTTCCTTTGGTATCAAACGGAGGTTCGGTGTGAAATACGACGCTGTGATTTTTGATTTGGACGGCACGCTGTGGGACAGCCGCGAGAGCATAGCCGAGAGCTGGCGGAATACCCTGCGCACGCGGTACAATGCCGCCGCTGTGCCGACGCTTGACGACATTACCGGCATCATGGGGCTGACCGTCAATGAGATCGCCGACCGGCTCTTTGCGCCCTACGGGGACGCGCGCTATGACGTCTGCCGTGCGTGCATTGACGGGGAGAATGACTATCTGCGCCGCTGCGGCGCGGTCATATACGATGGCGTGGGCGATATGCTCGCCGCGCTCGCCGCCTCCCGTGCGCTCTTCGCCGTGAGCAATTGTCAGGCGGGGTACATCGAGAGCTTTTTTGACCTGACGGGCTGCGGGCGGTTTTTCACGGACTATGAGACCGAGGGAAGCACCGGACTTAAAAAAGCGGACAATATCCGCCTCATCATGCGCCGCCACGGTCTGCGCCGGTGCGTGTACGTCGGCGACACCGCGCTTGACGAGCGCAGCGCCGCCGACACGGGGTGCGATTTCATCCACGCCGCATACGGCTTCGGCACGGCGAGCGCCCCTGTCGGGCGCATCGGCGCGCCGTGCGAGCTTCCCGCGCTGCTGGATGTGCTGGAGGCGGCGCGATGACAGGCGATACCATTGCCGCCGTCGCCACGGGCGCGCAGGTCGCCGCCATCGGCATAATCCGCATATCCGGCGCGGAGACCTTTGCGATTGTGGACAGGCTATTTTTCCCAACAAACGGCTCAAAAATGTCCGACAATGAGGACAGAAGACTCATCTACGGCAGCCTGCGCGCGCGCAACGGGGCGCTGCTGGACGTGTGCCTGTGCACCGTCAGCCGCGCCGGACACAGCTACACCGGCGAGGACACGGCGGAGCTTCAGTGCCACGGCTCGCCCGTGGTGCTTCGCGCGGCGCTGGAGGAGATATTTGCCCTCGGCGCGCGTCAGGCGGGAGCGGGCGAATTTACAAAGCGCGCGTTCCTGTCCGGACGGATGGAGCTGCCGAGCGCGGAGGCGGTGGCGGATATTATCGACGCGGAGAGCATCGAAGCCGCGCGCAACGCCGCGGGGCAGCTCTCCGGCGCGGTCAGCCGCCGCACCGAGGGCGTGTATTCGCTTCTGACGGACATATCCTCGCACTTTCACGCCGTGCTCGATTATCCGGACGAGGACATTGAGGACTTCCGCATGGAGGACTATAAGCGGCGGCTGGAGGCGGCGCTGAGCGATCTGCGCGCTCTGCTGGGCACGTTCGAGCGCGGTCGGCTCATGACCGCCGGCATCCCCGCGGCGATAGTCGGCAGACCGAACGCGGGCAAAAGCTCGCTTTTGAACGCGCTTTTGGGCTATGACCGCGCTATTGTCACCGCCGTGCCCGGCACGACGCGCGACACGATAGAGGAAAAGCTGCGCCTCGGCTCGCTGACGCTGCGGCTGACGGACACTGCGGGCATACGCGCGACGGATGACGCGGTAGAGCGCCTCGGCGTGGAGCGGAGCCGCCGCGCGATGGAGGAGGCTATGCTTGTCATCGCCGTGGTGGACGGCAGCCGCGAGGTTACGGCGGAGGACGTTGCGATCATCCGTCGGGCGGAGCGTGCGGCGCACGCGCTGCTCGTCGTGTCGAAAAGGGATCTCGCTCAGGCGGATATTGCGCTCGACACCGCGCTGCCGCGCGTCGCGGTCAGCTCGGTCACGGGCGAGGGGATAGACGCGCTTGAAGCCGCCATTGCTGCGATGTTCCCGCTGCCTTGCGTTCCGGCGGGGGAAATACTCACCAACGCCAGACAGGCGGACGCTGTGGCGCGCGCGGCGGAGTATATAGCTGCGGCGCTGGAGGCGATGAGGGCGGGCGAAACGCCGGACATCGTGCTCACGGAGACGGAGGGCGCGATGGCAGCGCTTGGTGAGCTTACGGGTCGCCGCATCCGCGAGGACGTCACAAACCGTATCTTCAGCCGCTTCTGCGTCGGAAAGTAGAGCGCGAACGGGTCATAAACTGTAGGTTTGTCAAACATATTGTACAGTGATCTCAGCGGGAGACAGCCAGCGGAGGGGTCTCATGGGTAAGTT
>CAKTKT010000068.1 GCA_934572325.1 uncultured Oscillospiraceae bacterium
TGTCGGGATTGAGCTGTATGTACTCCTCAAAGAGGGAGAGGCAGTTTCTAAGCAGCGCCTCCTTTCGCGCGGCGCTCACGCGGTCAGTCTTGTCGCGCAGCTCGCGCACCTCGGCGATATACCATTTGCCCGAAGTGTCGATGTCTGCCGCCTTGGCGCGGCTCAAGCCCTCCACCAGCACGCGCGTCGCGCCGCCGCGCGGCTGGCGAAGCTGCTGGCGCACGCGGCAGATCGTGCCGACATGGTATATCTCGCTCTCGTCCGGCGCATCGGCGATGGGGTCCTTCTGCGCGGCGAGGAAAATGAGCTGATCCGTCCTCACCGCCTCGTTCAGCGCCGCGACGGACGCGCTGCGCTCCACATCGAAGGTGAGGAGCATCCCCGGGAAAATGCTCAGCCCGCGCAGAGCGAGCAAAGGCATATTTTTAACTTCATATAATAATTCGCTGTTCATGCTTTTTCTCCTTTCAGGAGGATAGAGTTTCCTTGCAGGCTTAGCTGCCCGTTTTGTCGTTGATATGCTCGACGCGCGGCTGCTCCGTGCCGTTGACGCTCGCCGCCGTGACGGTCACGCGGCTCACGGTCGGGTCGGAGGGGATGGCGTACATGATGTCCGTCATCACGCCCTCCATGACGCTGCGCAGTCCGCGCGCGCCTATCTTCATCGCTATCGCCTTGTCGGCGACAGCCTCCAGCGCCTCCGGCTCAAAGTCGAGCCTGACCTTGTCATAGTCGAACAGCGCCTTGTACTGCTTCGTCATGGCGTTCTTCGGCTCGGTGAGAATGCGCACAAGATCCTCGCGCGTGAGCGAGGCGAGCGAGGCAATGACCGGCAGACGACCGACAAGCTCCGGAATGATGCCGAACTTCAGAAGATCGTGCTGCTGCACCTGCGCAAGGATCTCCCCCACATCGCGCTCGCTGTTGCTGACGATGTCCGCGCCGAAGCCCATGGTTTTCTTGTTCGTGCGCTTCTCGATGATTTTATCCAGCCCGTCAAACGCGCCGCCGCAGATAAAGAGGATATTTGTCGTATCGACCTGAATGAACTCCTGATGCGGGTGCTTGCGCCCGCCCTGCGGCGGAACGTTCGCCACTGTTCCCTCAAGGAGCTTGAGAAGCGCCTGCTGCACGCCCTCGCCGGACACGTCGCGCGTGATGGAGGTGTTCTCGCTCTTGCGGGCAATCTTATCTATCTCGTCGATGTAGATGATGCCGCGCTGGGCGCGCTCCACATCGAAATCCGCCGCCTGAAGGAGCTTGAGGATGACGTTCTCCACATCCTCGCCGACGTAGCCCGCCTCCGTGAGCGTGGTGGCGTCGGCAATGGCAAACGGCACGTCGAGCATCTTTGCAAGCGTCTGGGCGAAGAGCGTTTTGCCGCTGCCGGTCGGTCCTATGAGCAGAATGTTGCTCTTTTGCAGCTCAACGTCCGATTTTCCGGCGTGGAGGATGCGCTTATAGTGATTGTACACCGCGACGGACAGCGTTACCTTCGCCCTGTCCTGCCCAATGACATACTCGTCAAGGCGCGCCTTGATCTGCATGGGCTTGGGCAGACGCTCGAACACGAGCGGCAGACCGTCATAGCCGCTGACGCCCGCCGGCGCGGGCGCGCCGCCCTCGTCGATTATACTGGCGCACATACGCACGCACTCATCGCATATATAGCTGCCGTTTCCGGCAATAAGGCGGTTGACCGCAGACTGCGGCTTGCCGCAGAATGAACACCTCAGGCTTCTTCTGTCATCAAACTTACCCATGCTGTTTTCCCCTTTTCGATTTAAAACTATGGGGGAACGACTGTTCCCCCATAGAAGATCCTATTCTACGATTCAGCGCTTGTATATAACCTTGTCGATGATACCGTAGTTCTGTGCTTCCTCGGCGGTCATAAAATGGTCGCGCTCGCAGTCCGCCTCTATCGTCTCGATGCTCTTGCCGGTATTCTCGGCGAGGATGGAGTTGAGGCGCTTTTTTATCTTGAGTATCTGCTCCGCCTGGATCTGTATATCCGTGCACTGCCCCTGGCTGCCGCCGGAGGGCTGGTGGATCATGATCTCGGCGTTCGGCAGCGCGATGCGCTTGCCCTTTGCGCCGCAGGACAGCAGAAACGCGCCCATCGACGCCGCCATGCCGATGCAGATGGTGGAGACGTCCGGCTTAATGTACTGCATGGTGTCGTATATCGCAAGACCGGCAGTGACAACGCCGCCGGGGCTGTTGATATAAAACTGTATGTCCTTGTCGGGATCCTGCGCCTCAAGATACAGAAGCTGCGCCACGATGAGGCTCGCGGTCGTGTTGTTGACCTCCTCGGAGAGCATGACGATCCTGTCGTTAAGAAGGCGGGAGAAAATGTCATACGAGCGCTCGCCGCGGCTGGTCTGTTCCACTACATAAGGTACTAAACTCATTCTATTAAACTCTCCTTTAAAATATCAGCGTCCAAGAGAGCATATCCTATATCCCGGATAATTATTCAGCGATTACCTTGGGGGCTGCTTTCTTTCTGGCGGTCTTGGGCTTCGCCTCGGGCTTTGCCTCGGCTGTGTCCGTTCCCTCCTCGGTCTTCCTGGTCTTGGTGCTCTTCCTGGTCTTGGGCTTTGCCTCGGTCTCCGTATCGGCTGCGGGCTCTACGGCGGTCTCCTCCGTCTTGGCGGGCTTCTTGGCTCTGGTCTTCTTCGCGGGCTTTGCCCCGACGGCGACGGCGCTGTCGAACATTATGGCGGAAGCCTTGTCCTTCTTGCACTCCTCCTTGATGAAATCAATGCCGAAGTACTTCTTTAGATCCTCGGGAGACGCCTTGACGTCCTCGCCGACCTTCTTGAGGTATTCCTCAACGTCCTCGTCGCTGATCTCGATATTCTCCGCCTTGACGATGGCGTCAATGAGCATATCGTTCTTCACCTGAAACTCCGCTGCGGGGCGGAGGCTGTTGTTGAGCGTCGCCTCGTCCAGCCCCATCATCTCCTTGAGCTTGTCAAGGGGAACGCTGCGATCGGACATGCCGTAGTTGGCGGCATAGCCGCGAATCATCTCCTCGAGCTTGTCATCGACCATGACCTCGGGAATGTCGGCAGTGAGGTTATCGCACGCCTGGCGGAGTATATCGGTGCGGAATTTGTTCTCCGCCTGCTCGCTCGCGGTCTTTTCGAGGTTGGCGCGGAGGTCCGCCCGATACTCGTCGAGCGTGTCAAACTCGGAAACGTCCTTTGCAAACTCATCGTCCAGCTCCGGAAGCTCCGGCGTGGTGAGGCTGTTGAGCCTGACCTTGAAAACCGCCGCCTTGCCGGCGAGAGACTCGACATAATCATCGGGGAAGGTGACGTCGATATCCTTCTCCTCGCCGATATTCATGCCGACGATCTGCTCCTCAAAGCCGGGAACGAAGGAGTTCGAGCCAAGCTCAAGGTCATAGCCCTCCGCCTTGCCGCCGTCGAAGCGCTCGCCGTCGAGATATCCGTCAAAGTCGATGTTGGCGGTGTCGCCCATTGCGGCGGCGCGATCCTCGACCGTCAGCATACGCGCGTTGCGCTTGCGCACGGATTCGATCTCCTCATCGACCTTGGCTTCATCAACGGCAACGGCGTCCTTCTCCGCCTCGAGCCCCTTGTACTGACCGAGAGTGACCTCGGGGTAGAGGGTGACGACAAAGGTGTACTCCACGGTGCGCTCATCCGTGACCTTTACGTCGGAAACGGAGGGCGCGCCGACGATCCTCAGCTCGGAAGCGGTCAGACCGGCTTCAAAAGCCTCGGGCGCAAGCTCATCAATTGCGTCCTGATAGAACACGTCTGCACCGTACATCCCCTCGACAACGGCGCGCGGCGCCTTGCCCTTGCGGAAGCCCGGAATATATATATCGCGCTTGGCTTTCAGGTAAGCCTTGTTGACGGCGGCTTCAAATTCAGCCTTGTCGGACTCCACCTGAAATGATGCGGAATTATTCTCTTTCTTCTCTACGTTCTTGAGATTCATGGTTGATTTCCTCCTCTATATGTGCATAACCTGTTGTATATTAGCAGATTTCTTCTTGAAAATCAATGACAAATTAAATACTTTTTCAAGTTTTTCATAATTGTCTCAGGGTATGTGATTTTCGCGGTCAATCCATGAGCCTTACCGGCGAAAAATCCACGAAATCCGCCGAGACGAGCTTATACTGCGTGCCGTCATGCCAGCCGTTGAAGGCATGGCGGCAGCCCTTGCCGTGAATGTGCCCGTAGCAGCACAGGCGCACCCCGTGCTCCCTGAACAGCGCGAGTATCTCCGGACAGCGATAGTTCATGTATATCGGCGGATAGTGCAGAAAAACGAGCTTTTCCCGCCCCCCCGCCGCCTTGAGCGACGCTTCAAGGCGCATTATCTCGCGGCGCATGACTTTTCTGTCATGCTCGCCGCCGCGCTCCTCCTCGTAAAACCAGCCGCGCGTGCCGCAGATGGCATACTCGCCGTACTCAAAGCAGTTATTGTTGAGGATCTCTATCGTGTCTATGCCGTTTTCGGCAAAAAAACGCTTTGCCCGCGCAGCCGTGCTCCACCAGTAGTCGTGGTTGCCCTTGAGGATTATCTTTTTCCCCGGCAGTCCGTGGATGAAAAGAAAGTCCTCCCGCGCGTCCTCTATCCCCATCGCCCAGCTCAGATCGCCGCACACGACGGTGACGTCGTCCGGCGTCAGCGGCGCGAACGCGGTCTTCAGCTTTTCCGTGTGGTTTGCCCAATTGTCGCCGAAAACGTCCATGGGCTTATCCCTGCCGAGCGCAAGGTGAAGATCGCCTATTGCATACAGTGCCATACTTTCCTCGTTTTTTCAGAATAATAAGCTGCGCCGCCGCAAAAAATAAGTCAAGGGAACCCAAAACCTATTTTTCCAGGAGGCAGCAAAAATGAGCGATAAAAGACGCGACACCAACCCCGGCGTCGGCTGCGACGTCACCAACTGCAAGTACAACACCATCGACTGCCGCTGCAACGCTTCCAAGATAAGCGTGCAGAACGAAAAGGCGTGCACCAAGGGCGAGACCTACTGCTCGACCTTCTGTCCCAGAGGCACGGCGAGCGATTGAAGCGCGCCCGACGCGCTCGGCAGCATGAAGCTGTGAGCGTGGCTGCGGCGGGGGCGGAAGCCCCCGCCTTACATAAATGCGTCCTCTATATGATTCACGGTCACTCTGCCGCGCTCGCCGTCGGGCGCGTAGACCTCGACAACGTCAAAGCGCGGCTGCTTCTCGCTCTCGTGCGTACACAGCCAAAGCTGCGCCGTTTTAATAATGCGGCGCTGCTTTGCCGCAGTAACAAACTCCCGCGCCTCGCCGTGGTCGGCGTTCTTGCGGAGCTTCACCTCGGCAAAAACGACGTACTCCTTATTCTCCGCGATCACGTCTATCTCGCCCGCGCGGCAGGAGAAGTTCATTTCAATTATATTGTACCCCTTGCGGCGCAGATATGCGGCAGCCTGCCGCTCGCCGAAGCTGCCGAGCGAACGCTTGTCCATCAGTGCATTTTCCTCAGAAAACTCATACGGTGTATCGGCGATGCGCCGTATTCACGAAGCGCCGCGTAGTGCTGCCTCGTGCCGTAGCCCTTGTGCTTTTCAAAGCCGTACTGCGGGTACTCCAGCGCCATTTTCCGCATATACCGGTCACGTGTCACCTTGGCAAGGACGGACGCCGCCGCAATGTCCGCGCAGCGCGCATCACCGCCGACGATGCATCGGCTGGGCATCTCGATACCGGAATCGCGGTTGCCGTCGATGAGGGCAAGCTCCGGTCTGACCGTGAGCCGTGCAATGGCGCGGTTCATCGCCAGAAACGTCGCGCGGAGTATGTTCAGCTCCTCTATCTCCTCCACCTGCGCAAAGGCGACGCCGTATGAAACTGCGGAGGAGATTATCACATCATAAAGCGCCTCGCGCCTTTTCTCGCTGAGCTTTTTGGAGTCGTTCAGCCACGCGATCTCAAGCCCTCGCGGCAGAATGACCGCGGCGGCGCACACGGGACCCGCCAGCGGACCGCGCCCCGCCTCGTCAACGCCGCAGAGCACATTCACGCCGGAGGCGTATATCTCGTTTTCAAGCGTCCACAGCTCACTCATCGGGCGTCTCCAGCGTCAGACGACCGAGCCTGCCGTCATGATACTCGTTCAAAAGCGTGTTTGCCATGCGCTCGAGGTCATACTCCCCGCGCGCAACGAGAAAGCCGCGCTTCTTCGCCGCCGCTTCCAGCAGCTCATAGCCGTTCAGGGTCTCGTCCGGCTCTATCTTATAGCGCTCACGCAGTGCGTCGGGGTATAGGCGGCGCAGGCGGAGCATGAAGTTCGCGCCCAGCGTCTCCTTGTCGATAACATCCGCCTTTATCGCGTTCGTCACGGCAAGCAGCTCCCCCACCTCCTGCGAATCGAACTTCGGCCAGAGTATGCCGGGCGTGTCGAGAAGATCGAGCGATCTGTCGATGCTTATCCACTGTCTGCCGCGCGTAACGCCGGGCTTGTCGCCGGCGAGCGCCGCCTTGCGCCCCGCGACCTTGTTGATGAAGGTGGACTTGCCGACATTGGGGATGCCGAGCACCATCACGCGCAGAGGGCGTCCGCTCTGCCCCTTCGCCTCATACTCGCGCAGCTTCGCGTCAAGGAGCTTGCGCACGGCGGGCGCAAAGCCGCTCACTCCCCTGCCGCTTTTCGCGTCCGTCTCCAGCACGGCGGCGCCCTGCCACTCGAAGTATTCCCGCCAGCGCTTTGTCAGCGCGGGGTCGGCAAGGTCGGCGCGGTTGAGGACGATAAGGCGCGGCTTGCCCGCGGCGAGGCGGTCAATGTCCGGGTTGCGGCTGGCGCGCGGTATGCGCGCGTCTATGATCTCGCACACGGCGTCAACGAGCCTGACATTGTCCTCTATCATGCGCTGCGCCTTGGTCATGTGCCCGGGGAACCACTGGATATTCATTTTTTCAAAGCCGTTTTGTTCCATCATTTCACTGTTCCGAACGAGGGCAGCGGGAAGATGACGCAGTAGACCTTGCCTATTATCAGGCGGTTATCCACCATGCCTATCTCGTTCTTGCGGCTGTCCGTGGACATATTGCGGTTATCGCCCATGACGAACACGCACCCCTCCGGCACGGTCTGCGGGCCGATAAAATCGAGCTTTGTCGTTGTAAGCTCGTTTATATAGTCCTCCTCGATCACCACGCCGTCAACATAGACCTGTCCGCGGTCAAAGTCAATGTTTATCTCCTGCCCCTCGGTCGCGATCACACGCTTGACGAGCGCCTTGTCCGGGTCGTACTGATCCTTCTTGAAAACAACGATGTCCCCCGCCTTCGGCGTATAGAGAACGTCCGAGACGAGCATTTTGTCCTGATTGTTTAGCGTGGGGTACATGGATGTGCCCTTTACGTCAATGATCCTTATAAAGAAGATGAAGATAACGACGCACACAACGAGCGCGCCCGCAAGGCACTGGATCCAGTCGTATACGTTCTTGCGCGAGGCGCGCTCCTGCTCCTCCAGCTCCTCCGCGGTCAGTCTTTTTTTCGTTCTTGCCATATGTAATGCTCCAATCACAGTCAATTAGCGCATTTTGTATGCCGCATAATGCGGCATGAGTGCATCTGCGCATATTTCAAGACATGATATTATACCACAAAAGTGTGTAAAAGCAATCATTTTTACATCTTGAAAGCACAGCGGCGTGTAGGACTACAATACATATTGGACAAGTGAATAAAAAGATATGAAGGATATGGTCTCATGGGTTATAGTTGA
>CAKTKT010000069.1 GCA_934572325.1 uncultured Oscillospiraceae bacterium
GTCGGCGATATCGTCCGCGTGATGGAGACCCGCCCCCTGTCCAAGGACAAGAGATGGCGCGTGGTCGAGATCGTTGAGAAGGCTAAGTAAGGAGGCGACAACAGAATGATACAGCAGGAAACTTATCTGAAGGTCGCCGACAATACCGGCGCCAAGGAACTCAAGTGCATCCGCGTGCTCGGCGGCTCCAAGCGCAAGTATGCGAGCATCGGCGACGTGGTCGTCTGCTCCGTGCGCAAGGCGGCGCCCGGCGGCAGCGTGAAGAAGGGCGACGTCGTCAAGGCGGTCATCGTCCGCACCGTCAAGCCCGTGCGCCGCGCCGACGGCACTTACGTCCGCTTCGACGAGAACGCAGCCGTTCTTATCAACACCGGCGACAAGAACCCCCGCGGCACTCGTATCTTTGGACCCGTCGCCCGTGAGCTGCGCGACAAGGAGTACATGAAGATCCTGTCGCTCGCTCCCGAAGTGATTTAATGGAGGTCGCAGAGAATGAACATTAAGAAAGACGATAAAGTCATAGTCCTGTCCGGCAAGGACAAGGGCAAGGAGGGCAAGGTCCTCTCCGCAGACCCCAAGGCGATGAAGGTCACGGTCGAGGGCGTCAACGTCGCCACGAAGCACCAGAAGCCCCGCAAGCAGGGTCAGGACGGCGGCATAATCAAGGTCGAGACCCCTATCTACGCCTGCAAGGTCATGCTCGTCTGCCCCAAGTGCGGCAAGGGCACCCGCGTCGCGCACAAGCTTGCCGACGGCAAAAAGACCCGCGTCTGCAAGAAGTGCGGCGCAGAAATTTGAGAAAGGAGATAACTTACTATGACAAGAATGAAGAAAAAGTATCTTGAGGAAGTTGCTCCGGCTCTCATGGAGAAGTTCCAGTACAAGTCCGTCATGCAGATCCCCCGCATCGACAAGATTGTCGTGTCCGTCGGCTGCGGCGACTGCAAGGACAACGCAAAGGCTCTCGACGCGGTCATCAAGGACATCTCCGCCATCACCGGTCAGCACGCCGTTGCCACCGTGGCGAGAAAGTCCGTTGCCAACTTCAAGCTCCGCGAGGGCATGAAGGTCGGCGTGAAGGTCACGCTCCGTCAGGATCGTATGTGGGAGTTCCTGGACCGTCTGTTCAACGTGGCGCTGCCCCGTGTCCGCGACTTCCGCGGCATCTCCGCAGACGCATTCGACGGGCGCGGCAACTACTCCCTCGGTCTCAAGGAGCAGATCATCTTCCCCGAGATCGAGTACGACAAGATCGAGAAGCTGCGCGGCATGAACATTGCGATCACCACCACCGCAAAGACCGACGAAGAGGCGCGTGAGCTGCTCAGGCTCATGGGCGCTCCCTTCGTGAACTAAGGAGGAGAAAAGTTATGGCAAAGAAATCTATGATCCTTAAGCAGCAGGCTCCTGCCAAGTTCTCCACCCGCAAGTACAACCGCTGCAAGATCTGCGGCCGTCCCCACGCCTATCTGCGCAACTACGGCATCTGCCGTATCTGCTTCCGCGAGCTGGCTTACAAGGGTCAGATCCCCGGCGTGCGCAAGGCGAGCTTCTGATTTCGCGCGAATACTTCCGCTTGTCGGCTCGCAGCACCTTGGTACGGCGCCGCCTCCGCGGGATAGTCTCGCACGAAAGCAGCGCGCTTTGTCAGCGGAATACGCTGACAGGGGCGCACAAAAACCGTTTCATAAGGCGGGAGCCGATCACTCCCGCCATATGGATAAACAGACCGGAGCAAGCGAAGCCCGATCTGAGGATGGCGAAAGGCCGTGGGCAATCAGGCATTGCCATGGAACCTCGCCGCCGAAACCGCATATGCGGTAACTCTAAATCAGGAGGATAAACTCTATGCAGATCACAGACCCCATTGCAGATATGCTTACCCGTGTCCGCAACGCCGGAAACGCGAAGCATGAGACCGTTGACGTTCCTGCGTCGAAGATGAAGAAGGCGATAGCCGAGATCATGCTCAGCGAGGGCTACATCAAGAACTATCAGGTCATCGACGACGGCACGCAGGGCGTTATCCGCATCACCCTCAAGTACCTGCCCGGCAAGGAGAAGGTCATTCAGGGTCTCCGCCGCGTCAGCAAGCCCGGACTGCGCGTTTACGCCGGTGCCGACGAGCTGCCCCGCGTCCTCAAGGGACTGGGCATTGCTATCATTTCCACCTCCAAGGGCGTTATGACCGACAAGCAGGCTCGCCGTGAGCATGTCGGCGGCGAAGTCCTTGCGTTCATTTGGTAAGGAGGCAGCACAATGTCTAGAATAGGAAGAGAACCCATCACCATCCCCGCCGGCGTCGAAGTCAAGGTCGATGACAACAACCATGTCACCGTCAAAGGACCCAAGGGCACTCTTGAGTACACCATGGCTCCCCAGATGAAGGTCGAGACGGACGCAGGCGTGCTTCACGTCACGCGCCCCGACGATACCAAAGAGAACCGCTCCCTCCACGGGCTGACGAGATCCCTGCTCAACAATATGATAGTAGGCGTTACTCACGGCTTTGAGAAAAAGCTGGAGATCAGCGGCGTCGGCTACCGTGCCGCCAAGGAAGGCAAGAACCTCGTCATGAATCTGGGCTTCTCGCATCAGATCATCGTGCCTGAGACCGAGGACATCCAGATCGACGTTCCCGACGCGAACCACGTCGTCATCAAGGGTATCGACAAGCAGAAGGTCGGCCAGTTTGCAGCAGAAGTTCGTGGTAAGAGACCTCCCGAGCCCTACAAGGGCAAGGGCATCAAGTACGACTACGAAGTGATCCGCCGCAAAGAAGGCAAGACCGGCGCTAAGTAAACGGAGGTGTGCCTGAATGATTAAAAGACCTGATACCAGAGGACAGCGCATCAAGCGCCACAACAGAGTTCGCGGCAAGATCTCCGGCACCGCCGAGAGACCCCGCCTCTGTGTTTTCCGCAGCGAAAACAACATCTATGCCCAGATCATCGACGACGTCGCCGGAAACACCCTCGTTTCCGCGTCCAGCGTCGAGAAGGGCTTTGAAGGCAGCGGCGGCAACTGCGAAGCCGCAAAGAAGATCGGTGCCGCCATTGCGGAGCGCGCTCTCAAGAAGGGCATCGAGGAAGTAGTGTTTGACCGCGGCGGCTACATTTACCACGGCCGTGTCAAGGCACTGGCAGAAGGCGCCCGCGAGGGCGGCCTCAAGTTCTGAGGAAGGGGGAGAGACTTAAATGGCATACAACAATGACAGAAGAGATCGCCGCAAGGAGGAGGTCGCTTCCGAGTATATCGAAAAGGTGGTTTCCCTCAACCGCGTCAGCAAGACCGTCAAGGGCGGCCGTGTCGCAAAGTTCTCCGCGCTCTGTGTCGTCGGCGACGGCAAGGGCCGCGTGGGCTTCGGCATGGGCAAGGCGAACGAGGTCTCCGAGGCTATCCGCAAGGGGCTCGAGGACGCGAAGAAGAACATCTGCACCGTCACCCTTCAGGGCACGACCATCCCTCACGAGGTCATCGGCTGCTTCGGCGCAGGCCGCGTCCTGCTCAAGCCGGCTCCCGAGGGCACCGGCGTTATCGCCGGCGGCGCAGTCCGCGCCGTTGTTGAGGCAGCCGGCATAAGGAACATCCGCACCAAGTGCCTGCGCACCAACAACCCCGCCAACGTCGTCGCCGCCACTATGGAAGGCCTCAAGTCTCTGCGCGACGCCGCCCAGGTCGCGGCGGTCAGAGGCAAGACCCCTGAAGAGATCCAGGGTTAAGGAGGGCGAAACATGGCTAATCTTAGAATAAAGCTCGTTAAGAGCCTCAGCGGCAGACACGACAAGCATATCGCAACTGCCTACTCTCTCGGTCTGCACAGGATCGGCAACGAGACCGTACAGCCCGACAATCCCCAGACCCGCGGCAAGCTCGCCCAGATCGGCTATCTTGTCAAGGTTACAGAAGAATAAGGAGGGCAAGTTAAATGTATATTCATGAACTGTCTCCCGTAGCAGGCTCTACCCACGTTGACAAGCGCAAGGGCAGAGGTCACGCGACCGGCAACGGCAAGACCGCCGGCCGCGGTCACAAGGGTCAGAAGGCCCGTTCCGGCGGCGGCGTCCGCATCGGGTTTGAGGGCGGTCAGATGCCTCTGGCGCGCCGCGTCCCGAAGAGAGGCTTCAACAACATCTTTGCAAAGCCGCTGGAGTTCGTCAACGTCTCCGTGCTCGACAAGTTCGACGACGGCGCCGTGGTTGACGCGCAGGCTCTGCTCGATGCGGGCATACTCTCCAAGTGCAGATACGGCGTCAAGATCCTTGGCAACGGCGAGATCACCAAGAAGCTGACTGTAAAGGCTGCTGCTTTCTCCGAAACCGCGAGACAGAAGATCGAGGCGGCCGGCGGAAAGGCAGAGGTGGTATAAGTGCTTCAGACTTTACGTAATGCATGGAAGATTGAGGAGCTTCGCAAGAAGATACTCTTCACTCTGCTTATAATCCTGCTTTATCGTCTTGGCAACTCCATACCCGTGCCCTACGTCAATACGGCGGCTCTGTCGCAGTACTTCACCTATATGCAGAACACCGTTCTCGGTCTGCTGGACGTCATGTCCGGCGGCGCGTTCTCGCAGGCGACGATCTTCGCGCTCTCCATCCAGCCCTACATCAACGCCTCCATCATCATCCAGCTCCTGTGCATCGCCATCCCCGCGCTCGAGCGGCTGAGCAAGGAGGGCGGCGAGGAGGGCAAGAAGAAGATCGCCTCCATCACCCGTTACTCCACCGTGGGCATCGGTCTTCTCCAGGGCTTTGCCTACTATATGCTCATCAAGAACAACGGCATCCTCACCGCTGAGGCTCAGGGCAGCGTCTGGGCGGCGATAGTCATCATCCTGACGTTCACCTCCGGCTCGGCGCTCATCATGTGGCTCGGCGAGCAGATCACCGAAAACGGCATCGGCAACGGCATCTCCATGATACTGTTCGCCTCCATCATCTCCCGCTTCCCAGTGAGCATCGTCTCCTCCGTGCGCAACTGCATCACCGGCAATCTCCAGTGGTGGGTCGCGGTGCTGATGTACCTCGGCGCGCTGGCGATAATCGTTTTGATCGTTTACGTCAACGACGCGGAGCGCAGGATACCCGTCCAGTACGCGAAGAGGGTCGTGGGGCGCAAGATGTACGGCGGGCAGAGCACGCACCTGCCCATGAAGGTGAATATGTCCGGCGTCATGCCCATCATCTTTGCCCAGTCCATCGCCTCCCTGCCCGCCACCATCGCGGCGTTCAGCGGCAAGGGCGCGGATAGCTGGATAATGCGCGCATTCGACACCGACTCCATCACCTACGCGGTCATCTACTTCCTGCTGATAATCTTCTTTGCCTACTTCTACTCCACGATACAGTTCAACCCCATTGAAGTGGCAAACAACCTCAAGAAAAACGGCGGCTACATCCCCGGCTTCCGCCCGGGCAAGCCCACAAGCGAATTTATCCATAGAGTTCTCAACAAGATCACCCTCTTCGGCGCGATCTATCTGGGCATAATCGCCGTTGTACCCATTCTTGTCTCACATTTCAGCACCTCGGCATACCTCACCGGTCTGTCTCTGGGCGGCACGTCCATCATCATCGTGGTCGGCGTTGCGCTTGAGACCGTCCGCACCCTCGAAAGTGAGCTGCTGATGCGCAACTACAAGGGCTTCCTTTCCTGATGGGAGTGCGCGTATGAGGCTTATACTTCTTGGCGCCCCCGGCGCGGGTAAGGGTACTCAGGCAGAGATCTTGAGCAAGCTGCTCAACATTCCTGCAATCTCCACAGGCAACATCCTGCGGGCTGCCATCCGTGATGGCACGCCCGTGGGGCTCAGGGCGGAGGCGTACATCAACGCCGGCAAGCTCGTTCCGGACGAGGTGATAATCGCCATCATCAAGGAGCGCCTTGCCGAGCCGGACTGCGCCGACGGCTATATCCTCGACGGCGTTCCGCGCACGATCCCGCAGGCGGAGGCGATGGAGCAGATGGGCATAGCGATCGACTGCGCGCTCTCGATAGAGATCGAGGACGACGCTATCATCCGCCGTATGACCGGCCGCCGCACCTGCCGCGATTGCAGCGCGACTTTCCACGTCGTGTCCAATCCGCCGAAGGCGGACGGCGTATGCGACGTCTGCGGAGGGGAGCTGCACGTCCGCAAGGATGACGCGGCGGACACCGTGAGGGCACGCCTTGAGACCTACCACAGGGATACGGAGCCGCTCAAAGCCTTCTACAAGGCGCGCGGCGTCCTCAAGACCGTGGACAACCAGCCGAGCATTGAAGCCACAACGGCTGCAATCAAAGAGAAACTGGGGCTTTAATATGTCAGACAGGATTTATATTAAATCCCCGCACGAGCTTGAGCTGATGCGTCAAGCCGGAAGGATCACCGCGCTCGCGCGCAGCATTGCGCGTCAGGCGGTTGCCGACGGCGTGACGACGAAGCAGATAAACAAATGTGTGCATGAGTTCATTGTGAAATCCGGCGCAGTGCCGACCTTTCTGGGTTACGGCGGCTTTCCCGCCAGCGCCTGCATATCCGTCAACGATGAGATCATACACGGTATTCCCGGCAAAAGGGTCATCCGCAGCGGCGACATAGTTTCCGTCGATGTGGGCGCGACGTACAGGGGCTTCGTGGGCGACTGCGCGGGCACCTACCCCTGCGGCGAGATCAGCGAGGAGGCGCGGCGGCTTATAGATGTGACACGCCGGAGCTTTTTCGAGGGCTTGAAGTTCGCAAGAGTGGGCTACCGCATCTCCGACATCGGCGCGGCGATACAGGACTATGTGGAGAGCCACGGCTACTCCGTCGTCCGCGACTATGTCGGGCACGGCGTCGGGCACGTGATGCACGAAGCGCCGGAGGTCCCCAACTACCGCACGCACCGCCACCCCGACCCCAGACTTGTAAAGGGCATGACGCTCGCCATTGAGCCGATGGTCAACATCGGCGGGTATGACGTGCAGGTGCTCGACAACGACTGGACAGTCGTCACCGCGGACGGCACGCTGTCCGCGCACTACGAGAATACCATCGCAATCACCGACGGCGAAGCGGAGATACTCACGATGGCAGAGGACATTTAAAACCGACTTTGGAGGAAATTTACTTTGGCAAAAGACGATGTAATAGAACTCGAGGGCACGGTCGTTGAATCCCTGCCCAACACCATGTTCCAGGTGGATATCGGCAACGGTCACATCATACTGGCGCATATTTCAGGCAAGCTCAGGATGAACTTTATCAGGATCCTTCCCGGCGATAAGGTCACGGTGCAGATGTCGCCCTACGACGTCACCCGCGGCAGGATCACATGGAGAAGCAAGTAGGAGGTATTATAATGAAAGTCAGACCTTCCGTGAAGCCCATGTGCGAAAAGTGCAAGATAATCAAGCGCAAGGGTAAAGTCATGGTCATCTGCGACAACCCCAAGCACAAGCAGCGTCAGGGTTAAGCTCGCAGACATGGGGCGCAAGCCCCGCACAAGCCCTAAAGACAAGGTTAAAACCTGTCCTATAAATCAAAACCCGCATGGAACAGGGACTCCCTCCGGCGGGAACAAGTCCCCGCTTCTTATGAATGCGGAAACAATTATCGAAAGGATGATCGTATAATATGGCACGTATAGCCGGCGTTGACCTGCCC
>CAKTKT010000070.1 GCA_934572325.1 uncultured Oscillospiraceae bacterium
GTTCGGCGTGGACGCGCTGCGCTTCTTCCTGCTGCGCACGTTCCCGTTCGGCTCTGACGGCAACTTCTCCAATGAGCTTTTGATAAGCACCATCAACACCGACCTTGCCAACGACCTCGGCAACCTCGTCTCCCGCACGACCGCCATGGTTGAAAAATACTTCGGCGGCACGCTCATCCCCGAGCGCGAGAGCGATCCGGCGGATGAAGAGCTCATCTCCCTCATCCGCTCCACCAAGGCGCTCTACGCCGCGCAGATGGACGAGTTTCAGCTTCATCTCGCGCTTGATGAGGTTTTTAAGCTCATCCAGCGCGCCAATAAGTACATCGACGAGACCGTCCCTTGGGTGCTCGCGCGCGACGAGGCTAAAAGACCGCGCCTTGCCTGCGTGATGTATAATCTTCTTGAGGCGCTGCGCGTTGCGCTGACGATGCTCACGCCGTTCATGCCCGAAAGCTGCAAAAAAGCCTTCGCCCAGATCGGCGCGGAGCAGGAACATACCACATGGGAGCGCGCCGGAGAGTACGGCGTGCTGCCCGCTGCGGTGAGCGTCCGCAGGGGCGAAACGCTCTTCCCGCGCATCGACGCGGCAAAGATGCTCGCTGAGCTGGAGGAGCTTGAAAAGGCGGCAAAGAGTCCTCAGGTCAAGGTCGAGCCCGTGCTGCCCGATGTGACGATAGACGAGTTTGCAAAGTGCGATATGCGCGTTTGCAAGGTGCTCACGTGCGAGGCGGTCAAAAAGTCCGACAAGCTTCTGAAATTTACGCTCGACGACGGCAGCGGCACGGAGCGCGTCATCCTCTCCGGCATCCATAAGTTCTATGAGCCGGAGCAGCTCGTCGGCAAGACCGTCGTTGCCATCCTCAACCTCCCGCCGCGCAAGATGATGGGGCAGATGTCCAACGGTATGCTGCTCTCAGCCGTGCGCGAGGCGGACGGCAAGGAGGAGCTGCATCTTCTCATTCTCGATGACAGCATCCCCGCCGGCGCACAGCTCTGCTGACAGGCGAATAAAAACGACCAATATCTCCCGGCAGCCGCCGGGAGGTATTTGCAAATCAGGAGGATAAACGCATGGACACGGGAGAAAAATGGCTGGATTGGGCGATAGAGCTGCAGGCTCTCGCGCAGGCGGGGCTGTATTACAGCCGCGACAAGTTTGATATCGAGCGCTTCACGCGCATACGCGAGATTTCCGCGGAAATGCTCAGTCTCAAAAGTGCGCTGCCCGTCGGCACGGTGAAGGATCTCTTCTGCGGCGAGAGCGGGTATCAGACCCCGAAGATCGACACCCGCGCCGCAATCTTCTCCGACGACGGGCGCATTCTCCTTGTGCGCGAGTCGGACGGGCGCTGGGCGCTGCCCGGCGGGTGGTGCGATGTAAATATGTCCGTGGGCGAGAACACGCTCAAGGAGGTCAAGGAGGAGGCGGGGCTGGACGCGGAGCTTGTGCGCGTCATCGCCGTGCAGGACAGGGAGCGCCACAACAGCCCGCGCTACGCCTACCGCATATGCAAGATCTTTTCCCTTTGCCGTGCCGCTGGTGGTGAGTTTCATGAGAACTCCGAGACTACGGAGAGCGCGTACTTCCCGCTCGACGTGCTTCCCCCGCTCGCCGAGGAGAAGAACACCCCCGAACAGCTTGCCCTGTGCTTCGCCGCGTATAAGGACGACAACTGGCAGGCGGTGGTGGAATAAAAATGCGGCGACCCGGCTCGTCCCGAGATTGGGATGAGCCGGTTTGCCGTCTTACTGTCTGCCGCTTTGTCGTTTCGTTGCCTCACAGCGAATAGTGATTGCAATATAGGGAACAATATGATATAATACAGGCAAGGAAGTTCCCTATGAGAAAGCTCTGATTAAATGCGTCAGATGGCTGGGCGAAAAATTTTTCGGCTGATAAAATGAGTTTTTTGCAGGAATACTTTGTGTATTTCAAGAAAAACTCATGAAATCAGACGGAGGTTTTTCCGCTCAGACGCTGACAGTCATTTATTCAGAGCTTCCATGAGGAGGTCTTTATGGACAACAACTATCAGCATATCCAAGAGCTGCTTCACCAAAAGGCAGACTATCAGGCAAGACTGAATCTTTTGCCGTATGACGGGAGTCCGGAGATCAAAGAAGCCGGCGGGAGAAAGTATCTCTATGTCCGCAGGCGGATCGGCGCAAGGCTGAGCTCCACCTATGTGGATGTTTATTCCGATGAGCTGTACCGGCTTCTGCTGCGCAATGCCCGCGACGCAAGAGAATACCGGAAGCATATCCGCCGCTTGGACAGAGAGCTTGCGCAGCTTGGCTACTCCGATCGGGATGTATCTCCGCGGGTTCAGTTGAACCTTGACTTTGCAAGAGCCAACATGAAATCCAGTATTTACGATCAGGCGATTCTTGAAGGCGTTGCCACCAGCTTTCCGCAAACGGAGGACATCCTTGAAAACGGTATGGTCAGCGGAATGACGGCAGCGGATGTGCAGAAGATATTGAATCTCAAGCACGCTTGGGAATTTATACTTGACAGGGATGTTATCACATACCCGAGCGATTATTCGATCCTATGCCATATTGCCAAGCTCGTCAACGAGGGTTTTTTTTATGACGGCGGTCGTATCCGTGGGATTCCTGTTACGATCGGCGGCTCCAGCTATATGCCGCCCATTCCGGTCGAAGCCGTGATCAGAGAGCATATTGATAAGATCATTAGCCTTGATATTCAGACCGATAATAAGGCTATCGAGCTTTGTCTGTATTGCATGAAAACGCAGATCTTCAACGACGGCAACAAACGGGCAGCCGTTATTTTTGCAAACCACTATCTCATTTCAAACGGCAGCGGCATACTGATCATCCCCGAAAAGGACGTGCCGGAGTTCAAAAAGCTCCTCGTTGCCTTTTACGAGGACAGAGAAAACAACATCCGAGAGTTTATGAAAGACAACTGCATCAAGACATTTTAAAGCGTATGGCAAAAACCGGCTCGTCCCAATCTCGGGATGAGCCGGTTTGCCGCTTTTCGTGATGCGTCTTTACTTGTCGAGGTAGGTTTTCACCAGCTCGCTCATCAGCTCGTCGCGGTCAATGCGCGTGATGAGCGTGCGGGCGTTGTTGTAATTGGTGATGTAGGTCGGGTCCTCGGAGAGTATATAGCCCACTATCTGGTTTATCGGGTTGTAGCCCTTTACCATGAGGGAGTTATACACAGACGAAAGGACTTCCTTCATCGCGGTCTTGCTGTCCAGCGCCTCGAACTTCCGTGTTTCATCTGCCATGATGTCCCCTCCATTTCTCATCTTTTTCTGGCTTTTCTGGCACTATTATACCAGATTCAAGCCGCAAGTAAAGTCGAAAAAAGGCGAAAATTGATTAAATTTTCATTAAGTCCTCTATTCAGCCCAAGCTGCCGCGTCAGCGTATCACCGCGCCGTACCTCTCGCGCAGGGCGGAGAGCACTTTCCGCACGGTCTCATCGGCGTGCTCGTCGGTGAGCGTCTGGTCGTCGGCGCGCATGGTCAGCGAGAACGCAACGGACTTCATGCCCTCGGCGATGTGACGTCCGGTGTACACGTCAAAGAGCGTGCAGTCCTTGAGATACTGCCCGCCGGAGGCGAGGATGCAGTCCGTCAGCTCGCCGACGGTGATCCCCGACGAGCACACCACGGCGATGTCGCGCGTGACGGACGGGAACTTCGGCAGCGGCTTGTACACGGGTATGCCGCCCTTGACCCTGCACAGCGCGTCAAAGCTCAGCTCCGCGCAGTAAAGCTCGGCGTCCACGCCGTAGCTTTCGGCAACCTCGGGGTGTATCTGCCCGAACACGCCGATATACTCCTCCCCGACGTACACCCTCGCGCAGCGCCCGGGGTGGTAGGAGGCGTTTCCGTGCTCCGCGATGAACCTCGCCTTCGGCGCGTTGAGCGCGCGCAGCAGCGCCTCCACCCAGCCCTTGACCGTGAAGAAGCTCACGGTCGCGCCGTATGCGCCCATGGAGACGATCTTCGGCTCGTCCGCCAGTCCGTCCTCGCGCTTGAGGTATATCTTGCCTATCTCGTAGAGCGCGGCGGATCTGTTGCGGAAGTTGTAGTTGCGGGTGAGTATCTCCAGCATGGACGGGAGGACGGTGGTGCGCATGATGGAGGTGTCCTCGCCGAGGGGGTTGAGGATACGCAGGGAGTCGCGCAGGGGCGAGGCGGCGGGCATACGTATCTTGTCGTAGTAGCCGGGGCTGATGAACGAGTAGGTGATTATCTCGTCCAGCCCCATGGCGCGCAGCGTCTGACCGACGGTGCGCTCGGCAAGCTGCGTGGGGCTGAAGCCGCCGCAGGTGCTGATAGCGCCGGTGAAGCGCGTGGGTATCTCGTTGTAGCCGTAGAAGCGCGCGACCTCCTCGGCAAGGTCGGAGTAATGCTCCACGTCGCCGCGCCACGACGGAACGATGACGGTGTCGCCCTCAAGCGTGAAGCCGAGGTCAAGAAGTATCTTGCGCATGGCGGACTCGTTGATGTCCGTGCCGAGCAGGGCGTTTATCCTCTCCGGCTCGAGCTTGAGGGTGACGGCGGTCAGCGGGCGCGGCACAACGTCGATCACACCCTCGACGACCTCGCCCGCGCCGAGCATTTCCACAAGCTCGCACGCGCGCTCGACCGCGGCATAGGTGTTCTTGACGTCCAGCCCCTTTTCAAAGCGGGAGGACGCATCCGTGCGCATACCGAGCGCGGTGGCGGCGCGGCGGACGGAGGGACCGTTGAAGTTCGCGCTCTCGAAGAGCACCATGGCGGTGTCGCCGATGATCTCGCTGTTCTCGCCGCCCATGACGCCCGCCACGGCGACGGGCTTATCGGTGTCGCAGATGCACAGCATGCTCGGCGTGAGCCGCCGCTCCGTGCCGTCGAGCGTGCGGATGCTCTCGCCCTCGCGGGCGCAGCGCACGTGTATCTCGTTGTTGCCGACGCAGGCGAAATCGAAGGCGTGCATCGGCTGCCCGTACTCAAGCATGACGTAGTTGGTTATATCGACGATATTGTTTATCGGGCGCATACCGGCGTTGCGCAGGCGCTCGCGCATCCACTCCGGACTGGGGGCGATCCTGACGTTTTTGACCATGCGCGCGGTGTAGCGCGGGCAGAGCTCCGGCTCGTCGATGAATATTCTGGCAAGCTCGTTTATGTCGCCGCCCGCCTTCGCCTCGACGACCGGCTCATGCAGCAGCAGCTTCTTGCCGAACGTCACCGCCGCCTCGCGCGCGAGCCCTATCATGCAAAGGCAGTCCGGACGGTTGGGGGTTATCTCAAACTCAACGACATGATCGTCCAAGCCGATGAGCGCGCCGACGTCGTCGCCGGGCTTGCACTCCTCGTGCAGCACGAAGATGCCGTCGGGGATGCAGTGGGGAAACTCCTCCTGCTTGGCTCGCAGATCGGCGAGGGAGCATATCCTGCCCGTGGCGTTGTCGTAGGCGACCATATCCCCGATGTGGAGATTCTGGCAGTCGCAGATGGTCTGCCCGACGCGGCTGCCGCCGTCAAGCTCGACCTTCCACAAATTCACGCCGTATTCCTCCACGTTCGTCACCTCCGCGGCGACGACAGTGCCGAATATATTGTCGCCGTGGGCGACGTCGGGCGCGATGGAGGGCGCGTCGGGATTCGCGGGGCGGTAGTCGCCGAGGATGGCGGCAGCCTTTATCTCGCCGTATGGGTAGTCGTGCGTCGTCAGCCCCAGCTCCTTGAGCGAGCAGAGCATCCCGTCCGACTCCACGCCGCGCAGCTTCCCGCGCGTTATCCTCGCCCCGTTCGGCAGCACGGCGTTATGGAGCGCCGCAGGCACAAGATTGCCCACGTGGACGTTCCACGCGCCTGTGCATATCTGCACCGGCTCTTCCCCGCCGACGTCTACCTTTGTCACGAGCATATGGTCGGAATCGGGGTGCTTTTCTATCGAGAGGATGCGCCCGACGCGGACGTTTTTGATTTTGCCGCTCAGATCCTCCGTGACCTCCACCTTCGAGCCGGAGACGGTCATCGCCTCGGCGAAGGTGCGGTCGTCGTACTTATCTATGGGAAGCTCAACAAACTCGTTGAGCCATTTTCTTGAAAGCTGCATTTATCTGTTCCCTCCTACATCAAAACTGCTCAAGGAAGCGGGCGTCGTTTTCAAATATGAGGCGCATATCGTTTATCTTGTACTCACCCAGCGCAAGGCGCTCCAGCCCCATGCCGAACGCCCAGCCGGAGTACACATCCGGATCGATGCCGCAGCCGGCGAGCACCTTCGGGTGCACCATGCCCGCGCCGAGCACCTCTATCCAGCCCTCGCCCTTGCACGTGGGGCAGCCTTTGCCGCCGCACTTGTGGCACTGTATGTCCAGCTCGCAGCTCGGCTCGGTGAACGGGAAGTGATGCGGGCGAAAGCGCGTGACCGTGCCCTTGCCGTATATCTTCTCCACCACGAGGTTGAGCGTCGCCTTCAGATCCGCCATCGTCACGCCCTTATCGACGACAAGCCCCTCTATCTGATGAAACATCGGGGAGTGCGTCGCGTCCACCTCATCCTTGCGGTATACGCGCCCCGGTGCGAGCACGCGGATAGGCAGCGGGCGCGTCTCCATCGCGTGCACCTGCATATTCGAGGTCTGCGTGCGCAGCAGCACGCGACTGTCGGGCGTGAAATAAAACGTGTCCGTCCACTCGCGCGAGGGATGCCCCTCGTCGATGTTGAGCTTGGTGAAGTTGTAGTCCGCCAGCTCCACCTCGGGCCCGTCGAGTATCTCAAAGCCCATGCCGATGAATATATCCTTTATCTGGTCGAGGACGTTGTACATGGGGTGCTTGTGCCCCATGCGGTGCGCCTCGCCCGGCAGCGTCACGTCCACGGTCTCGCTCTCGAGCCTTAGCTCCATCAGCTTTTCCGTGAGATCCGCCTTGCGCTCGTCAAGGGCGCTCTCTATGTCCGCGCGAAGCTGGTTGGCGAGCTGCCCCATGGCTGGGCGCTCCTCGGCGGAGAGCTTGCCCATCTGGCGCAGTATCGCCGTCAGCTCGCCCTTCTTGCCGAGATACTTAACGCGCAGCGACTCCAAAACCTCAATATTGTCGCAGTCGCGGATCGCTTTGATAGAGGCGTCTCTCAGCCCCTGCATCAGTTCTCTCATCAGTTCACACTCCTAGGTATAAAAATAAGCCCCCGTCCTCTGGCAAAGCCCAAGGACGAAAGCATGACTTCCGCGGTACCACCCGGATTCGGCACAGCGTGCCGCACTTGACGGGTCTCTAACGCGACCCAAGCGCCGGGGATTAGCCGGATGCTCCCGGGCGAACCAAGCGGACACGCGCCGAGGGGCTTCCAGCCGACGACCCCTGTTCTCTGCCGCGCGTTGAATCGCCATCTTCCCGTTCAATGCACAGATAAAGATACCACACTTTTCCCCTCTTGGCAAGTGGTATTTTGCGCTTTTCGCGCGAAATCGGTGTAGGACTACAATACATATTGGACAAGTGAATAAAAAGATATGAAGGATATGGTCTCATGAGTTATAGTTGAGTT
>CAKTKT010000071.1 GCA_934572325.1 uncultured Oscillospiraceae bacterium
CAACTTACCCATGAGACCCCTCCGCTGGCTGTCTCCCGCTGAGATCACTGTACAATATGTTTGACAAACCTACAAAAGCGTCCATGCGCAAAAAGCACATGGACGCTCGGAATTTTAGAACTTTGTCAAGACCGTGCCGGTAGATGAGCCGTCGGCTGCTCCTGAGTCCTCCGGCTTTTTCGGTGCTGTCGGTTTTATCATGATCTGCGGGCGCGGTATGACGCCGCCGCCGGAGATCTCGTCAAGCGCTGCATCGTTGAGTCTGTTTTCGTTTCCCTTCGTGCTGTCTCCTTTTATCACTTATACCATCGATTGGGAATCGGGAGATATATAATATCCCCGGGTCTGATGTCATTGATGTCAATGTACATATTGTCCCTATTGAGCCGGATGATGTCTTCAACCTTGACAAAATACCAGCTTGCAATGCTCTCCAGCGTGTCGCCAAAATAAACACAGGTTTCCATATACGCTCCGCCGGCGCCGCCGGCAACCTCGCCGAGCTGCGCGTCATTGAGTATTCTTTCGTTTTCTGCCATTGCGTTTCCTCCATTCTTAAAACCATTTTCTCTGTGCCGTTCCGCGGCTTTATTTTCCGCTTTCATCAATATATACGCCCGCGCAGAAGAAAAGTTACAGTCTGTTGTGAAAATATAAGTATACTCGATTTCGCGGCGCACTGCCGCAGACGTCAACGCAAAACCGCCCATGCTTCGCGCATGGGCGGTTCGGGGGCTTATGCGGGCTGTCTGCTCAGCTTCGCGCTGGCGGCTCAATACTGGGGGATGAGCAAGGTCTGACCGACCTTGATGCGGTCGGGATTGGCGATGTTGTTGAGCTTGACAAGGGTGTTGACCGTGGTGTGGAAGCGCAGGGCAATGCCGGAGAGGGTGTCGCCCCAGACGACGGTGTACACGAAGTAAGGCCCGTAGGCGCCGCCGCCGGCAACCTCGTTGAGTTCTGCGTCGTTAATCTTCTTTTCGTTTTCAGACATGGTATTTTCTCCTTTTCAATAATATTGTTTTTTTTTGAAGCAAGCGGTTTTTGTCTCCCGCTTTCACCCTTTAGTACGCAGTCGCCTTTGATTTGTTACACTGGCGCGGAGGAAAAGTTACGTCACGGTGAACATTTCCTCGAAGCGTTTCCCCTCCGCCGCAGGATCGGGCTGCTCGGGCGAGCGCGGCGAGGCGTCGATACGCTGGCGCTCGACAAGCTCGGCAAAGTAGCCGTTCTCGGCGATAAGCTCCTCATACGTGCCGTCCTCGACTATCCTCCCGCGCTCAAGCACGATGATGCGGTCACACTGGCGTATTGTGGAGAGGCGGTGGGCAATGACGATGCGCGTGCATTTCAGCCCGTCCAGCGCCTCGGACACCTTCCTCTGCGTGACATTGTCGAGCGCGGAGGTCGCCTCGTCAAGGATGAGTATCTTGGGCTTCGGCGCGACGGCGCGGGCGATCATAAGGCGCTGCTTCTGCCCGCCGGATATGCCGCCCTGCCCCTCGGCAATGACCGTGTGCATCCCCATGGGCATGGCGCGTATATCGTCGGCAATGCCGGCAACCTCCGCCGCCGCCCACGCATCGTCCGTCGTCAGCCACGGCGCGGCGACAGTTATGTTCGAGAATATATCGCCGAAGAAGAGCTTGCCGTTTTGCATGACGCAGCCGATCCTGCTTCTGAGCGACTTGAGATCGAGCGTGTTCAGATCGCGCCGGTCATAGTATATCGCGCCCTTCTGCGGTTTTTCAAACCCCAGCAGCAGCCGCACGAGCGTGGACTTGCCGCAGCCCGTCGCGCCCACGAGCGCGACATACTGCCCCGGGCGGATGTTGAGCGAGAGGTTGTCGATAACAAGCGGCATGGACTCGGAATACCTGAACGAAACGTTCGTCAGCTCTATGCTGCCGCTCACGCGCGTGACCATCTTCTTGCCCTCGCTCAGCTCCGGCTCGGCGTCCATGATGGGCTTGACCTCGTCAAGGATCGGGCGTATCTGCGCCACGGTGGACGCGATGCCCGCAAGCCCCATGAACGCGCCGGAGATCATGCCGTAGGCGGCGCTGAACGCCGTGTACTCCGCGACGGTGACGCCGCTCTCAACGGCGGCAAAGTACAGCACTATCGTGCCGATAAGGCTTATTGCCGTGGAAATGACGCTGTTCAGGCGCAAAAACATCGGCGGGTTGTAGTTCATCCGCGCCTCCTCGGCATACAGCCCCAGCCAGCGGGAGAACATACGCTTCTCCGCCCCGGCGAGCTTTATTTTCTGCACGCCGCTGATGAGGGCGTAGGTCATTCCGCGCTCCCGTCCGGCGAGCGCCATGCGCCGCTTTGTCACTCTCATCTGGCGGAGCGTCGTCAGAATGGAGAACGCGAACGTCACCGCCGTGATGATGAGCGCCGGAGCGACGAGCGCGGGCGCGTACTTAAACACCTGCGCCACGTATACCAGCGACAGCAGCGACGTCAGCGAGGTGGAGTACACCGCGGAAAAGAGCATGGAGCACAGAGAGTTCATGTACTGCATTTTATACGAGAGCTGCCCCGCGCTGTATTTTGTGAAGAATGATGCAGGCAGGCTCATCATGCGCGACATTGTCGCCGCCTCGACCTCAAGGTCGATCTGCGTGGAAACGCGCGAGGACACCAGCGCCTTCACCGCCTCCGTCATAACCGTGCTTATCCCCACGCACAGGTAGAACGCCAGCACGCTCAGCAAAAACCGAACGCTGCCCGACGCGATAACGTCTGAAAAGATTATGTAGTTTATCTTCGGCAGCAAAAGCCCCAGCCCCGTCACGGCAAGCGTGGCGAGCACGACCATCACGAGCGAGCCCGCGGGGATTGCCTGCGCCATATAGGCGAAGAGATCCTTCAGCCCTATCCTTCTCAGCGGGAACGGCTTATAGAAGCACAGCGCCTCCGGCGCGATGAGCTTCTCCGTCTCACTGTTGAGCTGTATGCGCTTGCCCGTCGCGGCGTCCAGAAACGAATAGCCGAAAAACTTATTCGGGATGAGCGCGACGGTGCTGCCGTCGTCCGCGCGCGTGCCCAGAAGCGCGCCCACAGCATTTTTATACCACCCCTCCGTCAGCTCCACGCGGCGGCGCATAATGCCCCACGGGCGCAGGAGGTATTCAAGCTGCCCGTCGCGGTCGCGTATGCCCTCCGGCATCTCGCCCGACGGGATGTGATAGTATTTGAGCACCTCGTCAATGGCGCTTTTGATGATGAAGCGCTCGTCGCGCGCCGCCGTGGCCGCCTTGTCGCCCAGCACCGCGGATACAACGTCCACAAAGGCGCTTTCGAGCGCCTCATTGTCGTTTTTCCTGCGCTCAAGTATCTGATCGTTGAACCAACCCATGCATACGCCTCCCTTCACTCGCTCGTGACAAGGCGCGTGTACGCCCCGCCCAGCGCCATCAGCTCGTCATGCGTGCCGCGCTCGACGACCTTGCCGTGGTCGAGCACGATTATCTCGTCGCAGTCGCGTATCGTGGAGAGGCGGTGGGCAATGACGATGCAGGTGATGCCGCGGTCACGTATGGCGTTGACAACCTCAAACTCCGTGCGCGCGTCGAGCGCGGAGGTCGCCTCATCCATGATTATAATAGTAGGATCCTGTGCGAGCACGCGCGCGATCTCCATCCTCTGGCGCTGCCCGCCGGAGAAGTCCTTGCCGCCCTCCGTGATACGGTATTGGTAACCGCCGTCGCGCTGCATGATGTCCTCATGCAGCCGCGCGTCGCGCGCCGCCATTATCATCTCGAAGTCCTCTATCGTGTTGTCCCACATCTTTATGTTGTTGGCAATGCTGTCCTCAAAGAGGATGATGTCCTGATCCACCACCGCCAGAGAGCCGGTGAACACGCCGCGCGGTATATCGCCCTGCGGTGTGCCGCCGAAGAGTATCTCCCCGCTCCACGGCTTATACAGCCCCGAGATGAGCTTGGAGAGCGTGGACTTGCCGCAGCCGGATTCTCCAACGAACGCCACCGCGCTGCCGGGCTTGACATGCATGCTGAAGCTCTCTATGAGCGGCGGGGCAAGGCGGGAGTACCCGAACGTCACGTTTTTAAGCTCCACCTCGCCGGTGAGCTTGGCGTACCCGCTCTCCCCCGCATCGTCGTCCGTCTCCTCCGGCACATCCACGGGGTACTGCATCACGTCCTCGACGCGCTCCATCTGTGTGCGCATCTCCTGCATGACCTGCCCTGCGGACACCAGCGCCGTCGCCGGTGCGGTGAACGAGGCGAGAAACGCCTGAAACGCCGTTATCATGCCGACGGTGAAGCTGCCCGCCATCGCGTACCACACGCCCATTGCCAGCACAACCGTGTTCGTGAGCGTGCTGACGAGGGTGGGCACCATGCCGAGGTATTGGTTGAGCCGCTCGTATTTGACCTTCTGGGTGTTCACGCTCGCCTGGAAGCCGGACCAGCGCTCAAAATACCCGTTTTCCGTGCCGCTGGCTTTTATCGTCTCTATCATCTCTATACCGGCGACCGTCGTGCTGGACAGCTTGCCCTGATCGCGCATCTGCACGCGCGTGATGTTCACGCGCTTTGCCGAGATGATGCGGGACATCGCGGCGTCTATCACGATGCTCGCCACGCCCACGAGCGTGAGCTGCCAGCTATAGCGTATCATCACCACGAGGTAGAACACCATCATTATCGCCTGCAGGGCGAGCGGGGCGAGCGTGGAGACGAGGCTGTTGGCAATTGTGGCGTTGTCGCCCTGCCGCTGCTGAATGTCGCCCGCCATGCGCTGGGAGAAAAACTCCATCGGCATACGCAGCACCTGCCACAAAAACGTGGTGCTGCCGATAACGGCGAGCTTGCCGCTTATCCGCAGAGAGCATATCGCCTCCGCCGCCGCCACGAGGAGCTGCACCGCCGCGAGCGCGGACATCGCCGCGATCATCGGGATGAACCACTCGGGATTTTGCCCTGTGAGCAGCCGGTCGTAGAATATGCGCGTGAACGCCGGGTTTATAATGCCGATGAGCGCCGTTATAAGGCTCGTCAGCACGACGAACGCCACAGCGCCGCCCGCGCCGCGAAGCCGCTCGCGCGCGAACGCCAGAACGCTCTTGGGCTTGCCGCCCGGCTCGAAGCCCTCATCCGGCTCGAACATGAGGCAGATGCCCGTGAACGCCGCGTCGAACGTCTCCATCGGCACCTTCACCGTGCCGCGCGCGGGGTCATTGATGACGGCGCAGCCGCCCTTGAAGCCGCATAAAACCAAAAAATGGTTGAAGTTCCAGTGGATGATGCAGGGAAACTCCCCGTCGGCTTTCAGATCCTCCGGCTCAAAGCGGTAGCCCTGCGCCTTCAGCCCGTAGCTGCGCGCCGCCATCATGAGGTTGCGCGCGTTCGACCCGTCGCGCGACACGCCGCAGTCATACCGCACCTTCTCCAGCGGAATCCACCTGCCGTAGTACGCCAGCACCATCGTCAGCGACGCCGCACCGCACTCCAGCGCCTCCATCTGCATCACGACCGGCACGCGGGCGACGCCCTTCGTCACCGGTTTTTTTATCTTTGTCTCCGCCATGCCGCGCCCCCTCAGTTAAAGACGAACGACATGGGGCTTATGCTCTCTGTGAGTATGCTGGCGGTGTATGTTCCGTCCGGCAGGCTCTCGGCAAGCGTTGCGGGGTATACCCACTCGCCGGACTTTATGCCGCCAACGTGCATATCGTATTCATCCAGCACCTTGTCCGCCTCCACGGCCTTGCCGCCGAGGCTTGCGAAGGCGTACTCCGCGCCGTCTATGGACACCGGCATATCCGCCGCGACTCTCGCGGCGTCCTCTTCCTTTATGTAGCAGGTAGTCACGCCGTTTTCGCTCACGGCGCACACGTCGAGATAGCTGTCCATCGTGCCGAACACGCCCCATATCACCACGCCGATCAGCAGCACGGCGACCGCCGCCAGCAGCAGCCATACGCTGGGGCTGGACACGCATATATAGTCGTTAAGCTGCTCCGGCGATGAGATGCGCGCGATGCTCTTCTTCCTGAAAATGCTCGTCTTTTCGTCCATGTATCTTTCCTCCGTCTCTCGGCGTATCATGCGCGATCTGTGTTTTTATATTACCATAGTCTGCATATAAAGTACAGCGGTTTTTTGGCTCTTCGCCGCTTTCCGTCTTTTCGCGGTTTGAGCTGCGGAGCACGGTGTCAGATCCGCACTCCGCGCCGATGGATTATTGCACGCGCCCCGCCGTGAGCGCCGCCCATGGTTGATAATCTGCTTGCAATTTGCACAATCACGTGATATTCTGTCCATGGTACATACGTACCCTTAGAGCGCTGCACAACGGCAGGCGGTTAGCTACGCCACCCGAAAGGGGGTGAAGCGTATGCCTATTACGATTACTTTTCATGTATTTACATACACGATCACGATAACCGTAAAGCAAAACCGCCGACACTCTGCCAAGTGACGGCGGTTAACGCTTTGCGTTGCCACGCTTGATTACTTGAAGAGCTAACCGCTTGTCGCAGCGCTCTTTGCTATGCTTATTATACCGCCTGTCTTGACTCATGTCAAGGCGGGCGTATTGTTTTTACAGATTATTTATGTAGGACTACAATACATATTGGACAAGTGAAAAAAAGATATGAAGGATATGGTCTCATGGGTTATAGTTGAGTTG
>CAKTKT010000072.1 GCA_934572325.1 uncultured Oscillospiraceae bacterium
TAACAACTTGCCCATGAGACCCCTCCGCTGGCTGTCTCCCGCTGAGATTACTGTACAATATGTTTGACAAACCTACAAAATTTTCTTTTTTCGCGCCGTTTCCACGCGCGGCGGCGGTATGTCACTCCGGCGCAGTGTCGCCCTCCCCCTCCGGTCGCGGCTCTCCGTTGCTGTCGTTTTGCCGGAGGAGATCGTCGTAGCTCAGGCTGCCGGTACAGGCGGGGTAGGACGCGACATCCCAGCGATAGCTCTCCCAGAAGCTCTGGTCAGGCTTGAGGAAGCTGCCCTCCACGCCGGCGTTTTCAAGCCCCGCGTCGGCATGGTAATACTCGCCGTTGACGCGCACGATGTTCCAGCAGTGATTCTGCCAGTCGCGCTGACCGTAGACGATGCGGCAGTCCACCCCCAGCAGACGGCAAAGCTGCACATACGCCAGCGCCGCGCCCTCGCTGTCGGACGCGCGCTCGATGAGCGCGGAGTATATCGAGCCGCCCTGTCCCTCGTCCGTTATCTCGCAGTGGTCAAGGAGATATTCATACGCCATGAGCGCGCGCTCTCCCTCGTCCAGCTCCTCAATATTCACGTCCGTAAACGGGTCAAATGCGGCGAGCTGCCTCTTCTTTGCGGCAAGCTCATCCATCGACATGCCGTAGCGCAGATTTATCTCGTAAAGGCACTGCATATTGGCGCCCGAATAGACATTCACGCTGACGGACGGCGCTTTCGGCGCTGTGGCGGGATTCTCGCGGTAGACACGCGCGACAGTTCCCTCCATATCCTCCGCGCTGAACGAGCTGCGGTTGATGAGCACGACGAGCTTCGTCTGCCCCTCCTCAAGCGCGGTCTTTATCAGCCGCTCCACCCCCGTGGAGTACGGCAGCTTGACGATATTCGCGGCGCTCTCGACCGAGGCGGCGTAGCGCACGTGCACCTTCGCCTCGTAGTAAGTGACGATCTTCGTCAGCTCATAGGAGATATTGTCCACGCAGTAGGCGCACAGCGCGTCCTGCGTGCGCACCTGCCAGCAGGCGCTTGCCATGTCCTCCGTCGCGTCGCCGTCATAGTCGGCGTCAAAAATGATGCTGCCGTCGCTCTCGCCGTTGGAGACGAGCGAGCGGATGGTCTGCCTGAGTCCGGAAAAATTGTGCACCGTGACCCGCTCCCCCGTCTGCGCGCTGTCCTGAACCGTGGGAACATAGTCCTCAATCTGCACATACTCCTTGTCAAAAACGCTGCCGCAAGCGGCGAAAAGCGCGAGCGAGAGCAGCGCGGCAAGCGCACAGCAGAGCTTTTTTGTCATGACCGCCCTCCGCACCTTACTGTTCCTGTATGCTCTCAAAGCCGTTGCCGAACACGTTTTTCGCGTCGGTCACGACGAGGAAGGCGTTCGGGTCGAGCATACGCACAAGGCGGCGTATCTCGGCTATCTGCGGGCGCTTGATGACACACATTATCACCTGCTTTTCCTCGTGGGTATACGCCCCCTCGGCATGCAGCAGCGTAACGCCTCGGTGGAGAATGCCGGAGGTTATCTCGCGGACGATAGCGTCGGTGTCGTGGCTGACGATATAGACGATGCTGGAATTATCCAGACCGTAGAGCACAAGGTCGATGGCGCGGCTGACGACGAACATACAGATGAGCGAGTACATCGCGCTCTCGACAATGTGGAAGATCAGCGCATACGCCGCTATGATCAGCGCGTCCATCAGGAGGATGAGCGTGCCGAAGTTGATATACGGGAAGCGGCGGCGCAGGAAACGCGCCACGATGTCCACCCCGCCGGTCGTCGCGCCGACATAGTACACCATACCGAGCCCTATGCCCTTTACAACGCCGCCGATGATGCTGCCGAGCATGGGGTCGGTGGTGGCGGTGATATTTGTCGTGGCGGCAACGTCGATGAACACGGCGTAGAGCACCATGCCGGCGGAGGAGGCGAAGATGAAGTTTCTGCCGAACTTCTTCCCCGCGATGATGAAGAGCGGCACGTTCAGCATGATGCTCATCGCGCCGACGGGCAGCCCCGTCAGACGGTTGATGATCTGCGCGACGCCCGTAAGCCCGCCGGACACGATGAAGTTGGGCTTCATGAAAAACTGGAATCCTGCCGCGCTGAGGGCAGCGCCGAGCGCTATCAGCAGGTATTTGGTGAACAACGACATGACCGGGCGCTTATCGAGCCCCTTTTTGATAAAGTCCATATGACCTCCTTTACAGAACCGTCACAGCAGCGACATCTGCTGCTCTCCCCTGTCCTCACCCTTCAAAAGCGCGCCGGCGGCGGGCAGGCTGCGCACGCGGTAGCGCGCGGCGTTGATTATGCCGGACTTGGCGGCGAACACGGCGCGCACAAGAGCGCGCTTTGGCTTGAGCGTCATGACGGCGACGCCCTGCGTGGAGCGGCTGGTCTTGGGCTGGAGGAGCGAGGTGTTGAACATGAGGGCGCGCTCGTCGCTCGACACGCAGACAACGTCCGTCTCCTCCGTCAGCACGAGCACCGACGCCAGCGGGCTTTTATCCGAATATGCATTGACGAGCTTTTTGCGGTTGGTCTTTGTCTCATAGGCGCTCATCTCCACGCGGGCGATCTTGCCGTTGGCAAACGCGAAGAGGATATTGGCGCGGTAGTCGCCCGGGTCGAGCATGGTGATGACGCTCTCCCCGTCGTCCATGCCGAGCTTCGTGGGCAGATACGTGCCGAGGACGGACGCCTTGCAGTCGTCAAAATCGGATACGCGCGCCTTGTATATCTGCTGCCTATCCGTGACGATGAGCAGCTCGCGGCGGTTGGAGGACTCAAAGCTGAGGTTGGGCGCGTCGCCGTCCTTGTACTTCTGCTCGCTGCTCATGCGCAGAGACTGCGCGGTTATCTTCTTGAAGTACCCCTCGCGCGAGAGGAAGAGCGTGACGGGGTAATCCTCCGCCTGCTGCTCCTCGGCATACTCCTCCACCTCGCTGGCGTAGACGACGCCGGTCCGGCGCGGGGAGGGGTATTTTTTGATGATGGCGGTCAGCTCGTTTATTATAATGCCGCGTATCCTGCGGCGGTTATTGAGCGTGCCGTCAAGCTCCTCTATCTCGTTTTCGAGCGCCTCTGTCTCCGCCGTGCGCTTGAGGATATACTCGCGGTTGATGTTTCTGAGCTTTATCTCCGCGACGTATTCCGCCTGCACCTTGTCGATGCCGAAGCCCATCATGAGGTTTGGCACAACGTCGGCTTCAAGCTCGGTATTGCGGATGAGCTCTATCGCCTTGTCGATGTCAAGCAGGATGCGCGCAAGCCCGCGCAGCAAATGCAGCTTCTCCCGCTTTTTTTGCAGATCGAAGTACACGCGGCGGCGGATGCACTCACTGCGCCACGCCGTCCACTCGTCAAGTATCTCGCGCACGCCCATGACGCGCGGGCTGCCCGCGACGAGGATGTTGAAGTTGCAGGGGAAGCTGTCCTGAAGCGTGGTGAGCTTGAAGAGCTTCTGCATGAGCCTTTCTGGGTCAACGCCGCGCTTGAGGTCGATGGCGAGGCGCAGACCGCTAAGATCCGTCTCGTCGCGCATATCGTTTATCTCGCGCACCCTGCCGGTCTTTATAAGCTCCGCCACCTTGTCGATTATCGCCTCGGACGTCGTGGTATACGGGATCTCGTATATCTCGATTATGTTCTCCTTTTCAATGTGCCGCCACCTCGCGCGCACACGGAAGCTGCCGCGTCCGGTGCGGTATATCTCCTCCATCTCGTCGCGGTCATAGACGATCTCTCCGCCGGTGGGAAAGTCCGGCGCGGGGAGCGTGGACATTATATCGAACTCGCCGTCGCGGATGCAGTTTATCGCCGTTTGGCAGACCTCGTTCAGGTTGAAGCCGCATATCTGGCTCGCCATGCCGACGGCGATGCCGGAGTTGGCGGAGACGAGCACGTTCGGGTACGCCGTGGGCAGGAGCGACGGCTCCTTCATGCTGCCGTCGTAGTTATCGACGAAGTCCACATTGTCCTTGTCGATGTCCTTGAAAACCTCGGCGCAGATGGCGGAGAGCTTCGCCTCGGTATAGCGTGAGGCGGCGTAGGACATATCGCGGGAGTAGACCTTGCCGAAGTTGCCCTTGGAGTCCACAAACGGGGTCAGAAGCGCTTCATACCCCGCGGAAAGGCGCACCATAGTCTCATAGATCGCGGCGTCGCCGTGCGGGTTGAGGCGCATGGTCTGCCCGACGATGTTGGCGCTCTTCGTCCTCGCGCCGGTCAGCAGCCCCATCTTGAACATCGTGTACAGCAGCTTTCTGTGCGAGGGCTTGAAGCCGTCGATCTCCGGAATGGCGCGCGAGACGATGACGCTCATCGCGTAGGGCATATAGTTTGTCTCCAGCGTCTCGGTTATGGGCTGCTCCAGCACCTCCGGGCGCAGACCGACGACGTTGGGATTATCGAATTTTTTCTTCTCTTCCTGTTTCTTCTTTGCCATTATTCACACACTCACACTATGATCAGGATATGTCCGCCATGTCGATGTACCTGCTGCCGAACTGCGCGATATGGTTCTTCCTGCCCTCAAGGTTGTCGCCGAGGAGCAGGTCGAACACCTGCGCCATGCGCTCGGCATCCTCCGGCATGACCTTTATCAGGCGGCGGGAGTCCGGATTCATCGTCGTCATCCACATCATGTCCGGGTCGTTCTCGCCGAGACCCTTGCTGCGGCTGATCGCCGCCTTCGCGCCGCCCAGCGATTCGACGATCTCCGCCTTCTCGCGGTCGGAGTAGGCAAAGTACGTCTTTCCCCTGCTCTCTATCTCGTAGAGCGGCGACTCCGCGATGTAGACGTATCCCTCGCGTATGAGCGTGGGCACGAGACGGTAGAGCATCGTGAGGATGAGCGTGCGGATCTGGAAGCCGTCAACGTCGGCGTCGGTGCAGATGATGACCTTGCTCCAGCGGAGGTTATTGAGATCAAAGCCCGCCAGGTCCTTGCTGTGCTTGTCTCTGACCTCCACCCCGCAGCCGAGCACCTTTATGAGGTCGGTTATTACGTCGCTTTTGAAAATGCGGACATAGTCGGCTTTAAGGCAGTTGAGTATCTTGCCGCGCACGGGCATAACGCCCTGAAACTCGCCGTCGCGCGAGAGCTTGCACGCGCCGAGCGCGGAGTCGCCCTCGACGATGTATATCTCGCGCTTCTCCGGATCGCGGCTGCGGCAGTCAACGAACTTCTGCACACGGTTTGCAATGTCGATGCTGCCGGAGAGCTTTTTCTTCATGCCCTGCCGCGCGCGCTCCGCCGTCTCGCGGCTGCGTTTGTTTATGAGCACCTGCTCGGCGATCCTGTCCGCCTCGGGCTTGTTCTCGATGAAGTAGACCTCAAGCTGAGCCTTGAAAAACTCGGTCATCGCAGTCTGGATGAATTTGTTGTTTATCGCCTTCTTCGTCTGATTTTCATATGAGGTCTGCGTGGAAAAGCAGTTGGTGACGAGGATGAGGCAGTCCTGCACGTCCTGAAACTTTATCGGCGTCTCGTTTTTCTGGTATTTGCCTATCTTTTTGATGTAAGCGTCGATGGCGGAGGTGAAGGCGCTCCTCGCCGCCTTGTCGGGCGCGCCGCCGTTTTCGAGCCACGAGGAGTTGTGATAATACTCTATCACCTGCACCCTGTTTGAAAAGCAGAACGCGGCGGAGAGCTTTACCTTGTACTCCGGCTTATCCTCGCGGTCGCGTCCGCGGCGCTCCGCGGAGATGTATTCCGGCGCGGTGAGCGCGCCCGCGCCCGCCAGCTCCGCGACATAGTCGATGATGCCGTTTTTATAGCAATACTCGCGCTCGGTGAAGCCGCCGCCGCGCTCGAGACGCAGGCGGAACGTCACGCCCGCGTTGACGACTGCCTGACGGTGCAGCACGTCGTCAAAATACTCCTCGGGTATGTCAATGTCGGTGAACACCTCGCGGTCGGGGCGCCAGCGCACGGTCGTGCCGGTTCTTTTGCGGTCGGCAGGCTCGACGGTCAGCTCCTGCCCCTTTTTGCCCACGGGCTTGCCTTTTTTGAAATGGAGCGTATACTTTTTCCCGTCGCGGCGGACGGTGACGTCCATATACTCGGAGGCGTACTGCGTCGCGCATGAGCCGAGACCGTTAAGACCGAGCGAATACTCATAGTCTCCCCCGTCGGCGTTCTTGTACTTGCCGCCGGCGTACAGCTCGCAGAACACAAGCTCCCAGTTGAAGCGCTTCTCATTCGGGTTCCAGTCCATCGGGCAGCCGCGCCCGTTGTCCTCGACCTCTATGGATTTATCGGCGAAATACGTGAGGGTTATAAGCTCGCCGTAGCCCTCGCGCGCCTCGTCTATCGCGTTTGATAGTATTTCAAATACGGCGTGCTCGCAGCCGTCAAGCCCGTCCGAGCCGAAGATGACGCCCGGGCGCTTTCTTACCCTGTCCGCCCCCTTGAGCTGGGATATGCTGTCGTTGCCGTATTGTGCGTTTGGTGCTGCCATAAATGTCCGTCCTTGCAATCAGATAATATATCAGCTTATATTATACTACATTTTGTGAATTTTTCAAGCACGGAGCGCGGGATATGATGCGGCAAAGCTGTAGGACTACAATACATATTGGACAAGTGAATAAAAAGATATGAAGGATATGGTCTCATGAGTTATAGTTGAGTT
>CAKTKT010000073.1 GCA_934572325.1 uncultured Oscillospiraceae bacterium
GCTCATATCCTCCTTCTGCTCGACAAACTTCGAGCCGGGAACGTGGCACTGGGGGCAGAACTCCGGCGGAGTATCGCCCTCGTGAACATAACCGCAAACCGGACAGACCCATTTCTTCATGATGATTTCCTCCTCATTGGTATTGTTGATTTTTGTTGTTTCCATATATCTTTATCGCGCAAGCGCAATAAACGAAATTATTTTCCGCGGCAGCGGTCGCACAGCCCATGCAGCGTGAGCGTGTGCCCCTCGGTGAGATAGCCGAGGCGGGCGTCCACCTCGCCGTACAGCGCGCTCACCACGTCCGGCAGGAAAACGTCCAGCACGCTCCGGCAGCCGCGGCAGACAAAGTGCGCGTGGGGCTCGGTGCGCGCGTCGTAGCGCTCCTGCCCATCGACCTTGCCCACGGAGATTATCTGCCCCTCCTCCGCCAGCACCGCAAGATTGCGGTACACCGTGCCGAGGCTCAGCTCCGGAATATCCGGCTTGAGGGCGGCGTATATCATCTCCGCCGTGGGGTGATCCGTCGCGGAGCGGAGATAGTCGTATATCGCCTGACGCTTTTTGCTGTTGTTCCTCTTCGCTTCCACTGACGCACCTCCCTGTGTTTATTGTTCATAAATCAGTAATAATTCTTATTACTAAAACAACTATACCACAGCCTTTCCGATTTGTAAAGGGTTTTTTTCATTTTTCCCGAAAAATTTTTTATCCCGCGTCGGCAGGCTGCTCCACCAGCGCCGCAAGCGCCGGAGCGGCGCTCTCTCCGAAAAGGCGCACGGCGGCGAGGGCTTCCTGCAGGGTGTTGCCGCTGCTGCCGACCTCAAGGATCATCGAGCCGGGCGAGAGGTGCTGGTTATACCGCTGGGGAACGAGCTGTACAGGGCGCATGAGCGTGGGGTGCGCGGTGCTGACCGCCTGCTGCAGATACACCGCGAGTGCGAGGTTATCCCTCCATCCGCTGTGGGCAAGCCCGCTCTCATCCGTGCCGATGAGCATCATCACCTGACTTGCGCACACGCCGTCCTCCTCCGCCATAGTCTTGTAGACCGTGCCGTTCTCGCCGAGCGCATCGCGGTGGACGTCAATGACCATGCGTATGCCGGGGTAGTCCGTCAGCCAGTTGGCAATCGCCTGCGCCGAGCGCGTGTACGACCCCGTGTAGCTGGGGTAATCGTATATCCCCCTGTCATGGATGACGTGCAGCCCCGCGCTCTCCAGCACCGAGGTCAGCTCATCGCCGACGCGGACGATGTTGTACTGCGTGTCCTCGGTGCGCGCCTCGTCGCTCGCCTCGTATTTATCCAGCCCCGCAGGGGTGTACGCCTCGCTGGAGTGCGTGTGGATTATCAGTATCTGCGCGCCCTCTGCCGGAAAGCGGAACGCAGGTCCCGCCATGAGAAGCTGCCCTACGTCGGTTTTATAGCCGGTCTGGTTTTTGATGGACAGCCCGCCCTCTATCGTGGTCTCCAGTATCTCCTCGCGCCCGTCCGGAGCTTTCGTGACGGTGAGGGCTTCGACGCTCTCCCCGTCCTGCGCCGCGTCGGGGATATAGGCGGCGGGGGCGGCGCTCGCCCCCGCCGCGCCCGCGAGCGGCGCGGCGGACGGCGCGATCGTTTTCTCCGGCGGCGCGGTCGCCGCCGGTGCGGCGGGCGCGGTCAGCACGCTGACGTTTTTCATGCGCCCCGCCTCCACGCTCTGCCGCGCGCGGCGCTCGGCATACGCATACAGCGGCGAGGCGGAGAGGATATACATGCTCAGCGCCATCACGAGCGCGGCGGAAATGCTCCTTATCGCACGCATCGGTCTTCTCTCCTTCCGGTTACTTGTCCTTTCAGCGTATGCCGGACGGCGCGTGATTATGCCCATTGCAAAATACCGCCGCGCGTGATAAACTGTGCGCGTACAGTTTGCAAACGAGGTGCTTTGAAATGAAATATACGTACAGACCGCGCGGCGTATGCTCGCAGCAGATGGAGATAGAAATAGACGGCGGCAAGGTCACGTCGCTGCGAGTGCTCGGCGGGTGCAGCGGCAATTTGCAGGGCATCGCAAGGCTCGTGGAGGGCATGGATGTGGACGAGGTCATATCCCGTCTGGAGGGCATACGCTGCGGCTTCAAGCCCACCTCCTGCCCCGACCAGCTCGCCAAGGCTCTGCGGGAGATAAAGGAGGAGCAGTGAGGCGTATGTGCCGGCGCGCCGCGTGCGCGCTGATATGCGCGGCGCTCATGCTCGCCTTTCCGTGTCCGGCGGCGCTGGCGGACGGCTCCGCCGCGCCCGTGCGCGAGCGTCCGGAGCTTGAGGACGCGCGGGTGTACGTCAACGGGCTTTTGTCCGGACGCGCGTTTGTCAAGAGCGGCACGGCGTACCTAGCCCTCGCCGACATCGGCGAGATGTACGATGTGGACATAAACGTCGAACTGACGGCGGACGGCTTCACCGCGTCCGCGCCGGGGCTGGAGCTGTCGGCGAAGAGCGGCGCGGGCTACGCCGAGGCGAATTACCGCTACATCTATCTGCCGCGCGGGTACATCACCTGCGGGGACGACGTGTATCTCCCGCTGGACGCGATAGGGCGCATCTTCTCGCTCACGGGCTCACTGACGGACGCTGGCACGGTGGAGCTGTCCACGCAGCAGGTGCGCATGATAAGCGGCAGCGAGGACTATTACGCGACGCACTTCTCCGCGGACGAGCTGTACTGGCTGCCGCACATCGCCTATGTGGAGGCGCTGGATGAGCCGCTGGCGGGGATAATGGGCGTGGTGTCCGTTGTGCTCAACCGCGTGGAGAGCGACGACTTTCCCGACACTATTTTTGAAGTGCTCTACGACAGCCGCACCACCGTGCAGTTCACGCCCGCCGCCACAGGCTCGATGCACGGCAAGCCCACGGAGCTTTATTATATTGCGACCTACCTCGTGCTTGAGGGCTACAACACCGTCGGCAAGAGCATATACTTTGTCAACCTCGAGAATAACGGCAACTACTGGTTCCGCGAGAACCGCACATATGTGACCGCCATCGGCGACCATGAATTTTATAAGTAGGACATATCGCCCATGCTGGAAGAAACGCTGAAAAACGGCTTTGCCGAGCTCGGCATCACGCCGGACGGCGCGGCGCTGCCGCGATACCGGACATATTACGAGCGCCTGACGGAGATGAATCAGGTGATGAACCTCACCGCCATCACCGGCGAGGACGAGAGCGCGCGGCTGCACTTTCTCGACAGCGCCGCCATCCTCACCACGGCAGACATGCGCGGCGCGCGCGTCATCGACGTGGGCACGGGCGCGGGCTTCCCCGGGCTCGCGCTGAAGATCGCGCAGCCGGACATGGCGCTGACGCTGCTGGACAGCCTCGACAAGCGCGTGGGCTTTCTGCGCGACGTCTGCGAGCGGCTCGGCTTTGACGACGTAGAGTGCGTCCACGCCCGCGCGGAGGACGCCGCGCGCGGGCGGCGCGAGAGCTATGACTTCGCCGTGGCGCGAGCCGTGGCGCGGCTGGAGCTTTTGTGCGAGCTGTGCCTGCCGTTCGTGAGGGTCGGGGGAAAATTCATCGCCATGAAGGGTCCGGACTGCGCCGATGAGGTGAGCGGGGCGGCGCGCGCCGTCTCCGTGCTCGGCGGGCGGCTCGCCCCTCTCGTGAGCTACACCGTGCCGGACACGGACGCGGTTCGCTCGCTCGTCATCATCGAAAAGCTCCGCCCCACGCCGGAAAAATACCCGCGCCGCTGGGCGCAGATAAAAAAATCGCCGCTGTGACCACACAGCGGCGATAAAGCTGCTTAGCTATTCACCTGAGCGCGTCGAAAAGCTCCTCGGCGGTACGGACGATGCGCGACGCGCCGTTATCGCGCAGCATATCCTCGTCACGAAAGCCCCACGCCACGGAGATGCAGTCCATCCCCGCGCAGCGCGCGGTCTCTATATCGACCTCGGAATCCCCGACGTAGACGCACTCCTCCCTGTCCGCTCCCATGAGCTTCGCTGCGGCGAGCACCGCGTCCGGACAGGGCTTGAGGCGCACGGTCCCGCTCTCGCCGACGGCGGACTCGATAAGCCCGCCGAAGAAGAGCTCCGCCAGCTCCTTCACCGCGCTGTCGGGCTTGTTGGACACGACCGCCTGCTTCACCCCCGCATCGTGCAGGCGCTGCATGAGCGCGATGACGCCGGGATAGGGCGCGGTCTTTTCGCGGCAGTGCGCGTCATAATACGGCTTGTAAAATTCCAGCACCGCCTCCGCCGCAGCGTCGTCCACGCCCTCCGGCAGGCAGCCCGTTATCAGCCGCCGCGCTCCGTTGCCGAGCACGCCGCGCACGTGCGCGGCAGACCGCTCCGGAAAGCCGAAGCGCCGCAGGGCGGCGTTCACCGCGTCCGTGAGGTCGTCGAGCGTGTCGAGCACCGTGCCGTCCATATCGTACAATACCGCTTTGTATTTCATGCCGTTCCCTCCGTGGAATTTCTCGCTTTTATACTTTTATTTTTATACTTTAATAATATATCACGCCTGTCAAGCTTGCTATTGCCGCCGAATTATGGTTAAATACAGTGTATAAAATCGAAACTTGGAGCTGGCTATGAAAATACGCAATCTTCTGGCGGTGCTCGCGGCGCTGGCGATAGTCGGCGGGATATACGCCTTCGCCGTGTCGCGTCCGGACGATGCGCGCGGCGCGATAACGGTGTGGTACGTCGAGGGCGGCACGATGTCGGATAACTTCGTGTCGCTCGCGGCGGGCTATAATAAGAGCATATCCCGCGCATCGCTGCCGGTGCGCTGCGTCGCCTTTGCCGACGAGGAGGCGATGGCGGCGGCGTTCGACGAGGGCGCGCCCGATCTCGTGCTGTGCTCGCACTACCGCGCGTTCGATATGCACGCGCGCGGCAGACTCGCGGACGTCAGCGCCGCGCTCGGCGGCGGCGCGCCGGATTACCCCAAGGCGCTCTCCAGCCGCAGCGCAAGCATCGGCGCGAGCTACTTCCCCATCGGGTCGGAGGTTCAGGTGCTGCTCGTGAACACAGCGCTGACCGCCGGACGGGATCTTACGACGCTGGAGGCGCTGAGCGCCTCGGCGGCAGAGTACTCCGCCGCCGAGGGCAGGCCCTTTTACGCCGTGGCGGACTACGCCGCGCTCTTTTTCACGGAATTTCTGCGCGAGGGCGAGGAGTTCGGCGCGGACGACGCCGCGCGGACGGCAAAGGTCTATAAGCACATATATAACCTCCTCGCCGAGAGCGCCTACGCCGGTGCGCTCGCCCTGCCCGACGGCGGGGAGGCTGCCGCGGTCAGCGCGGGCGAGCTGGGCTGCGCCGTTGTGGGAACGACAGAGCTTCCCAAAAAGCCTTCGCGCGGCGTCGAGATCCTGCCCGTGCCGCCGCTGACGGCGGAGAGCGGCGAGGGGGCGCTTGGCAAGACGTGGGGGCTTGCCGTGGTGGCGGGCGGCAGCCGCAGCACGGGCGACATCGCATCGTTTCTGACGTGGCTTTTTTCCTCCAACCGCGACACGCGCCTTGCCCTGCAGGCGCAGCTCGTTCCGGCGCAGGGCGGCTCGCTCATCACGCGCGACGCGCTCTGGAGCGCGCTTACCGCGCTCGACATGGGGAAGGTCGTCGCCCTGCCGTCCGCCGACAGCGAGTTTGCCGCGAACCGCGCGGACTTTGAGCGCCGGACGCGCTCAAGGCTCTCTTTTCTCACGCAGTGATTGCATATCTTGAAAAACGGTGCTATAATATCGGCACACTAAAATAAATATACTGTGAGGTAGTATCCATGGAAGGATTCAGAGTTCTTGAAATAAAAAAGAGCGTTTTTGAAAACAACGACCGCGAGGCGGAGCTTCTGCGCAAGGATCTCAAGCGCGACAGGACGTTTTTGCTCAACCTTATGAGCTCCCCCGGCTCGGGCAAGACCACGACGCTGAAAGCCACCATCGCCGCGCTGAAGGACGAGTTCAGGATAGGCGTTATGGAGGCGGACATCGACAGCGACGTTGACGCCGCCGCAATAGAAAAGACCGGCGCAAAGGTCATCCAGCTGCACACGGGCGGCATGTGCCACCTTGACGCGGGCATGACCAGACAGGGGCTTGAGGGGCTCGGCGTGGACGATGTGGACTTTGCCATAC
>CAKTKT010000074.1 GCA_934572325.1 uncultured Oscillospiraceae bacterium
GTCCGGCGGAGTTTGACACGGGCAGCTCCAAAAACGCGATGATCCTGTCCGTTCCCGAGGGCGACGACAAGCCGCTGAAGTACCCACTGATGTTCTCCGTCTGCGACGTGCTGCTGATAAACAAGATAGACGTTATGCCGTACTTTGACTTTGACCTTGAGGCGTGCAAAAAATACGTCCGCCGCCTCAACCCGAGCATAAGGATCATCCCCATCTCCGCCCGCACCGGCGAGGGCATCGACGAATGGGCGGACTGGCTGCGCAGCGAGATCCGCGCATGGAACAAGGGCTGAGCTGCCCGCACGGTCTGACGACCTTATCCCGCTCCGATATGGGGCGGGATATTTTCCTTTTCCGCTTCGTCAACGGAAATTGAAGTGATTTTTCGGACAGTTCGGCGGATCTGTCCGCTTTGCGCATCGTTTCTTATAGACTTTTCTTAAATAAAGCTATATAATATAAAATTGGGAATTGTAATAGCTTTACGGAGGAGTTATGCGGAACATACTGGCTGTATTCAAATACGACATAAAAACGCTCAGCCAACACTTTTTTGCCATGGCCGTGGCGCTGGCGATATGCCTGCTGCCCAGTCTTTACGCATGGCTGAACATCTACTCCAACTGGGACCCTTACGGCAACACCGGCAACATCTCCATCGCCCTCGCCTCCATGGACAAGGGCTATGTGGACGAGAAGGGCAAGGTGACGAACAAGGGCGACGAGGTGCTCGACAACCTCCGCGAGGCGACGAGCATCAACTGGATATTCCTCGACAGCGAGGAGGAGGCTGTCAACGGCGTATACTCCGGCGAATACTACGCCGCCGTCGTCATCGACGAGGACTTCTCCTACAATATGTTCAATATGCTCACGGAGTGGACGGGCAAGCCCAGCATTACATACTATGAAAACGCGAAGAAAAACGCCGTCGCCACAAAGATAACCGACACCGCCGCCGAGAGCGTCAAAAGCTCGATAAACGAGGCGTATCTTGAGGTCGTCATCAACACTGTGATGGAGTCGGCGAACAAGATCGCCCAGGACATAGAGAGCGACGATCCCTCCGGCTCGTTCCACGGCATCATCAAGCAGGCGCTGACCACGCTGAAAGCCGCCGACAAGACCATGGCGGCGTTCTCCGCCGCAACGTCCGGCATGCCGCAGAACTCGCTCGACACGCAGAGGCTCGACGAGATTTTGATGCAGGCGCAGGAGAATATGCCCTCAGCGTCCGACGTTGCCGCAACGGTCGCCGAGATAAACATGAGCATCAACGAGATAAACGCCCGCCTTGAGGAGGCGCTGCGGATACTTCAGGACAGCAGCAGCAGCGGCGGCGCGGTCGCAAACGCGCAGCAGATCGTCACCGACAGCGCGGACAGCCTCGCCGCGATGTCGAAAACGCTCGAAGCCATGGCGACGCCTCTCGAGCACACGCAGCCGAAATACTATAAGCTGCTGACGGATATGTCGGCTGCCGCAGACGAGACGAGCGAATGGCTATATATGCTCGCCAAGCAGGACGTTCTCGCCGGCACGGTGGAGAACACCTGCTCCTCGCTTGAAACGCTCATCGCGCTCAACTCCTCGTTCATCCCCTGCGTGGAGGACATCGGGCGGGAGCTGTCGGCGACGTTTCTGAACGTGGCGGATCTGCTTGAAAGCTCAAAGATAATGCTGGGCGATGCGGCAGTGCTCAAGGAGGCGGCGGCGCAGACCAAGGCGTCCGCGGGCGAGGTCGTCAGCATCCTCAAGCCCGCCGGAAAGCGCGTGACAAATTCGCTGAGCGATATGCTGCACAAGCTGGAGACGCTCGACGGCGAGGAGTACATCCAGACGCTCATCGAGATCCTCGGCGGAAGCCCCGTCGTCTACGGGGAGTATTTCGCCCAAGTCGTGCAGACGACCGTCACGCCCGTGTACCCGATAGAAAACTACGGCTCGGCAATGGCGCCGTTTTACACGATACTGTCCATCTGGGTCGGCGGGGTCATGCTCGGCGCGATATTCAAGCCCCACGCGCGGCGCGACGGGCTCATAGACCCGAAGCCTTACGAGCTGTACTTCGGGCGGTATCTGCTGTTTTTCGTGCTCAGCCAGATACAAACCGTCGTTATTTTGCTGGGCGATCTGCTGATACTCAAGATACAGTGCCTGCACCCGGGGCTGCTGTTCGTGTGCGGCGCGGTGACGAGCTTCACATTCAGCCTTCTGATCTACTCGCTCGCCGTGTCCTTCGGCGACGTGGGCAAGGCTATCGTCGTTGTGGTGATGGTCTTGCAGATTGCCGGGTCGAGCGGCACATTCCCCATAGAGCTGCTGCCGGAGATCTTTCGGAAGATATACCGCTTCTTCCCGTTCCCCTACGCCATCGACGCGATGCGCGAGTGCGTATGCGGCGTGTACGGCAGCACTTTTGTCGTCAAGCTCGCGCAGACACTGGTGTTCGCCGTGGTGGCGCTGCTGATAGGGCTGTTTGCGCGCAAGCCGTTCATCGGCGTGAACGAGTTTATGGAAGAGCAGCTTGAAGAGACCGGAATGTTTTGAGCAGGGAGGCGGATTGACAATGCCGGATAGCAGATACCATCAGATGTTTGACCGCCTCGTCAGCGAGGTCACCGCCATTCATCAGGCGAACCAGCAGCGCATACACAAGGGGCTGTGGGGCATGGTCGTCGTGCTCGTGCTGTATTTGACGCTGCTGTTTGTGACGCAGGGGTCGAAGGTCATTATACTGCTGCTGTGGATAATGACGATGTTCGCGCTCGCGGCGTATCTCATCGCCGTGGAATACCTCAACCACGAGCTGAAAAAGAAGCTGGAGCATATCACGCAGATGGAGCTTGACCTCGGTCCCACGGCGGCGGACGTCGTGGCGGAGACGAACCTTGCCAAGCTGCGCGCCATGATCACGGCGACGCCGTCCCTTGTGGACGTTATACTCCGCCGCCTTGAGAGCGACGCGGAGAACGCCCGCGTTGACGGCGAGACAGCCGTGGAGGAGGCGGCGGAGATCGTGGCGGACACGATAGAAGCCGAGGCGGCGGAAGCCGCGCAGCCGAAGGCGGAGAACGCCGCGCCCTCCGGCGCGGCGGATGAGGAGCGCGCGCAGTCGCCGGAGGTGCACGTATGAAGAACATATGGGGCATATTCCTGCGCGACATCGAAAAGCTGACGGAGAGCGTCGTGCCGGTGATAGTCATCATCGGGCTGTGCCTTGTGCCGTGCCTTTACGCATGGTTCAACATCATGTCCAACGCCGACCCCTACGGTCCTGCGTCCACGTCGAACATCAAGGTCGTCGTCGCCACGGAGGACAAGGGCAGCGAGCTTATGGGGCTTGAGCTGAACATCGGCGATCTGGTGATCGACGGCATAAAGGGCAACAAGCAGATGGGCTGGTGCTTTGTGGACACGCGCGAGGAAGCCATGAACGGGCTTTACGCGGGCGACTACTACGCCGCACTCATCGTGCCCAAGGATTTCACGAAAAATTTCCTCAGCATACTTGACGGCGATCTCGTCCATCCTGAGGTCGAATACTACGAAAACGAGAAGAAAAACGCGATAGCGCCGAAGATAACGAACAAGGCGAAGACCGCCGTTCAGGAGCAGATAAACGGCACCATCGTTGAAAAGGTCGCGGACGCGCTGAAAACGATAGGCTCCATCTTCAACGCGCTCGGTCTCGATTCGGACTATATTGCCGACGGGCTTACGAAGAAGATGGACGAAGCCTGCGAAAAGCTGGACACGACGCGAAAGCTCATGCGCTCGGTCAAGACCCTCGCCGCCGACACGCAGAACCTCCTCGAGGTCGGGGCGATAACGCTGGACGACGCGGGGCAGGTCATGATCGACGGGGGCGCGGTGTCGCATCAGGCGGGCATAACCGCCGGCACGATATACGACTCCTCCGTCACCTCGCAGGAGAACATCCTCAACGCCATAAACGCCGTTGACCGCGATCTCGCCGACACCATTGACCTCTTCGGTATGTGGGCGGGCGATCCGGAGCTTCAGAGCAATGTCGGCGCATATCTCGACAGCGCGAGCAACGCGCTCTATCGCGCCGCCGATACGGGGGTCGAGACGTATATAGCCGGCATAGACATCACTGCCGCGCTCAGCAACATCAACCGTATGCAGGCTCTGCTTACGGATACAACGGCACAGACCTTTTCTTCCGAATACCTTAATATCTCCAACGCCACGGCAGCAATGCTGGACGGCTACTATAACACCGCCGTCAGCGCCGCCGACGCTATTGATGCGGCATATATCAACGCCGACAATGTCTATAATGACCTTGCGGTCGGCAATGACCCGTCCGCAAGCTTTGCCGCGCTCGACAGCGCTCTCGTCAGCGCGGGCGCATACATTGACATGAGCTATGAGAACAGCCTGTACAGCGCCGCCAGAAGCGCCGCCGACACAGGTGTTGCCATGGGCAGCATTGACAGTCTGCGCGTCTCCCTCGAGAGTAAATACGCGGCAATTTCCCCCTCGGCAGATTACTTCGCTGCGGCATATAACGACCTTGCCGCCGCGCAGCAGCTTATCGCCGACTATGCCGACAAGCGCGCGTTCTATGACCAGACGCTGATCATGCTTGAGGCGGACAAAACGGCGCTTGAATCGCTCATTGCCGCCAATCCCGCGATGGGAGCGCAGCTAAGACCCGTTATAGAGAGTCTCGACCGTCTGATAGAGCAGGTGCGCAAGTCCGGCGATCCCGCAAACACGCAGAGCTTCATCGCGCAGGCGAACGCGATACGCGAGCAGCTACGCGAGGCGGCGCTGACGCTCAACGACAACGTGAACGGCATGATACAAGACGCCGCCATCCAGACGCAGGAGACCATGGCGAGCATGGAGGAGCTGATGATAGCGGGCGCGGACGGCGCGGTGAGCCTTGCCGACACGATGCAGCGCTACGCCGTCGCCATGAGCAGCACTCAGCTCACCCTCGACGAGGCGATAGAGCTCTCCGATCAGGTGTATGACTACGTCAAGAGCGTGGCGGACGACGTGCGCCGCATGGTCAACAGCGAGGCGTTCCGTCAGTTGATGGACGTGCTGGAGAACAACCCCGACGGGCTGGCGGATTACCTCGTCTCCCCCGTGGATATGCGCACGGTCATCGTGTACGAGATCGCCGACTACGGCTCCGCCATGTCGCCGTACTACATCATGCTGGCGCTGTTCGTCGGGTCGCTGCTGTCGGTGGCAATGATAAAGCCGCTCGTCCCCTATCCGGAGTTTGCAAACGTTCCGCAGATACACAAATACTTCGGGCGGCTGCTGCTGTTTTTGTTCATCGGCACATTTCAGGCGCTCGTCACCTCGCTGGGCTGTCTGTTCTACGTGAGGATACAGTGCGTCAGTCCTCTGCTGTTCGTGCTGGGGTGCATGATCATCTCATTCAACTTCATGATGATGAACTACTCCTTCTCCTACGCGCTGGACAATGTCGGGCTTGCCGCGTCGGTCATCATCATGGTCATCCAGGTGGCAGGCTCCGGCGGCTCGTACCCGATCCATGTTCTGCCGCAGGTGTTTCAGGATCTCTATCCCTTCATGCCGTTCCACTACGGGATGGATCTCGTGCGCGAGTGCGTGGGCGGGTTCTATCAGGGCACGTATCTGAAATGTGTGCTCATCCTGCTTTTGATGTGCGTGATATTCTTCGTGATTGGCATCGCGCTCTACTATCCGGCAAAGAAGCTCAACGAGCTTATCGCCAAGAGCAAGGAAGCCTCCGGCGTAATGTAATATGCGAAAATTACCGGCTGCCCGTGTGAAGTGACCCCAAAAAGTTAGACAATATTTCGAAGTAAAAATTGTTCAAGCAGCCGAAAGGGCTTGCTGTCTGT
>CAKTKT010000075.1 GCA_934572325.1 uncultured Oscillospiraceae bacterium
CAACTATAACCCATGAGACCATATCCTTCATATCTTTTTATTCACTTGTCCAATATGTATTGTAGTCCTACACGCCTCCCTGCACGGTTTACATATTTACGGTTGACCGCACCGGAATAAAATGATATAGTATTATGTACGCATTATCCGCGTGTGTGAATTTGTTTTTATTCTTTTTATATAGACGGAGGAACAGTATGAAGGGCAGCCGTGGTTTCAGAATAGTATTCGGCATATTTGTGCTGGCGGTGTTCGTGGTGTATTCTTATCTGCGCGCCTCGACCTCGCCGCACTCCAGCGATTTTGACGACGATCACGCCGTGGTGTACAGCGATCTTCAGGCGGTGCTGAAGGCCGGCGGCACGGTGGAGGACTACTACCGCAACGACCCGCGCTTTGCCGACTATATCGCCCAGCAGGACGCTGCCAACGCCGCTGCCGCCGACGCGCAGACGCAGGAGCAGTCCGCCGAGCCCGAGCCCGAGCCGAGCGTTGACCCCGACTCCCCCGCCGGACGCGCCGCGGCAAAGGGTCTGTCTGCGCCGCCGGATATCGACGTATCAAGCTGGGAGTATGTGCTCGTCAACGGCGACAACTCCATCGGGCAGTATGAGCCGCCGGAGCTTGCCTATCTCAACCAGACCGCCGACGAAACGGATATACAGCTCAGCTACAACCCCAACCGCTGCGCCGTGGACTCGCGCATCGCTCAGGCGCTGCTGGACATGGCGCTCGGCTGCAAGGAGGCGGGCTATCCCGTGTACCTCTCCTCCGGCTACCGCAGCTATACCGACCAGGACGCGAACTTCCAGCGCATCTGCGCCAATAACGGCATCACCGACGGCAAGGACGCAAGCGGGCACTACATCACCATGCCCGCCGGATGCAGCGAGCACCAGACGGGACTCGGCGTTGACATCACCGACCACTACCGCGAGATAAAGAACGATGAGATAGACAAGACCGACACCTCCAAATGGCTCATTGAGCACTGCGCAGAGTACGGCTTTATCCACCGCTTCCCCGGCTCCAAGTCCGATGTGACGGGCGTGATGAACGAGGGCTGGCACTTCCGCTATGTCGGCAAGGAAGCCGCGCAGTACATCACGGACAACGACCTTGTGCTCGAGGAGTTTGTGGCGCTCTACGATGTGACGAAGGGCGCGGTTGCGAGCACGGAAACAGAGGGCGTGGCATAAATTCAATATAGGTATAATAAAAGAGAGGCTCTGCTTTGAACCTCTCTTTATGATTTTCATCACAGCTCCTCTTTCAAAAGCTTGCCCGCCATGGTCCTTGTGCCGAGTATCCAGATGAGGTCGCCCGGCTGGATGGTCATGTTTATATCGGGCTGGGCGATGGGGAGCTTGTTGCGCTGGAGACCGAGGATGATGCAGTCGTAATCCTCCCTGATGCGGCTGTCCTTTATCGGGCTGCCGGCAAACGGGGAATCCCGCTCGACGTCGAGCGCGTAGGAGTAGAGATCGCCCTCGTCGCCCTGCTCGCTGTCGATAAACTCGCGCAGGGTGGGCAGTCTGCCGTCCTCGCTTATGCCCAGCCCAAGGCACATGCTGTGTATGGGTCCCGCCTCGCCGATGACATAGATGCGGTCATGCTTTGATATGACCGTGCCGCTGTCGGGCATATTTATGTGCTTTTTGCCGTGCACGAGCTTGACGACGTTCACCCCGTACAGCCCGCCCCAGCCGAGTGCGCGCAGGGTCTTCCCCTCCACGCCGCTCTCCGGACAGTCAAATTCCAGCACGTACAGCTTCTCGTCGAGCCATTCCGTCGCAGCGCCGCTGTCGGTGAACTTGCCGAGATTGCGTTCGTTGAAGTTGGCGAGAAAGCGCGCCTCGACCGAGAGATACGCCGATGCGAACGCGCCGGAGCGGTACAGCAGTATCACCGCTGCCGCGATTATCGGCAGCAGCCACGCGCCGTTGACGCGCGTGATGATCTGTATCGGCGCAAAGGCAATGAGCACGATGATGATAAGGCGGCAGGCGTTGAGCGCCATGAGCGGCAGCCGGTTGTGCTTGGACTTCATCCACAGCGCCGTGTACTGCGGGCTTTTCGCGTCCATCATCGGGCGGATGAAGAGCGCGATGCCAAAGTATATCACCGCGAGCGCAAGCCCCTTGCTCATCCACGCCTTCGGCAGATACTCGCTCGCCGCGGGGTAGATGAGGCGCGTGCCTATTATCAGTATGCCCATCATTATCACGCCGTAGAGGAGCGTGGTCTTCATATACCGGCGCATGAACGCCGCCCAGTCGCCGTCCTGACTGCCGGCGGCGACCACCGTGTCCTCGGTGTAGCCGTCGAGCTTCGCCACGAGCTTTTTGGGCAGCACGCCCTCCATCAGACTGCATATTTTATCCGAGCTGCGTATGCAGGCGGGCGTGGTTAGCGTGGTGATGACGGAGACGGAGACGATGATGGGGTAGATGTAGTCCGCGATAACGCCCAGCGACATACCCAGCGACGCGATGATGAACGCAAACTCGCCTATCTGCGCCAGCGAGCAGCCGCAGTGTATCGCGTTTTTGAGGCTCTGTCCGGAGAGGAGCACGCCCAGCGACGAGAAGAAGAGCTTGCCCACGAGAGTGACGAGCGTGATGATGAGGATGGGAACGACGTACTCCACGACCATCGCCGGATCTAGCAGCATGCCCACCGACAGGAAGAACACCGCGCCGAAGAGATCCTTCACCCCCGCCGTCAAATGCTCCACCCGCTCGGCGTGTATCGTTCCGGCGAGCAGCGACCCCGCGAGGAACGCGCCCAGCGCCGACGAGAAGCCCAGCACGTTCGCCAGCAGCACCATGCCGAAGCAGATGCCCAGCGACACGATGAGAAGCGTCTCCTCGTTCATGAACATGACGGATTTATTCAGCAGCGTCGGCAGCAGGTATATGCCGAGGATGAGCCAGAGCACGAGGTAGAGCAGCAGCAGCCCCAGCTTGAGCGCGAGATCGCCGCCGGAGATGTTCTGGCTGACGGAGATCGTGGAGAGAATAATCATCATGAATATCCCCGCGATGTCCTCTATCACAAGCGTGCCGAACACGAGCTGCGCGAAGTTCTTCTTCGTCACGCCCAGCTCGTCGAACGCCTTGATGATGATTGTGGTGGAGCTCATGGAGAGCATACCGCCGAGAAACACGCTGTCCATCACGCCCCAGCCGAGAAGCTGCCCCGTCACGTAGCCGAGCAGCAGCATACCGCCCACCTCGGTGAACGCGGTGATCACGCCCGTGCCGCCGACCTTGGCGAGCTTGTGCAGATTAAACTCCAGCCCCAGCGAGAACATCAGGATGATGATGCCTATCTCGCTCCACGTGCTGATGGACACCTCGTCCGTCACGGTGAAAAACCACGGCATATACGGACCGATGAGAAAGCCCGCGAGTATGTACCCCAGCACGAGCGGCTGCTTGAGCTTTTTGAAAACAACGGTAACGACGCCTGCTGTCAGTAGCATGAGCGCCAGATCGGAAATGAGTTCTGGTAAATGCACTACAAAAAATACCTCCCGTAGTCAGATTGCGGTCAGTCGCCCTCGATCATGCGGTAGCCCACGCCGACCTCTGTGAAAATATACTGCGGCTCGGCGGGGTTCTTTTCGATCTTGCGGCGGATGTTTGCCATGTTGACGCGGAGGATCTGGTTGCTGCCCTTGCTCTGCGGTCCCCACAGCTCTTTCATTATAAAGTCATATGTCAAGACCTTGCCCGCGCATTTGCCGAGCAATGCCACGATCTTGTACTCATTTTGCGTAAGATGCACGTTTTCACCCGAGATGAGCACCTGGTGCTTGTCGTAGTCGATGGTCAGCTCCCCTGCGGTGAACTTCCCCGTGGCGGCGAGCGTCTCATTGACGAGCCCCGAGCGCGTGTGGCGTATCGCAACGCGCACCCGCGCCAGCAGCTCCGCCGCGCCGAAGGGCTTTGTGATATAATCGTCCGCCCCCTTGTCGAGCGCGGCGACCTTGTCGCGCTCATAGCTGCGCGCGGACACCACGATGATGGGAAGCTGCGTCCACTGGCGCACGGTCTCTATGATCTGCATCCCGTCCATGTCCGGCAGACCGAGATCGAGCACCACGAGATCCGGACAGTGCGAGCTTATCATCGAAAACGCCTCGCTGCCGGAGCGCGCGAGAATCACGTCGTAGCCGTTGGAGCTGAGGATCGCGCGGATGAAGCCGGAAATGCTCTTTTCGTCCTCTACGACCAGCACCTTATCCTTGATATTCATAATTTTCCTGTCCTCCCAATGGCAGTGTAAATATAAACTGTGCGCCGCCGCGCGGCACATTGTGCGCCGAGATCTCGCCCCCGTGCGCCTTCACTATCGTCTTGCACACGGAAAGCCCTATGCCCATGCTGCGCCTGCTGTCGCCGTGATGCTCCGCCGTCGTGACGAGCGTTCCGTCAAAAAGATGCTCAAGCTGCCGCCTGTCGATGCCGCGCCCGTTGTCCGTGACCGTCACGCGGGCATAGCCGTCCGCCATCGTCACGCCGATGTCCAGCGCGGTGGTCGTCTCCCCGTGCAGCACGGCGTTGTCCATGAGGTTCAAAAGCACCTGCTCGATGAGCATCGCGTCCATCTTTACGAAAAACAGCGTATCCGGCACGGACACGGACACGGCGACGTCGGGGTTGCGCTTTTTGAAGTTGACTACGGTCTCGCTTATGACCTCCTCGAGCATCTCATCCTGTATTTGCAGGGTGCCGGTCTGGTCGTCCGTTATGCGCGTGATGCTCAGAAGGTTTTCCACCATGCGGCACAGCCACTCCGCGTCGTTTTTCGCGTCGGTCAGAAGCTCCCGCCTCTCCGTGTCCGTCAGCCCGCCCGTGTCGTCCAGCACAACGCCGATGTTCCCGCTTATTGAGGTGAGCGGCGTGCGCAGGTCGTGCGATATGGCGCGCAGGAGATTGGCACGCATCTTCTCGCGCTCCGACTCCCTTTTTATCTTCTCCTGCTCCTTCAGCCGCCCCGTCAGCGTGGACGCCGCCATCCCCACCGCCAGCATCGTCAGAAACGTCAGCGGATAGCCGTAGATGGAGAAGTTGATCTTCATATACGGGTAGGTGAACGCCCAGTTGACCGCCACCACGCTCGTCACTGAGGCGAGCAGCCCGTAAAAGTACCCGTCCGTGAGTATCGCCGTGACGAGCACCGCAAGCACGAAGATGAGCGGCACATATACGTCCGTCGAGGGCGCCTTCCTCAGCAGCGCCGACGCCGCGCACGAGAGCAGCATCGCCATGATGAACACCAGCCAGCCCTTGAACGACAGCGGGAAGTATTCCCCCAGCTTTTTCATCATCTTATTCAGCGTCTTCATCGCCGTCGCCGCCCTTCACCCAGACAACATTAAAATCTTTACGTTTACAGTATAGCATAATCGTGTGTTAAAAAGGTGTAAAGAAATTGCGCCCCGACCGGTTTTTTTCTGCCCGGTCAGAGCGCAAAAGCGTGTGTTTTTAATATATTTCGGCATTTACTGCGGTGATAAAGAGTTAACACCGACGCCCCGCCGTGTTTAATTCTTTACGTTTTGTTCACAGTATCAGTCGAACCTGTCATAATGGCGGAACAGCTCGTCTATATCCGCGGGGTCGGTGTGCCGCTCGCCGTCGTCGTAATAGCCGTCTCCGCTGCCGTCGTCGGCATAGGGGTCGTACCCGCCGTAGCCGTCCGCGCCGCCGTACTCCCTGTCGTACTGCTCCTCGGCGAGGCGGCGGGCGCGTTCGCGCTCGTGCTCCTCGCGGCGGCGGCGGCGCTGAGCCTCGGCGCGGCGGCGCTCCTCAAGGTGGCGGCGGCGCAGTGCGCGGTAGCGCGCCACGAGGAT
>CAKTKT010000076.1 GCA_934572325.1 uncultured Oscillospiraceae bacterium
GCCGGCGAGAAGGGCTCGAAGATCGGCGAGTGGATCAACTGCATGAACGACGTCGTCATGAAGATCATGATGATGATTATTCAGTTCACGCCCTACGGCGTGTTCTGCCTGATGGCGAACGTTGTCGCCGTGAACGGTCCGTCCGTCGTCGGCACACTCGCCCTCGTCATCGGCGTTGCCTACATCGCCTATATCATCCACGTCGTCATTGTGTACGGTCTGAGCGTGAAGTTCCTCAGCGGCATGAGCCCGATCGCCTTCTTCAAGGGTCTCGCTCCCGCCATGATCTGCGCGTTCACCACCACCTCCTCCAACGCGACCCTCCCGCTGAACATCGAGTGCTGCAACAAGATGGGCGCAGAGCCGGAGATAAGCTCCTTCGTTCTCCCCCTCGGCGCGACCATCAACATGGACGGCACGGCGATATATCAGGCGGTCTGCGCGGTGTTTATCGCGTGCTGCTACGGTATCGACCTCACCCTCGCCCAGATGGCGATGATCGTCCTCACCGCCACCCTCGCCTCCGTCGGCACGGCGGGCGTATCCGGCGCGGGCATGATCATGCTGGCAATGGTTCTGACCTCCGTGGGTCTGCCGGTAGAGGGCATTGCGATAATCGCGGGCGTGGACAAGCTCTTCGACATGGGGCGCACCACCCTCAACATCACCGGCGACGCCACCTGCGCAATGTGGGTCTCCAAGCTCGAGCGCAACAAGAAGGCGCGCGCCGAGGCGAAGGCGAACGCATAAAGTACTCGGAAACGAAAAAATTTCTGGAATATCGCAACTTGCACTGCTATAATAATAGCCGCAGAGAGATCTGCGGCTGTTATTTTCATATTCTGCTAAGGTTATTACAGCAGAAGCATACTATCTCTTAGGAAGCGAACATTTTTCTGGTTGCCAATCATAACGGGAATGTCGGCAAGATACGGAGGGAATTTCGGCACAGATACATATTCTCTTTTCGTTTCAGCCTAGTGCACTGCTTATGTCAATGGTTGTGCATCTTGATCGTATCAAGTCAAGCTCTTGCAAGTGCTGCGGCAAAACTAGCCGCAGGGCAACCTCGACAAAAAACTCTCAGCTTCAGCCATTAAGACTACGGCTGAGATTAAGTCAGAAAAGAGTAATTCATAGTTAGCAACATGGAGCTGGAACAGCTCCAGTTTTTGCGGCTTTTCTGCCCGATTTTTCAACGGTTGTGAGAAATGTGCTGTTCATGCTTGATATGAACAGCACCCCATTTGTTAGACAAGTATGATAAAATACCTGTACTAAGAAATGGGGTGTTAAACTATGTCAAAGGGAGCTCCGAACAAACGGTATACGCTGGAATTCAAGAAGCTGGTTGTAGAAACCATGATGAAAGAAAAGTTGAGTTACCGCGAAGCAGCGAGACAGTTTGAAGTAAGCAGTGACACTCGGGTCAGAGACTGGGAACGGATCTATCTGACCGAAGGTCCGGAAGGGTTAGCCATCGAATGGCGCGGTCGCGGCAGTAAGAACCGTCCGCCAAAGCAGCTGCCGAAGGAGGTAGAGGAAGATTTGCTGGCAGAGGTTCAGCGGCTACGCGCGGAGAATGATTACCTAAAAAACTTGCAAGCCTTGGTTTTGGAAGACGAGCGACGCCGGCGCAAAAAACACTGGTAGTTCAGAAGCTAAGGCAAAAACACGCACTCAACATTCTTCTCTCAATCGCTCAACTGCCCCGTGCAACCTTCTACTATCATTTGAAGCAGATGCAGAAAGAAGACAAATATGCATCTGTTAAGGAAGAAATCACAGCGATTTACCACGAAAACAAAGGCAGATATGGCTATCGGCGTGTAACGGCGGAGCTTCGTAGCCGAAATATGCTTTTGAACCACAAGACTGTCCAGCGGCTCATAAAGGAGCTGGGGCTGGTCTGCCGTGTCAGAATGAAAAAATATCACTCTTATAAGGTAAACGCTGATTAAAGGCGTCAGATGGCTGAACGCGAGAATTATTAGACTAATAAAATGAGCTTTTTACAGGAATACTTTGTGTATTTCAAAAAAAGCTCATGAAATTAGACGGAGAATTGTCCGTTCAGACGCTGACAGCCATTTATTCAGCGGTTACTAAGGGGAAAGTGGGTAGAATCGCACCAAATTTGCTGAATCGGGATTTTCATGCGGACAAGCCGAACCAGAAATGGGTCACGGATGTGACGGAGTTCAGCCTGTTCGGAAAAAAGCTCTATCTGTCCCCGATTCTGGATCTGTACAGCAGCGATCTGGTCAGCTACGCAATCTCAGAGCGTCCTGTGCTCAGCATGGTAATGACCATGCTGAACGAGGCATTTGCAAAGATTCCAGATGGTACAAACCTCATTCTTCACTCAGACCAGGGCTGGCAGTACCAACACAAGCAGTATCAGCGGATGCTCCGCGAGAAAGGCATCCGGCAGAGCATGAGCCGCAAGGGGAACTGTCTGGACAACGCAGTGATAGAAAATTTCTTTGGGCTGCTCAAAAGCGAACTGCTGTATTTGCAGCAGTTCCGCTCCATGGAACACTTCAAACTGGAACTGATCGAATATCTGGATTACTACAATAACCGTAGGATCAAGGCAAAACTGAAGGGCTTGCCGCCTGCGATTCACAGACAGCAAGCCCTCTCGGCAGCTTGAACAATTTCTATTAAAAATATATAGAGAGAACAAAAAACCTAGGAATCATGCGCTTCTTGCGGGAACGCGCCGCGAAATTTGCAACACATTTGCAACGCGGCGCGTTTTTGTTTTACCTGTCGGCGCGGGGCTGTGCAACATACGCCTTGGCTGGGCGCTACCGACCAGAGCTATATGCTTGCACAGACATGGTATCTCAGCGGCAGTTACTTGACAGACTCACAGCGCAAAGGCTATCAGTTCCTGCTCGACAAGGAGCAGCGTGAAGAGGTCAACTATATCTACCGCACAATATTCCCCAATTACTTCGTCGAGATGGCGAACACCGACGAGTGGTGGTACGCCGAGTCCATAGACGAGAAGCTTGGTATGCTCAAGAAAGTGCACGACAGCTCTACCGCCGAGGCGCGTGCAATTGCGCAGATGCGGTTGCGTAATGCAGGCGTACAGTCCGTACCCAAGCAGTAACTCCCCCAATAACGTAGAGAAGACCCGATGAGTTTGAACATCTCATCGGGTCTTTTTTTGTCGTCCGGCAGACACGTATTTAATCAAATATTATCGAAAAAAATTTTTGTTGTGTGCAACACTGTGCAACACAAATGTGGCTAAAACGTGATAAAAGCAATCAAAATGACAGTTGCGTACCGTCGGTAGCGATACCCCGCAACCGTTGAAAACACTCATGTTTTTCGAGACCGACAAACTCGAAGGCGGTTGAATCATATATTTCTATTAAGAATATTTGTCTAACTTTTTAGGTCACTTCAATATAGTGCTGTGTTCTTTGACAGGCTGGAAACGGCATGACCGAGGTCATGCCGTTTCTGCGAATATACAATAATATGGTTCACGGCTTGCCGGTGGCGTCGTCGGTCTTGCCGTAGTACATTCCGGCGTACTCCTCGGGGGCGGGGCGCTCGCACTTGGGGTCGAGCCAGTAGAAGCTGTACTCCTGATAGTTGTAGCCAAGCTGCTCGCGCAGCTTCTCGTGCCGCTCCACCCAGTGATATGTGGCGTTGTTCTCGTCGTACCAGGTGTAGCGCCATGCGTCGCCCTGCGCCTCGGCGGAGGCGGTGCTTATCTTGCAGTTGGTGGCGCGCTTTTGCATCTCGGCAACCTGCTCGGCGGGGATGGGGGTCAGCGTGCCGATCCACAGGCGCTCCAGCCCCGTCAGGGAGTAGAGCGGGGATATGTCCGTGAGGTTGGGAAGGTTGGAGATGTTGAGATGGCGCAGCTCCGTCAGTCCGGAGAGCGGGGAAAGATCCGTCACGTTCGTGGTGAATATCTCAAGATACTCCAGCTTCGGGCAGCTCGCCAGCGGGGAAATGTCGGACAAGGGGTTCATGGCGATGATGAACACCTCAAGCTCGGGCATACTCTGCACGAAGCTGATATTGTATATCATCTCGTTGTGACCGAGATCGACATACTTTGCCCTTGTGCAGTATTTGAGCTTATCGACCTCCTCGTCGTAGAGCACGCCGCCGACGGACGGGCGCGAGGCGAGGATGCGCTCCGTGTCGGTGCGGACGCTGTAGCACGTGCCGAACCATATCCGCCACACCACGTCGATCTCCGGAAACTGCTCGCGTATCTGCTGCATACGCTCGTTGCCGAGCGGCGCGGCGACGCCGCCGTCGTCCATGTCGAGCGTTCTGCACCTATAAAGCGCGCCGAGCGCCGCAACGACGGCGTCGCCGTTGTCGTCTATCTCGGTCTTGCTGAGGTCAATGGTCTCGTCGGCGAGGGAGAAGGACTTGCCGTAGAGCGTGAAGGAGTAGTCAAAATCCGCCTGCGGACAGGCTTTTTCCAGCGCGGCGATCTCCTCCCACGTCAGCTTGCAGCCGTTTTCGTCGCCGAGCGCGACGGAGGAGAGCGCGCTCATGCAGGGGAGATAGGCGGTCAGCTCCGCCGCGGCGGCGGAGTCGATGCCCGTCAGATCGAGCGAGGTCGTGTCGAGCGAGCAGTCGATGCCGCCGACGGTGAAGGAGTAGGAGAAGCTGACGTCGGGGTGCGCGGCGGCGAGGGCTTGCAGCGTGTCCGCGCCGAGCGCCGTGTCGCCGCTGTTACCAAGGTCGATAGACTTGACGGCGGGCAGCTTCGCCAGCGCCTCCATGTACGTGTCGAGCGAGGCGCTGTCAACGCCCGCGAGGCTCACGCTTTCCGCGTGATTGTCCACACGTGTTCCGTCCGGCAGGGCGACGTCATAGGTCACGTCAACATTCGGGTGCGCCTGCGCCCAGGCGATTATCTCATCCGTGCAGCCGCTCCCGCGGAAGTCCGCCGTGCGCAGCGCGGTGAAGCCGATGAGCTTTGCCGTCTCCCCGTCGTGCAGGACGACGGCAAGGTTTATCGTATCGTTTTTGAACGTGCCCTCCTCAAGGGCGACGGAATGTGTCACGGCAGCGGCGACGTCGCTGAAAGAGATGCCCCACAGCCATGAGGCGCTGCATATAACGAGGAACAGCATGTATACGGTCACGCACAGCCCTGCGAGCCTTTTGCCCTTCATCGGCGAAACCTCCGATAAGCTCTGAAAATTTGATGAGAAGTATATAGCAGTGACAAGTATATCATCGCACGTGTTTTTTTTCAAGCCGCGGCGGGGAGAAAATGTACCTGCCGCAGGGCGGGGAGCGCCGCGCGGACGCAAAAAATCTGCGGCAAATTTCAAAAAAACTATTGACAAATCGGAGCGTGTCTGATAATATAATCAAGCCGTGGCCAAGTAGTTCAGCTGGTTAGAACGCCGGCCTGTCACGCCGGAGGTCGAGGGTTCAAGTCCCTTCTTGGTCGCCACAGTAATGCCCCTTCTTTAAGGGGCATATACTTTGCTGCTATAGCTCAGTAGGTAGAGCGCATCCTTGGTAAGGATGAGGTCCCCAGTTCGAATCTGGGTAGCAGCTCCATAAAGAGTTACCGGTATAGATGTGTCTGGCGCAAAGCCAGGCGCATCAACCGTTTCCGGGCTTTTTCGAGCCCGGATTTCTTCTTTTGAACCATAGATT
>CAKTKT010000077.1 GCA_934572325.1 uncultured Oscillospiraceae bacterium
AACAACTTGCCCATGAGACCCCTCCGCTGGCTGTCTCCCGCTGAGATTACTGTACAATATGTTTGACAAACCTACAGGAGCGCGGGATATGATGCGGCAAAGCGCGGCAAAAGCGGGCTGTGCCTACACACAGCCCGCCCGCGGCAGATATTTTCTTTTTACGGGAAAACTCTCTTACCGCTTGACAATTTCCCGTTTTGGTTGTATCCATTATATATAGTCTATAATATGGGTACGCACAACGGCTGAATATCTCTCTCGCCGCGCGGTGAAATCATCCGTTGCTATTATCTGCGGCGCGGCGGGAAATAATCTGCTATTTTCTGGGCATAGAAAGGAACTCATCCATGGATCTTACGACGATCATTGAGATCGCGGCGCTCATCGTCGCGGCATATCTTTTTTTGAAGCTGCTGTCCGCGCCGCTGAAGCTGGCAATAAAGCTGATGCTGCACGCCGCGCTCGGTTTTCTTCTGCTGCTCGCGGAGGAGATAATCGCCGGATTTTTCGATTTCTCGCTGGGTATAAATCTTGTCAACTGCCTTGTCGCCGGCATACTCGGTATTCCGGGGGTAATTATACTGGTGCTGATAAAATTATTCTTGTAAACAAAATTATGTAATCTATTTTATGTTTATAATATTATGTAAACATCCTGCCCCGTTTGAGACAGGATGTTTTTTCGTTTTCACTTTCCGAAGAGGTAGTGCAGCTTGGTCTTGTTGAACAGCGTGACGATGGGAACGACGGCGAGCGTGCCGAGGGCAAAGTAGAGGATATTCCGCAGAGAGCCGCCGAGCGGAAGGCGTTCGACGACGAACAGCCCCGTGTACAGCCCCACATGGCTGAAGCACATGAACGTCATGGAGTTTTCGCCGATGTACTTGAGCACGCGGCGCACGGGCGCGAACACGCGCGGCTTTTCAAACCAGCGGAAGAAGTACACCCACAAAAGCATCGTGGTGCAGGTGTTGAGGTGCGTGAACGGGATATTGCTCCACACGCCGTTGCGCAGGTTGGGGATGAAATTGCTGATGATGCAGATATAATTGACCACGCTGACCGTGAGGAATACCGCGAAGCGGAGAATGTCGGAGTCTATGTGCGCCACGGCGCTGTCAACCGCGGCAATGATCGTGCGCCCGTGGTAGCCGAGGTATATGTAGATGAGCACGCCGAACGCGCAGTCGAGCGCCATGGGAAGGCGCACGGTGAACACCGAGGTCCAGATATTGCCGACAAATGTGACGGCGAGGACGACGGCGAGCTTCAGCGGCTCGCTTTTTATATACTTGACGATGAGCGCGAATATCATCGTCGCGCTGAACATCATGGGGAGAAAATATACGGACGGCTCTATCGGGAAAGCGCTTGTCGGCATGAACAGCACGGAGCGCAGCGGCTCGACAATATCCCTGTCGGAATTCCTGAACGCCAGCAGCCACAGCAGGTAATACCCAAGCCCGAAGAGATAATACGGAAGTATCATCGTGCGCAGCTTTTTGTGCAGCGTGTCGCGCAGATCCTTCTTCGAGTTATAAAAGTAGCCCGCCATAAAAATGAACGGATGGACGCAGATGGCGGAGACATACTGCAAAAAAGCGAGGCTGATGCTTGAATGAAAATAGTTGACAAACAGCAGGCACATTCCGCGCATCGTGTCCAGATGGTCTATTCTTTTCCTTTTCACCGGCATGACCGGCGCAGTGTTTTCCGGCATGGTCAACCTCATTCCTTTACGCCCGCGACCTGATACATCTCATCGTCGGAGATTTTCACGCTCACGCGCAGAGAGCGCGAGAATATGTCCGCAAGCGCATCCTCGCTCATAAGCCCGACGGAGACGCGGCTCGCCTCGCCGGAATGATGCCCGTCTATGGCGCGGCGGCTCATGCCGTGGGCAACGGTGAGCGTGCCGCCGGACGCGAGCAGCGACACAAGGCGCGCGATGAGCCGCTCCGGCTGCGGAAAGTGCGGGAAGGCGTTGTATACGACGATGCAGTCATACCCGCCGGGGAGCGCCGTCTCCTCCGCGTCGCCGCAGATGAAGCGCACATTGCCCTGTCCGCCGAACTTACCCTCGGCTATCCTTATCATCTCGGGTGAAATGTCGATGCCCGTGACCGAGGCGACGCCTCGCGCGAGGTAATCCGGCACCAAAACGCCCGTGCCGCACGCAACGTCGAGCACGTTTACGCCCGCGCGCACGTTGGCATTATCCAGTATGCGCGCTATCCTCGCGTCGGAGCGTATCATTTCGGCGTCCCAGTCGGCGGCGTGGCGGTCAAAAAACTCTTTAACTGCGTTTTTATCCATTTTCCTGCTCCTTTGCGGGAGAAAGCTTATAGTAGCGCTGTGGGATGAGACGGGCGCGCTGAAGCGCATACACGATGCTCGGCACGAGCACGAGCTGGATGATGACGCCCGGAAGCGCCGTGACAAAATACCCCGTCGCCCACGCGGCGAGCGTCACAGCCCCCGGCGCGAATATGAGCGCCCTTGCCGCGCCTCCGGCGATGCGCCCGATGAGCATTGCGGCGAGCATACTGATATAGAGGTCGGCAAAGACCTTCTCTGTGCGAAGCCGCGCCATCAGAAGTCCGGACACGCCGCCGTAGCACACGCACTCCGCCAGCATCACGGGCAGCACCGCAATGGGCGGCATGCCGGTGATGAGCGCGGAGAGCAGAGGTCCTGCAAGGGCGCACAGCACACCGTAGCCCCCGCCGCAGACGAGCCCGCACAGCAGCACGGGGATATGCATGGGGCTGTACACCGTGCCGCCGTTCGGGATGGCATGGAACGCCATCGGCAGCACCACGCACAGCGCGATGCACACCGCGGCGAGTATAGAGCGTTTCACCTTCGACATGGGCACAACTCCTCGTAAAGTATCAGAGCACGACTATCTCCAGCGCGCACAGCGCCGCGCACACGAGCAGCGCCGAGGCGTCCGCCGCGCTGAGCTTCTCGCGCTTTTTCGCCGTGCGCACGGCGTCGGTGCGGTAGCCGCGCGCCTCCATGGCGAGCGACAGCTCGTCCGCGCGCTTGAACGCGGCGAGGAAGATAGGGATGACGAGCGGCATGACCGCCTTCGCCTTTTCAAAATAACTGCGGCTGTCAAAGCGCGCACCGCGCGCGGTCTGCGCCTTGCGTATCATGTCCGTCTCCTCAAATATCGTGGGGATGAACTGGATGGCGACGGAGATTATCATGGCAATCTGCTCCGTCGGGATGCGCACGATGCGCAGCGGGGATAAAAGCCGCTCCATGCCGTCCGTCAGGCGCAGCGGCGCGGTCGTTGTGGTGAGGATATTGCTCAAAACGAGGATGAGCACCACGCGCAGGACGATGCTCGCCCCTTGGATAAGCCCCTCAAGCGAGGGCTTGAAGATCCACCAGCTCACCCACGCATCGTCCGGACCGTAAAAGCAGGTGTTCATGAGGAAGATGAGCACGAAAAACCACGCCAGCCGCCGCACGGACGCGAGCGCCGTCGCCGCGCTGATCTGCGCAAGGTAGACGATGGCGGCGGTCGCCGTTATCGCGGCGAGGTAGCCGGGGACGGTGTCGGTGGCGACTGTCGCCGCAATAAGCAGGATGAGGCACACGAGCTTCACCGTGGCGCTGATGGAGTGTATCACGGAATAACCGGGCTGATACATGCCCGTCGGGAGGCGCATCATCGGCTCTTCCTCCACATGATTATTTTCAGCCGGTCTATAAACTCGTCATAGCGTGTGATGTTGCCCGGCATATCCACGCCGCGCTCGCGCAGCATCTGCGAGGCGCGGCGCACCTGCGGCACACCGACGCCGCTGCGCAGAAGATCGTAGTAATCCGAAAAAATGTCGCGGGCGCTGCCGTCGCGGATAAGCTCCCCGTTTTTCAGCACGATGATGCGCCGCGCGTGCTCCGCCAGCGCGTCGGCGTTGTGGGAGATCATGATTATCGTCGTTCCGGCGGCGTTGAGCGCATCGACCATGTCGAGAAACTCCTGCCGCCCGAGCGGGTCAAGCCCCGCGATGGGCTCATCGAGGATCAGCACGCCCGGCTTCGAGGCGAGCACTCCGGCAATGGCGATGCGGCGCTTCTCCCCGCCGGAAAAGCCGAGCGGGGATTTGTCGCGCACGGCGTCATAGTCAAAGCCCACCGTCTCCAGCGCCGCCTTGACCGCCGCGGCGGTCTCCTCCTTCGTCAGCCCCAGATGCCGCAGGGCGAAGCCCACATCCCGCTCCACCGTCGTCTCAAAAAGCTGATACTCGGGGTATTGGAACACAAGCCCCACCTTGCGGTGCAGCACGTCGCGGTCGTACTTTTTGGCGTTTATATCCTCGCCGTCGAGAAGTATCCGCCCCTCGGCGGGCTTTATAAGTCCTGCGATGAGCTGTATGAGCGTGGACTTGCCGGAGCCTGTCGCGCCCATGACGCCGATAAATTCCCCGTCCGCCACGTCGAGCGTCACGCCGCGCAGCGCCCGCACGGCAAGCGACGTGCCGGGAGCATAGGTATATGAAACGTTGTCCAGCTTTATCGGCATACTTCGTCCACCAATTCTTCAAGGGTAAGCGGGCATATATCCAGCTTCACGCCGGCATTGAGCAGGTCATAATACGCACGCACCGCCAGCGGCGGGGTCAGCCCTGTGCGCCGCATGAGCTCAAGGTCGGTGAGCATTTCGCGCGGCGTGCCCTCGGCGAGCTTCCGCCCGTCATGGACGAGCACCACACGGTCGGCGAACACCGCCTCTTCTATATAGTGCGAGATCATCACGATGGTTTTCCCGCTTTCGTGCAGGCGGCGCACGGTGTCCAGCACCTCCTGCCGCCCCTGCGGGTCGAGCATCGCCGTCACCTCGTCGAGCACCATGATGTCCGGATCCGCCGCGAGCACGCCGGCGATGGCGACGCGCTGCTTCTGTCCGCCGGAGAGAAGCTGGGGCGAGCGGCGCTCGTACCCCGCCATATCGACCTCGGCGAGCGCCGCCTTCACGCGCGCGGGTATATCCTCCTCCGGCGTGCCGAAGTTGCGCGGGGCAAAGGCGACGTCCTCCTCCACGAACGAGGAGACGAACTGGTTGTCCGGATTCTGAAACACCATGCCGCAGCTTTTGCGTATCTGCCAGACGCGGTTCGCGTCGCGCGCGTCGTTGCCCGCGACGGTCAGCTCCCCGCCCTGCATGGGCAAAAGCGCGTTGAAATGGCGCGCGAGCGTCGTCTTGCCGCAGCCGTTATGACCAAGCACCGCGACAAGCTCGCCGCGCTCCACGGTGAGGGAGATGCCGTCGAGAGAGCGCTGCTCGCTGCCCTCGAAATCGTAGGAGTATACAAGCTCCTTCGCGTTTATCATCTCCACTCGCTCACCCTCTCCCGCTCCGGTTTTGCGCCAGCCGCATAATACGGCACAGTAATGTATTATTTGAGAATTATATACCTTTTTCGCGCTGCGGGCAACCCCCCGCCGGGGATTTTTTGAACAGGGGCTGTAGGACTACAATACATATTGGACAAGTGAATAAAAAGATATGAAGGATATGGTCTCATGGGTTATAGTTGAGT
>CAKTKT010000078.1 GCA_934572325.1 uncultured Oscillospiraceae bacterium
ACAACTTACCCATGAGACCCCTCCGCTGGCTGTCTCCCGCTGAGGTCACTGTACAATATGTTTGACAAACCTACAAATCGTATGAATTGAGGCTTGCGAAAATTTTGCGGCAAAATGCGTCTTTTGTATGGCGCGGGCGCTGTACAAGCGCGGAGGAATGTGATAAAATCCAATATCGGTAAGCCGTTAAGAGCTTTCCGAAAGGAGCGGACGGACATAATATGAAGGTAATAATCGCCGGCGCGGGCAAAAGCGGCTTTGCCGTGGCGCAGACGCTGTCCCGCGAGGGGCACGACATCACCGTTATAGACAGAAGCGGCGACATCATCAATCAGGTGTCGAACGCACTGGACGTTATATGCATAGAGGGCAACGCCACAAACCCCGATTCGCTGATAAGCGCCGGGGCGAAGGACGCGGATCTTCTCGTCGCGGCGACAAGAAACGACGAGGTGAACATGATATGCGGCATCGCCGCGCGCCGCCTCGGCACGGCGCACGTCATCGCGCGCATCCGCGATCCGGAGTATATGACGCAGACGGGCTTTCTCCGCGAGACGCTGGGGCTTTCCATGATCGTCAATCCGGAGCTTGAGTGCGCGCGCGAGATCTCGCGCATCCTGCGCTTTCCGAGCGCGGCGCGGGTGGACGTGTTCTCCAAGGGCAGCGTCGAGATAGTGGAGCACCGCGTGCTGCCGGGGGAAAAGCTCGACGGCATACAGCTCAAGAGCCTGCATGCCGAGGTCAACGCGGCGGTGCTGGTGAGCGTGGTGGAGCGCGGCGGCGAGGTGTTCATCCCCAACGGCGACTTTGTGCTGCGCGGGGGCGACAAGCTCAGCATAACCGGCTCGTCGCGCGAGCTGAGGCGGTTCTTCACCGCCGTGGGCAAGTATAAAAAGCCCGTGAAAAACGTGCTCATCATGGGCGGCGGGCGCATCGCCGTGTACCTGACGAGCCTTTTGCAGGAGTCCGGTATGTCCGTCACCGTCATTGAGCGCGACCGCGCGCGCTGCGACGCGCTGTGCGATCTCATCCCGGAGGCGACGGTCATCTTCGGCGACGCGACGAACAGCGACGTGATGCAGGAGGAGGGCATCCGCGCGGCGGATGCGTTCATCGCGCTCTCCGGCGACGACGGCGACAATATCGTCACCTCGCTCTACGCCGGGCAGTGCCGCGTCGGCACCATCGTCACCAAGGTCAACCGCGAGCATTTCACCGAGATACTCGAAAACTCCGGACTGGACTGCATCGTCTCCCCGAAGGAGCTCGTCGCCCAGCAGCTTGCGCGCTATGTCCGCGCGATGAGCAATTCCGAGGGCAGCAGCATGGACACTCTCTATAAGCTCGCCGACGGGAAGGTGGAGGCGCTGGAGTTTACCGTGGGGGAGGGCTTTTCCTGCGCGGGGCAGACCCTGCGCGAGCTGGAGCTTCGCCCGGGCGTGCTCCTGTGCGCCGTCATCCGCGGCAGCAAAAGCATCATCCCCGACGGCGGCACGCAGCTTCTCCCCGGCGACCACGCCATAATCGTCGCCTCCGCCGGAATGCTCAAGAGGCTTGAGGATATGCTGGCATAAAGAGAGGCGGAACATGAACAAGAGAATGATCGCCCGCATACTCGGCAAGGTGCTGCTGATTTTCGCGGCGCTTATGCTGTTGCCGCTCGCGGCGGGGCTGTGGTACGGCGAGCGGGTGACGAGCTTTTTAACAGCCATCGCGGCGACCGCCGCAGTCGGCGCGCTGCTGTGCGCCGTGCCTGTGCGCTCGCACACGATCTTCACGCGCGACGGCTTTGCCGCCGTGGGGCTGGCGTGGATATTCATGGGGCTGTTCGGCGCGCTGCCGTTCGTGCTGTCCGGGGATATTCCGAACTACATCGACGCGGTGTTCGAGACCGTGTCGGGGCTGACGACGACGGGCGCGTCCGTCGTGCCGAACGTCGAGGCGATGAGCCGCGCGGGGCTTTTCTGGCGGCTCTTCACGCACTGGATCGGCGGCATGGGCGTGCTGGTGTTCATCATGGCGGTCATGCCCGCAGGGGATGAGCACTCCATGCACATCATGCGCGCGGAGGTGCCCGGCCCTACGGTCGGCAAGCTCGTTCCCAAGGCGAAAGAGACCGCGCGGATACTGTATTTTATCTACGGCGGGCTGACCGTCGCGGAGACCGTGCTTCTAAAGCTCGGCGGCATGAGCCTTTACGACGCGCTGCTCCATGCGTTCGCCACGGCGGGCACGGGAGGCTTCTCCACGCGCGCGGCGAGCATCGCGGCGTTTGACAGCGTGTATATCGAGATGGTGATCGCGGTGTTCCTCGTGCTGTTCGCCGCGAACTTCAACCTCTATTACCTTGTCGTCGTCGGGCAGGCGCGCGAGGCGCTGAAAAACGAGGAGCTTCGCTTCTATCTCGGCGTTGTCGCCGCAGCCACGCTCGCCATTGCGGCGGGGATAGCAAAGACCTACGGCGCGGCAAACGCCCTGCGCCATGCGTTTTTCAACACCGCCTCCATCATCAGCACCGCCGGCTTCGGCACGGTGGACTTTACGCAGTGGCCGCAGTATGCGCAGTATATCCTCGTGCTTTTGATGTTTGTCGGCGGGTGCGCGGGGTCTACGGGCGGCGGGCTGAAGGTCAGCCGCGTGATGCTGCTTTTAAAGACGGCGGCGGCTGACATCGTCGGCGTGCTGCACCCGCGCGAGGTGCGCCGCGTGCAGATGGACGGCAAGCGCGTGGACGCGGCGACGACGAAGGCGGTGTACTGCTTTTTCTTCTCGTATCTTCTCATCATCCTCGTCGCGGGGCTCATCGTCTCGCTCGACGGGTATGACTTTGCCACGAATTTCACCGCCGCGCTCTCGTGTATGTCCAACGTCGGACCGGGGCTGTCGCTCATCGGTCCCATGGGCAGCTTTGCGATATTCTCCCCCGGGGTAAAGGTCGTGCTGACGGTCGTGATGCTTCTGGGCAGACTTGAGATATACCCGCTTGTCATGCTGGCAAGCCCGACGCTCTGGAGAAAGAAATAAAAGGTAGATTTGTCGTATGAATTACAGGATGGTCACGCGAATATCCGCGCTGGTGCTGCTCATCTTCGCGGCGCTTATGCTGCTGCCGCTCGTCACGGCGCTCGTTTTCGGGGAGAGTGTGCGCGGCTTTGCGGCGGCGATGGCGGTCACGGCGCTCGCGGGGCTTGCGCTGCTGCGCGTGAAGCCGCGCTCGCGCGCGATATACGCGCGCGAGGGCTTCGCCGCGGTGAGCCTTGCGTGGATACTCATGGGGCTGTTCGGCGCGATACCGTTCGTCATCTCGGGAGACATACCGCGCTATGCCGACGCGGTGTTCGAGACCGTGTCGGGGCTGACGACGACGGGCGCGTCGGTCGTGGCTGACGTCGATACGCTCAGCCGCGCGGGACTCTTCTGGCGCAGCTTCCTGGAGTGGGTCGGCGGGATGGGCGTTCTTATCTTCATCATGGCGGTGCTGCCCATGGGAGGGGAGCACTCCATGCACATCATGCGCGCCGAGCTGCCCGGCCCCACGGTCGGCAAATTCGTGCCGCGCGCCGGCGACACCGCGAGGATACTCTATATCATCTACGCCGTGCTCACCGTTGCGGAGACGGCGCTGCTGATGCTGGGCGGGATGAGCTTTTACGAGGCGCTGCTCCATGCGTTCGCCACGGCGGGCACGGGCGGCTTCTCCACGCGCAACGCCGGTCTCGCGGCGTTTGACAGCGCGTATATCGAGATGGTCGTCTCGGCGTTTCTGCTGCTGTTCGGCGTGAATTTCAACCTCTACTATCTCATCCTCGCCGGACGCGCGCGCGACGCGCTGAAAAGCGAGGAGCTGCACTGCTATCTCGCCATTCTCCTCGTCTCCACGCTCCTCATCACGCCGGGCATTACTAGGCTGTATTCCGGCGCGCGGGAGGCGCTGCGCCATGCGTTCGCCAACTCGGTCAGTCTCATGTCAACGGCGGCGTTCGCCACGGTGGACACGATGGCATGGCCGTCATACACGCGGGTGATACTGGTGATTTTGATGTTCATCGGCGGGTGCGCGGGGTCTACGGGCGGCGGGCTGAAGGTCAGCCGCGTGCTGCTGCTTTTCAAGACGGCGGGCACGGACGTCGCCCGCATACTCCACCCGCGCGAGGTGCGCCGCGTGCAGATGGACGGCAAGCGCGTGGACGCGGCGACGACGAAGGCGGTGTACTGCTACTTCTGGCTGTACTTTGTGATACTGCTGCTCACGACGCTCATCGTCTCGTTCGACGGGCACGATTTCACAACGAACCTCACCGCCGCGCTCTCCTGCATATCCAATATAGGTCCGAGTCTCTCCCTCGTCAGCGAGACGCAGAGCTATCTCATGTTCTCGCCGCTCTCGCGCGGCGTGATGATGGTCGTGATGCTGCTGGGCAGACTTGAGATATACCCGCTCTTCATCCTCCTCAGCCCCGCGATGCGGAGACGGAAGTGAAAAAACAGTCATTGAAACTGCGGAGGCAAGGCAATGAACGAAAAAAAGCGCATACTTCTCATTACAACGGGCGGCACGATAATGTCCGTGCCGTCGGAGCACGGGCTGCACCCCGTCGAGGACGAGGCGCGTCTGCTGCGCTTCCCCGGCAGCGAGAATTACGACGTCGCCGTCCACTCGCTCCTCACGCTCGATTCCAGCAACATTCAGCCCGAGGAGTGGGCGCTGATCGCCGAGTGCATATACGCGCATCGCGCGCCGTTTGACGGCGTTGTGATAACCCACGGCACGGACACCATGGCGTACACCGCCTCCGCGCTGACGTTCATGCTCCCCGGGATAGACCGCCCCGTCGTGCTCACCGGCAGTCAGATGCCGATAGGCAACCTCCTCAGCGACGGCTACGCTAATCTCCAGTGCGCGTTTGCGATGGCGGCGTCCGGCGTGAACGGCGTGTTCATCGCGTTTGACCGCAAGGTGTTTCTCGGCTGCCGCGCCGTCAAGGTGCGCACAACGGCGTTCAATGCGTTCGAGAGCGTCAACCTCCCGCCGGTGGCGGAGATAAACGCCCACGGGCTGACCGTGTGCAGGGAGCTTCTGCCCCGGAACGCGGACGAAGAGTGCCGTCTCGCAACGCGGATAAGCAGCCGCGTCGCGCTCATGAAGCTCATCCCGGGGGTCGATCCGCGGCTCTTCTCCGCATTTGCGGACGCGGGGTGCAGGGGCGTGGTGATAGAGGCGTTCGGCTCGGGCGGGGTAAACTTCCTGCGGCGCGACGTCGTTGCAGAGATAAGCGCGCTCGTCGCGCGGGGCGTTGTCGTCGTGATATGCAGCCAGTGCCTCTACGAGGCGACGGATATGACCGCCTACGAGGTCGGACAGCGCGCGCTCGACTGCGGCGCGATACCGGCGGGGGATATGACGAGCGAGGCGGCGGTGACGAAGCTGATGTGGCTTCTGGAGCGCGGGCTTGACCCCGCCGCGCTCGCGGCGGAGTTTAAAAGAAACCTCCACGGCGAGATAAGCGAGTGACAAGCGATGCGTATAGTAAGCGCC
>CAKTKT010000079.1 GCA_934572325.1 uncultured Oscillospiraceae bacterium
TCTACGGCTACTGGGGCATCGTCATCGTCCAGACGCTGACCTTCTTCCCCGTGTGCTACATGATGCTCAAGGGGCTTTTGAAGAACATCGACCCCTCGCTTGAGGAGGCGGCGCGCGACATGGGCGCAAGCCGCATGAAGGTGTTCACCAGCGTCACGCTGCCGCTGATGCTGCCCGGGCTCGGCAACGCCTTTCTCGTCACGTTTATCGAGTCTATCGCAGACTTTGCCAACCCCATGATAATCGGCGGCTCGTATGACACCCTCGCCACTACCATCTATCTCCAGATAACCGGCGCTTACGACAAGGCGGGCGCGGCGGCGATGGCGGTGGTGCTGCTGTGCATCACGCTGGCGATGTTCGCCGTGCAGAAGTATTATCTCGAGGCAAAGACCGCCGCCACCCTCACGGGCAAGGCATCGCGCGGCAGGATGCTCATAGAGGACAGGAGCGTGCGCGCCCCCTTGACCGTGCTGTGCTCGCTCGCGGCGATGTTCGTTATACTGATGTACATATGCGTGCCGATAGGCGCGTTCTTCCCGACCTGGGGCTATAAGTTCTTCCCGCTGACCGGAAAGTGGTTCAAGCTCGTCTTCACGCGCTACCACGGCTTCCAGGCGTTCCGCGATTCGTTTGTCCTCTCGCTCATCGCCGCGCCCATCACCGCGCTTTTGAGCATGATAATCTCCTACCTCGTCGTCAAGCGCAGATTCAGGTCTAAGGGCTTTATCGAGGCGGTCTCCATGCTCGCCATGGCTGTCCCCGGCACTGTCCTCGGCGTCGGCTATATCCGCGGCTTTGCCGGCGGCGTGTTCCACACGGGCTTTTTGCAGGGCATCTACGGCACTGGGCTCATCCTCATCATCGTGTTTGTCGTCCGCTCCCTGCCCACCGGTACGCGCAGCGGCATCTCCGCCCTGCGCCAGATCGACAGATCCATCGAGGAATCCGCCTACGACATGGGCGCGGACAGCTTCAAGGTATTTATGACGGTCACGCTCCCGCTCATCAAGGACTCGTTCCTCTCCGGTCTTGTCACGGCGTTCGTGCGCAGCATAACCGCGATTTCCGCCATCATCCTTCTCGTCACGCCGCAGTTTCTGCTCATCACCGTGCAGATCAACGAGTTTGCCGAGAAAGGCTCGTACAGCCTTGCCTGCGCGTTCGCAACCATCCTTATCGTGATAACCTACGGCGCGGTGCTGCTGATGAATCTCTTTATCAAGCACTTCGGCACCAGCAAAAAAATAAAGGAGGATTCGTAAGCCATGGAAAAAGTGAAAAAAGGCATCCGTTTGGAGCATATATCAAAGATATACCAGGATCCCAAGACCGGCAAGGACTTTTATGCAGTCAAGGATACCTCCCTTGAGATAAAGCCCGGCTCTTTTGTCACGCTGCTCGGTCCGTCCGGCTGCGGCAAGACCACCACCCTGCGCATGATCGCCGGCTTTGAAAGCCCGGATGAGGGCGAGATATACCTCGGCGATGAGCCGATAAACGAGCTTACCCCCAATAAGCGCGACACCGCCATGGTGTTCCAGAGCTACGCCCTCCTCCCGCACTACAATGTCTTTGACAACGTCGCCTACGGGCTGAAGCTGCGCAAGGTGTCAAAGGATGAGATACACAGGCGCGTCATGGACATTCTCCATCTCGTCGAGCTGGACGGCATGGAGGGGCGCATGACCAACCAGCTCTCCGGCGGTCAGCAGCAGCGCGTGGCGCTCGCCCGCGCCCTTGTTATCGAGCCGTCCGTCCTGCTTTTTGACGAGCCGCTCTCCAACCTCGACGCGAAGCTCCGCGTCTCCATGCGCACTGAGATCCGCCGCATCCAGCAGGAGGTCGGCATTACCGCCATATACGTCACCCATGACCAGAGCGAGGCAATGGCGCTCTCCGACAGTATAATCGTCATGGACAAGGGCGTCGTCGCCCAGGTGGGTACGCCGCAGGAGATATATTACCACCCCGTAAACGAGTTCGTTGCCGACTTCATCGGCGAGGCGAACTTTCTGCGCGGTCCTATGGTCGGGCGTGACGGGGATCACGTTCTTTTAGACATCGACGGCGAGAGGATGCGCGTGATAGGGCGCGACGGCATGGAGAACGGCAGGGTGTACACGGTCGTGCTCCGTCCGGAGGCGGCAAAGCTCGCCGACGAGGGCGGTCTGCCGTGCAGGGTCGTGCTGAGCTGCTTTATGGGCTCGTATCAGAACTATCATGTCATGGTCGGCGGTACGCTCGTCAAGCTCGAAGAGCCGAACCCGCAGAACAAGCGCATTTACGCCGTCGGCGAGGAGTGCCGTCTCGTTGTCGAGCCGGAAATGGTGCACGTGCTGTGACAAGGCAAAAAACGGAGAAAGGCATGCTCCGGCAATGGATAGGGTCCGCAAAGGCGGACGCGCCGGTGTGGCTCGACGAGGTGAGTCGCGCCTGCGCCGCTGTGGATACCTGCACTCCGGTAATACTCGAGCTCACACTTTTTGATGGGAAAAAGCGCGCTTTTACGCGCTTTTTCCCGTCTTGGAGCGATGAGGACGAGCGCCGGTTCGTGCGGGAGTATCTGTGCGCCTGTGTGTTCAACACGCTCTCCGCGCTCGGCGGGAGCTGTCTGACGTTTTATTATGACCTTCAAAACGCGCCGCTCGCCGCTCTCATCGGTGAGCTTGACGGGCTTTTCCGCCCTGAAGCTGCCGATCGGAGCGGCTACGGCAAGATCGTCCGCGAGGCGGACAGGATCTGCGCTTTCCTCGGGCGCGGGCGCTTGCGCTTCGAGCGCCGCAGCATCGCGGAGTATGAGGCGTCGCCGACGGAGGAGTGTCGCCGCGCCGCCGACTTGGCGCAGGCTCTGCGCGATACCGCACTGCGCGCCGATACGCGCGTGTGCTGCGGCGTGGATGTGGGCGGCACGGATATAAAGCTCGCCGTCTCGGCAAATGGAACGCTTGTCTGCACGCGCGAGTATGACTGGAATCCCGCCGGCTTTTCTCTTGCCGAGCAGATCATCGATCCTATTTTGCTCCTCACGCGCCTAATGCGCGCCTGCGCGGCGGACTATCTCGCCACCGGCGCGATAGGGGAGGGGCTGCGCGCGGCGCTTGGCAGGGACACGCCGGATGCCGTGACGGCGAGCGCCGTTGAAGAAGCCGAGGCGCGTCTCGGCGTGGCTGTCAATGTTCTTGACAGCGTGGGGCTGAGCTTTCCCGACGTCGTCGTGCGCGACGCGATCGTCGGCGGCGAGACGCCCAAGACCCACGGTATGCGCGCGAATCGTGCGCTTGACTATGAGGCGCAGTTTGCAAAGCTCACGCGGCTCAATGCCGCGCTTGAGGCGCTCTGCCGTGCGCCGGGGCACGTGCGCGTGACGAACGACGGCAACATCGCGGCGTATACTGCGGCGATGGAGCTTGCGCACAGCGGGCGCGCGCAGCTTATGCAAAACGGCGTGCTCGCCCATTCGCTGGGCACGGATCTCGGTGCGGGCTGGCTCAACGCGGCGGGGGAGATACCGGAGTATTCGCTGGAGCTGTATGACAGCATCATCGATCTCGGCAGTTGGGTCAGCCGCGAGTATGCGCCGGACGATCTGCGCTGTGTGCGCAATGAAAATTCGGGGCTGTGCTCCGTGCGGCGCTATCTCGGCCAGGCGGGCGTGTTCCGCATGGCGTGGAGCGCCAAGCCCTCCCTGCTCGACGGCTTCACCGCGCGCGAGGGGGATAAGCTCGTCGTCCGCACTGTGCCGGAGGATATGCGAAAGCCCTGTCTGGAGCATATCATGCTTCTGGCGGAGCAGGGCGACAGCGCCGCGGCGGAGGTGTTCCGCGACGTAGGACGCGCCCTCGCCCATGTGACGGCGGAGGCGGCGGTGCTCCTCGCACCGGAGACGGACACGCGCTTTCTCTTCGGGCGCTTTGTCAAGCGCCGCCGCTGCTTTGAGCTGATATGCGAGGGCTTTGCCGCAGTGCTGCCGGACATTACGCTTGCCGCCGCGGACAGCGACCTCGCCTGCACGCCGCTCATGCGCCGGCTCGCCGCGATGACTGACGTCACCGTCGCGCAGTTCGGTCAGGCGGTCGGCGCGGTGTACTACGGTCTGGAGTAACCGCTATGCGAAAAAAATCTCCCGCCTGCAAGGGCGGGAGATAAATATAATTCATTCTTCCATGGGCAGACCCAGCGCGGCGCGGTATCCGGCTTCCGCCTTGGCTATCGTCTCCGCGATTATTTTCTTCGCGGCAGAGTGCAGGTCAAGCGCCAGCACCTCTTTTATGACCTCGTCCTGCTTTTCCTGCGGCACGCGGTAGATCGTCAGACAGCAGCCCAGATAACGCCGCAGCTTCTGCTCGATAGTGAAATACAGATCGCAGTGCTTCGCCATATAACCGCGCGTGATGCCGCCCGTGGCAATATCCAGCTCATAAAAATCCTTGAGCGCCGCGTCCGGCATATACCGGGCGAAGATGCGCATAAGCTTCTGCGCGGTGTTTGAGTAGATATACTCCAGCGTTGACGGCAGAGTGTACGCCATCACATACACCTCGCGCAGCGGCTCTGACAGCTCCGCAATGTGCATTTGAAGCGCGATCTCCGCCGCATACAGCAGCACAGGATCGCCGTCGCCGACGAGCCGACCCGTCATGCCGAACTGATTAGAGAACATCTCGCCCGTCAGACGCAGCAGCAGCGCTTCCTTGCTCTCGAACGATGCGAAAAACGACGTGGGCGACATTCCCGCCGCCTTTGATATTGAGGCTGTCGTTGTCTTTTCATAGCCGTTTTCGAGAAACAGCTTTATTCCGGCGTGTATGAGCTTATTTTCTCTCGCCAGACCCTTTGCTTGAATACCTTTTGGCATGGTTTTATCCTCCATGCGGCGTCGCCGCTGAAAATTTTTCAGAGCTTATTATAGCACGTTTTGCGCCGCGTCACAATATCAGTAATTGTCTGTTCCACTAATTCACGGTAAATTACTATGAAATACTCCCGTTGATTTGCAAATGGCTGAGAGGATTTAGAGACTTTTGGAGGATATTGCGCCGCACACCGAGGGGGCATGGAGCTGCCGCCGGCTTTTTCAACGTACATATTTCGCGCAGGGGCTGCGGAACAGGCAAAAAAAATGAAATTAGGTCTTGCATTTTTGGGAGGGATGTGCTAATATAATCAAGCGCTGAAAATGAATATATCCGGGTGTAGCGCAGATGGTAGCGCGCTTGAATGGGGTTCAAGAGGCCGCTGGTTCAAATCCAGTCACTCGGACCAAAAATGACGGGAATTTAGAGGCTTTTCTAAATTTCCGTCACTTTTTATACCTTTCTATTTTACGAGACCATCCCAAAGATTGTGTAAACCTCCGATGTAGTGTAGAATAGAAGCACTACAAC
>CAKTKT010000080.1 GCA_934572325.1 uncultured Oscillospiraceae bacterium
TCACCTGACGCCCTCGTACACGGACTTGTAGAGCTTCTCGTTCACCGTGTCGTAGTCGGGGAGAACGTAGTAATTGCCGTCGTTGGAGGACTTGTAGTCCTCGTCGTGCGGGATGCGGTCGCTCACGCGGTCGTAGCTCATGAGCATTTCGGAGTTCAGCGCAAGCGTCATCAGCTCGCTGTCCGTCATGTCCGTCTCTATGTTCGGCAGAAAACCGTCGGCAAACGTCAAAAGCTCGCTTCCGCTCATGCCCCTGACCTTGTCAAACACCTGCGCCACGACCTTCCGCGCGCGCTCCGTCCTGCCGCGGTCGTCCCCGCTGCTCGACGGACGTATGCGCATATACGCCGCCGTCTGCACCCCGTTGAGATGCTTCAGCCCGGCCTCGTCCGCGCTTATCCCATTCGCGCCCTTCTCCTCGCCTACGAGCTTATCTATGTTCGCTATCTTTCCGGACATTGCCTTTATCTCGTCCGCTGTCAGCTCTATGTCCACCCCGCCGAGCGCATCTATAATGTCCACAACGTTGAGGTAGTTGACGAGGATGTAGTTATCCACGGGGATGTTGAAGTTCAGCTCGAACACCTCGCGCAGCAGCGGCACGCCGCCCTTGTGGTATGTCGATGTGATCTTCATGCCGTAGTCGTTTGGCACCTCGACCCGTGTGTCGCGCAGCACTGAGGTCATGATAAGCTCCTGCGTGTTCTTGTTTATGGTCAGCAGAATCAGCCCGTCGGCGTTGCCAAGCTCGTCCATCCCGTCGGCGTTGTCGTTGTCCACACCGATGAGCAGTATGTTCGTCACATCCTGCAAGTCGTAGCCGCTGCCGACCTTCTCGCGCAGCTCCTGCCGCACCTCGCGGCTGACCGTGGATGTCGGCTCAACGCTCGCCGCCTGTCCGGCGCTCTCCACCGTCTCCGCCTTCGTCTGCCGCTGCGCCGTCACTATCCCTACCGTGACCGCCGCCGCGAGCAGCACCGCCAGAATGATCCCTATCGCTTTTTTGTTCTTCATTACTCTCCCTCACATTCCAAGGAAGTAATATATCCTCTTGTTGAAATCCGAAAACGGCTTGAGCACCCCTGCATTGCGTATCGCCGACGCTGCCGCGCCGAGGTTCGGCGCGCGGCTCGTCATGTTGTGGCAGTCAGAGCCCATGAAGTGTATACGCCCCTCCGAGAGGTATTTCAGCGCCGTCGGGCGCGAGTTATCATGGATGAAGAAGCTCGCGTTCACCTGTATCAGCATACGCCGCCCCTTCACGCGCTCAAAGAGCGTATCGTCGTCGAGCACACGCATATACCGGTCGATGTGCGCGATGACCGGAACGCAGGAGAGGTTTTTCCCCGTCTGCTCTATCTCGTCGAGCATCGTGTCCGTCCAGCGCACCATCGGCGGCTCTACGAGCAGGCAGTTCGTGCTGCCAAGCGTCAGCTTTTTCAGCTCCTCCGCGCCGCTCATGCCCGGGAAGAACAGCACCTCCGCACCGAGATATATGTCCGGATACACCTGCACGGATTTTGACATCTCCGCGCACAGCTCCTCATACGCCGCCGCGCGCCGCGCAAGGAAGCGCTTAGGATCCTCCTGATCCGCGTAAAAGTGCGAGGTCGCAAAGAGCACGTTCACGCCCTGCCTAGCGCTCTCGCGCAGCATACGCAGGCTTGTCTCCACGTCCTCCGCGCCGTCGTCCATGCCCGGTAATACGTGCGAGTGAAAATCTACCATACCGTATTACGCATAGGTGCTGTACTGGTACTTCTTCCCCGCGCCCTCGAGCGCGCCGTTGACCACAAAGCCCAATATGTTCACGTGCGCGAATTTGAGCTGGTCAACGCAGTCGCGCAGAACACCGCGCGGGCAGTTGTTCTCGCGCATGACGACGAGCATCCCGTCCGTCTGCTTTGCGAGCGTCACCGCGTCTATGACCGCGCCCACGGGCGGCAGGTCGATGATGAGATAGTCATACGCCGCGCTCAGCGCCGAGAGCAGCCGCTCCATCCGGCGGGAGTTCAAAAGCTCCGACGGGTTCTGCGGCACATCCCCGCCTGGGATGATGTCGAACGTCGCCTCGCTCGTGCTGCTGTAGTATTTCTGTATCGCCGAGGAGATGGAGTTCGTATCTCCGAGGAGGTTGCTCAGCCCCGGGGATAGCTTGATCCCAAGCTTTATGTTTATTGACGGGCGGCGCATATCCGCGTCAATGAGCAGCACGCGCTTGCCAAGCTCCGACAGGGAGTAGGCAAGATTGAGCGACACGGTGCTCTTGCCCTCGCTGGGCTGGGCGCTCGTCACGCCGATGACACGGCAGACTGCGTCGCCCTCGTCAAAGGACATTATCACGTTCGTCCTAAGGCGCTTGAACGCCTCCTTTGCCGCGAAGCTGAGGTTCTCGCAGGTCTGCTCGCGGCTTTTCTGCGGCTTGCTCACGCCGGATGCTTTCTTTTCATCCATGGCTCACTGTGCCTCCTTCCCGCCGTAGTACGAGGAGTAGTAATACCCCTTCCTGTTGCTCAGGCGCATATCCGGTATGAGCGCCAGCACGGGGATGTCCGGGTACAGCGCCTTGAGATCGTCCGCCGACGTTATCACGTCATTGGTCTGCTCATCGACGATATACTTCACCGTCACGACCGCCGCGCTCACGAAAAGCCCCAGCAGCACGCCGAGTGCGGTGTTCTTCACGAAGCTGGGCGAGGAGCGGTGCGCCGGCACGATGGCGTAGTCCACTATGCGCACGGAGCTGCCGTCCACGATCTCCGCTATCCTGTCCGGCAGGAGCTTCGCTATCGTGTTGGCTATAAGCTCCGCCTCCACGGGGCTCTCGCTCTCGGCCGTGACATTGAACGCCGCCGTTCCCGTCACAGCCTCCGTCGTTATCATCTTTGAAAGCTCCTCGTAGTCATACGGCAGGTTCGCCGCCGCAATGACGTCCTCGAGCGTAGTTCTGGATTCGAGGATGAATATGTATGTCGCCACAAGGGAGTTCGACGCCGTCAGCTCGGACGAGGATATGGAGAAGCTCGTCGAGCCGAAGGAGAAAGAGCTGTTGTTGACGTACATCGCCGCCGTCGCCTCGTACTTCGGCTTTATGAGGAATGCCGTCACGGCGAACGTCGCCGCGCCCGCGATCAGCGCCGTGAGCACCAGCACAAGCGCCTTGCTCCACAGCACCTTGAACAGCGCCAAAAGGTCTATTTCTATTTCGTCGTTTTCTTTTCTTACTGCCATTTGCCGTTCCTCACTTCAGACTGTTTGCAATCACGCGGTTGAGATACTCCGGATCGTCCTTCAAAAGCAGTCTCATCGTCTCCTTTATGTACAGCTCGCTCACAACCTCGCTGAAGTAGCCAAGGCTGTCCATCCTGTCGTACACGAGCTTGCCGATGATCTGGTACGCCTTGCCGTTCAGCTCGGCGTTGCCGGACGAGCTGCGGAAGCTGGTCGGCACTATGCCGTACTTGATATCCTCCTCGTCCTGCGCCGTCGGCTTCATGCCGGCGTCGGAAAGTCCGTCCTCGCACAGGTACTTGCGCACGTTTATGTAATGATTACCGAACGCCTGCATCATCGCGGTGTCCACGGTGTCAAGGCTCAGCGTCGCGCCGTAGTTCCAGTACCCGCCTGCGGAGCACAGCCCCAGCACAATGTACCGGTCGCTGTTCTGCGTCTGCCGCGCGACGAGCGCCTTCGTCTGCGCCACGAGGTCGTTCACGTTGTCATACCCGCCGTATGTGCCGATGCAGACGACATGGATATAATCCTTATACATATCCGTGGCGGCGGTGGTGATGACCGTTCCCGCCGGAACATACGCCTCGCTCCCAGCCTCCACGCGGGTGAAGTAATACCTGCTGCTGGTATAGCCGTAGTTCGTCTCCGAGCTGAGCGACAGCACGCCCTCTATACCGTTGACGGTGACGTTGTTCACCCCGACGCTCCCGCCCGTGAGCGGGGCGACGCTCTTGCCGTTCTGGCTGGCGAGCGTGATCTCCACGGGCTCTGTTCCCGCGGGGATCGTGAAGTCCGCCGCCGCGACATACGGCACCACGCCGCTGCGTCCGAGAATGGTGTTCGTGTCCTCCTGTCCGCCGCCCATGTTCACCACCGGGATGCTGACCTTGTAGTCGTCCCACTTCAGCCGTGCGTAGTCGTCCGCATTCTCTATCGAGCTGCGGAAGTCATAGATGTCGCAGATATATGCGTCTATATATTTTTGCAGAACGTAGGGGTACGACACGTTGCCGGACGAGCCGGCGGTTATGCTGTCGCCCCAGCAGACTATGCCCGGCATATACTCCGCCACGGTCTGCATATCCTTTTCGTATTCGGCGTTTATTGCGTCAACGCCCTCCTGCCGCGCCGCCGTCTGCTGCTCCTGCCGCTGTGAATACACCTCTATGAGCTGCGCGTCCTGCTCCTCGGTCTTCTTATGCACCGAGTACATCGCTATCCCCAGCCCCGCGAGGATCACGACGATGAGCACCGCGAGAATGATGTTGCGTATGGTATTCTTTCTGTAATTGTCTTCCCACATAGCTTGCCGTTCTCCGTTTTTTACTCTTACACTATTATTATTCTTCCTTTGCCCAGCGCATAAAGCTGGACTGGCTTATGCCCAGCTCCTTCGCGGCGGCTCGGCTGGACACAAGCCCGCTTCGCCACTGCTCTTTCACCTTTTCAAAGTCCTTCGGGCGTTTCCTGCGCGGTCTGCCGAACTTCACGCCGCGCGCCTTTGCCGCCGCTATGCCCTCCGCCTGCTGTCGGCGCTGGAACGTATGCGTGTTGCGGCTGACGTACTCCAGCAGTGCAGCGATCACGTCCTCGATCCGCGTGTCGCTTTCGCGGCGCGTGTCCACTTCCGGCAGCGCCGCCGCGACGACTGACGCGCCGCGCTCCTTCGTGATGCGCCGCCACTGCGCCGCAATCTCCTCCAGCGTGTCGCCCAGATGATCCGGCAGCTCTATGACCAGCGTGTCGCCCTCGGACAGCGCCGTGAGCAGCCTTTCATACTCTCTCCGCTCGCCCGACGCGCCGTAGACGTCTATATATGTCCGCTCCGCCGGCACCGCGTATTCTCTTGCGATCTCCGCGCAGTGCTCCTGCTCCTCGGCGGCGTCCACGCAGAAGTATGCGTACCGCCGTCCGGTCGCCGTTTTGCTGCCGCCCTCATATTCCTTCATTCTTCGCTTCACTCACTGTTCTTTTTTCTTCGTTAACTTCCTTGGGCTTTTCCGCGGCTTCTTGGACAAAATACTTGATTTCGTCGATAGGTTAAAATTGCCGGTTCTACCGGCATCGACAAAATACTTGATTTCGTCTGCA
>CAKTKT010000081.1 GCA_934572325.1 uncultured Oscillospiraceae bacterium
GCGATGATACCAAGGGTGAAGAGCCTAAGGGCAATGAGACCGAGGAGAGCAAAGTCGTCGAGGAGGGCACTTCCGGCGCGGAGAACGCAGAGCCGAAGTACACGGTGGAGTTCGGCGAGAACAAAGAGTTCGTCCTCAACGGCGGAGAGAGTGCGAAGCTGTCCGATGTTCTCGGCGCGCTTGGTATAACCGGCGAAATCAGCTCTGCCGCCAGCAGTGACGATTCCCTCTTCTCTGTCAAGCAGGACGAGAACGGCGAATGGTCAGTTACTGCGGAAAACTGCTTCAGCAGTGAGCAGCGCATGACCGTTGTTGTCAATGGGCAGACCTATGAGATCGTAGTGACCGATGCAGGCGTTGTTGCGAAGAATATCACCACCGGCAAAGACTACGACAGCTTGCAGAATGCCATCAATGATGCGGATAAAAACGCCGTCATACAGTTGAGCGATAATGTCAAAGAAAGCGTTACCATCGAATCCGGCAAGACCATCACTATCGACCTCAACGGCTGGACGCTGACGAATGATCGTACAAAGCCCAACAGTGACGGCTTTTCCCACACCATATTCAACAAGGGTACGCTCACCGTTATCGACAGTTCTGCGAACAAGACCGGTACAGTTCTGGTCGAGAGCGGCAATGTTTCCGGTGTGGCGCTTGCCAATGTGGGCAAAGCAACGCTGAGCGGCGGCACGTTCCGCCGTGACGAGGATCAGCCATATGTTGTCAGAAACTTCGGAGATATGACGATAAACGAAGGCACGACCATCTACAAGGAGACAATATGGGGCGCGGCTGTGACAAATGGCTGGAACCACGGTAATCCGACAGCTAATCAGGCAAGAGATGATTATAATATTCAGCCGAAGGACAACACCGCGAGACTGACCATCAACGGCGGCACGATCAATGGAAGCTGGTTGAATGTCAAGAATGATGACTATGGCTACCTTGTGATTAATGGCGGCAATTTTGTCAATTCGAGCAGCCAAGTTATAGGCAATTTCAATGTTGCTGAAATAAATGGCGGCAATTTCTATGCACAAAACTGCAGAGGGCAGATAAACAAGGACGGCACGAGATCTGTCGCGAGCACCAAAATTTTCATAGATAATTGTGGTGGAAACGATACGAGCAATAAGGGCATTTTGACCATCAGGGGTGGTAACTTTATCGTCAAAGACGGTCTTAGTGTTATTGCAGTCAAAACCAGAAACGGCGGCTTCAATGGTTCAAACCTCACCATTACCGGCGGTAGCTTCGACGGCACTATCGGCAACAATGCCGCAGACAACAAGAATATCACCGGCGGCATCTACACCGATGAGAACATAAAGAATCTTGTCGGCGACGATTCTGTTGTCGTGACCGCAAACGGCAAATACGCTGTCAACGAATCCGGCTATGATCTTGCCAAGGACGGCGGGACTGTCACGGTTGTCAAAGCGCCCGCAAATGCGCCGATCGACGACGTTCTCGCAGGCGTAAAGATCGTCAACAACAGCGGCAACACCATTTACATCAACGGCGTTGCGGTAAAGAACGGCGAGACCTATACCGTTCCCGCCGCTCCCGCGGCAGCACCCTTGAGCGCGAAGTATTTCGTTATCGAGGGCAAAAACGCGGAGTGGACAAAGGGCAGCAATGCGGATCTCAAGTTCGTGCTCAATTCCAAGGATGTTGTCAAGGTTCTCATTGACGGCGCAGAGGTTGAGTTCACTGTTGCCGAGGACGGCACTGTGACGATAGCCGCGGCAGTCATCGAGGCGCTTGAAGCCGGCACGCACGAGATCGAGTTCATCTTTGCCGACGGAAGCTGCAAGACGACCTTCACGGTGAAGTAAGCACCATTTAAAGCCTTCCCCTTTGAGGGGAAGGTGGTTCGCGGAGCGAACCGGATGAGGTGTTACAGGTGCATAAAATGCTTGCTTTGCGGCAAAAATGTGCCCTTTTCCACCTCATCAGTCACTTCGTGACAGCTTCCCCTCAAGTAACCGCTGATTAAATGCGTCAGATGGCTGAACGCGAGAATTATTTGACTAATAAAATGAGCTTTTTGCAGAAATACTTTGTGTATTTCAAAAAAAGCTCATGAAATCAGGCGGAGAATTATCCGTTCAGACGCTGACAGCCATTTATTCAGCGGTTACGATAGGGGAAGCCTTTAAAAGCGTCCTGCGCAGTTAATACGCGGCGCTTTTAAAGCTATCCATTCGCAGGGGGAAGCCCTCAATACAATTCTGATTTTCAATCAGATGGCGACAATCGGCGCGTCTCAGCGCCGTGGCGAAAGCGCCGCGCTCAAGTCGAGCGCGGCGCTGTTTTATACACTTTCGGCTTATTAAACATTGTAATTTGCCCCGTGTTGAGGTAAGATTAACACACAAGGTTCGGATATGGCACAATGCAAGGGAATCTCCTAATAAATAGCTGTCAGCGCCTGAGCGGGAAAAATTCCCGTCTGATTTCATGAGTTTTTCTTGAAATACACAAAGTATCCCTGCAAAAAACTCATTTCGTCAGGCAAAAATTTTTCCCGCCCAGCCATCTGACGCATTTAATCAGAGCTTCCCAATATAAACAGTGTGAAATGGAGGCAAATTATGAGCAAAAATGTTATTTTCTGTTTTTCCGGCAGCGGCAATTGTCTGGACATTGCCAAAAACATCGCCCGTGAGCTTGGAGATACCGACATCGTCATGATGCGCGCCGAGCCCGCCGTGAAGGACGTGAGCAGCGCCCGCCGCGTGGGATTTGTGTTCCCCTGCTACGGCGGCGGTCTGCCCGGCGATGTGGAGAGGTACGTCGGCGAGCTGAAGATAAGCCCGAGCGCCTACACCTTCGGCGTGTGCAGCTACGCGGGCTATCCCGGCACGGGGCTTTATAAGGTCGATAGGCTCGTGCATCTTGATTACTGGACGGGCATATCCCACCAGTGCTCGTGCATATGGCTGTTCCCACATTTTCTGATGCTGCCGCCCGTCACGCCCGCAAAGGCGCAGGCGCGTGCGGAAATGCTCGCCCGCCGCGCCGCGAGGGATATACTCGCCGCCCGCCGCACGGACAAGCGCCCGCCCAACAACCCCGTCAACGCTGTCGAGAGCAAGGGCTGGTCGAGGATCTCCGACCTCAAGGCGGCGAAAATGCGCGTGAGCGACGCCTGCGTCGGCTGCGGTCAGTGCGCGGCGCTCTGCCCGCGCGGCAACATCCGCGTCGAAAACGGCAGAGCCGTCATCGGCACGAACTGCATCCAGTGCCTGAGCTGTCTGCAATACTGCCCGCAGCAGGCGATAAACCTCGGCGGCGCCAGCGTCCGCCGCGAGCGCTACCACAACCCCAACGTCAGCGCGAAGGAGCTGGCGGAAAAGGTCATACATATCGACTGATATGGTAATATCGAGAGCGCCGCTTTCCTGCGGCGCTCTCTTTTTTTGTCAGCGTCATGCGTTTTGCCCAATTTCGCGTGGCGCTTTTCGGGCGTTTTTTGCCAATAAGCGGGCTTGTGCGGCGCACACATTCCATGCTATGATATAGTTACCCCAATATGGGACTTATTAAGACGAGGGTGACGAGTCTATGAACGTTTCAAACGTGATCTCGCTGCTGGGCGGCGTGGCGCTGTTTCTCTTCGGCATGACGCTGATGGGCGAGGGGCTGAAAAAGGTCGCGGGCAGCCGCCTTGAGCTGATACTCTTCCGCCTGTCGAGCACCCCACTGCGCGGTCTGCTGCTCGGCGCGGGCGTGACCGGAGTGATCCAGTCGTCCGCGGCGACGTCCGTGATGGTCGTGGGCTTCGTCAACTCCGGCATGATGAAATTCAGACAGGCGATCTCCGTCATCCTCGGCGCGCTTATCGGCACGAGCGTCACGGGGTGGATCATCTGCCTTTCCAGCATCGAGGGCGCGGGCGGCTGGGCGTCGCTTTTCTCCACCGCCACCATCTCCGCCGTCGTCGCCGTGGCGGGCATCGTGCTGCGTATGTTCAGCAAGAATGTCACGCGCCGCCATGTCGGCGACATATTCCTCGGTTTTTCCGTGCTGATGTTCGGGATGCAGCTTATGAGCGGGTCTGTCGCGCCCCTGCGCGAGAGCAGGGTGTTCATCAATGTGCTCACGACCTTTTCCAACCCCGTCCTCGGTATAATCGTGGGCGCGGTGTTCACCGCCGTGCTGCAAAGCGCCTCCGCCGCCGTCGGCATATTGCAGGCGCTCTCCGCCACGGGCGCGGTCACCTTTGCCGCCGCCTATCCCATCGTCCTCGGCATCGCCGTGGGCGCGGCGGTGCCGGTGCTGCTGTCGGCGCTCGGCGCGCGCGTCAACGGGCGGCGCACCGCCATGTCCTACCTCTTCGCGGAGCTGACGGGCGCGGTTTTCTGCGCCGCCGCGTTCTACGGGCTGGACTTTTTCTTTGATTTTAGCATAAAATACGCCGTGATGGACACGGTTTCCATCGCGCTTTTGAACACGGTGTTCCGCACGGTGACGGCGTTCGCGCTGCTGCCCTGCATCGACAAAATGGCGGATATTATCTGCAAGCTCGTAAAGGAGAGCGAGGGCGAGCGCCGCGCCAACCGCGAGTTTGACCGCCTTGACGAGCGCTTTCTGGAGCACCCCGCCGTCGCCGTGGAGCAAAGCCGCCTGACCGTCAACGCCATGGCGGAGACCGCGCGCGCCAATCTGCTCGACTCCGTGCGCCTGCTGGACGATTACAGCCCCGCGCTCTTTGACAGGGTTCAGGCGACAGAGGAGCTTGTCGATCAGTTCGAGGACAAGCTGGGCACGTATCTTGTCAGGCTCACCGCGCTTGAGCTGACGGTGGAGCAGAGCGAGCACGTGTCGAAATACCTCCACGCGCTCAGCGACTTTGAGCGTATCAGCGACCACGCGGTCAACATCTCCGAAAACGCGCAGGAGAAGAACGACAAGC
>CAKTKT010000082.1 GCA_934572325.1 uncultured Oscillospiraceae bacterium
ATTCTGTATTCATTCAAGTTCTCATTTATGCTTCGCAGATGTATACACATCTGCGAAAAATATTCGCCCAAAACTCATGAATTTCCGCTCTCTTCTCCGTCCTTCTGCACAAAAGCAAAAACCGGAGCGCCGAGATTGATTCTCGCGGCGCTCCGGTTTTTCCAATTTTGAATTGTTATACTTTTTTCACCCCATTGTGTCGCGGAGGACGCGGAGGACGTTTTTCGAGGCGATAAGGTCTATCTCATCATCGGTGAACACACTCTCCATCGCCTCGGCGAGGCGCGGCAGCCCCGCGCAGTCGCCCAGCTCCAGCGCACAGTCTATCCCGTCAAAGTCCGACCCCAGCGCGACGCTCTCTATGCCCGCCCTCCGGCGGATATAGTCCATGTGGCGTATTATGTCCTCATTCGAGGTATAGTCCTCGCGTCCGTTGAGAAACGCCGAATAGAAATTCACGCCGACGACGCCGCCGTGCTCCGCCACGGCGCGAAGCTGCGCGTCCGTGAGGTTGCGGCTGTGATTGCAGAGGGCGCGGGCGCAGGAGTGCGACGCGACGAAAGGCTTGCGCGATATGTCCGCCACATCCCAGAAGCCGCCCTCGGACAGGTGCGACACGTCCACAAGCATGCCCAGCTCGTTCATGCGCTCCACCGCCGCCCTGCCGAACGGCTTGAGCGGCTTCGCGTGCTCGCGCGCGTCCGCGGAGTTCGGAAAGCCCAGAGAGTTTTCATAGTTCCACAGCAGCGCCGCCATGCGCACGCCGCGCGCGTACATCTCGTCCACGCGCTCTATTTTCCCCTCCAGCGGCACGGAGTCCTCCACGGTCAAAAGTGCGGAGATCCTCCCCGCCGCGCGGTTTTTCTCCACATCGGCATAAGAGCGCGCAGGGGCGAGCGCGTCCGAACAGAGCGCCGTCTGGCGGTCAAATATGTCCGCCATGGCGTGGAAAAGCTCATACGCGCCGACAGTGATATTGTTGCGCACGGCGCAGTCGTGCGTGGCGATGAACGCCGCGAAGCACTGCATCAGCACTCCCCCGCGCCGGAGCTTCTCAATATTTATATGCCCCGCAAGCTCGGCTAGATCCTTCTTTTTCGTGTATATCTCCAGAATACTGTCACAATGGAGGTCAACAAAGCGCATTTCCGTCATATATCCGGTACATTCCTTTCTTTCCGTGAGATGAAACGGCATAGTAAGCCGCGCAGGCGGCGAGGGCGAAGATCGCCGCAGCAGTCTCCGACAGCCCGATGTTGAACACAACGGGGTCGGGGCGCGTGCTCATGTACCAAGCGAACGGCACGCGCACCGCGAGCACCGCGATGATCCCCTTTGCCATGACAAAGCGCGTCATGCCGACGCCGTTGAAGTATCCGGCGAAGCAGTAGGCGATGGAGAGGATGAAGCACTCGACGCTCGTCGCCTTCAAAAACTCTGCCGAAACGCTTATGACCGCCGCATCGTCAATAAAGAGCGAGGACAGCGCGCCGCCGCCGAAAAAGCCAAGCGCAGCCACCGCGCCGCCTAGCGCCGCGGCGCTCGCCATACCGTGCCACATGGCGCGGCGCGCGCGTATGTTGCCCCGCGCCGGTGTTCTGCGCCACGAAGGCGGACACCGACTGCATATACGACACGGGAACGAGCAGAATGAACATCGACAGCTTTTCCGCGATGCCCACGCCCGCCGACACCGTGACGCCAAGAGCGTTGACAAGCCCGATGACGATAAGGTAAGATATTTCATTGCACATATCCTGCACCGCCAGCGGCGCACCGAGCATGACGACCGTGCGCATCGTTCTCGCGCTCGGGCGGGCGCTCTCGCGCGTGAGCGGCAGCGGCAGACCGTGCCGCCGGAGGAGCGCAAGCGACAGAACGCCGAACACAAGCACGCTCGTGCCTATCACGCACGCCGCGCCCTCGCCGTCGCCCTCGCCGATGCGCATACCCAGCAGCACCGTTGTTCCCATCGGCTGCCCTGCCCGCGCACGGCGGGTTCATCAGCCTTGATTTACATATATATTACATCTATATTCTATCTGACGCATGATTTTTTGTCAAGCCCCCCGCAATTCCGGCGCGAAAAGCTGTAACCTCCGCGCGGAAAACGGTACTTATATAATGAAAGGTCTTTCACTTCTCTATCAGGAGGAAACCCATGGACGACGAGAGAATAATAGAGCTGTACTGGCAGCGCGACGAGAGCGCCATAACGGCGACAGACGCAAAATACGGCGCGCTGCTGCGGGCGCTGTCGCGCGGGATAGTTTTGAGCCGTGAGGACGCGGAGGAGTGCGTGAACGACACCTACATGGCGCTGTGGAGCGCGATACCGCCGAAGTGGCCGGAGCGGCTGCGCGCCTACGCGGCGGCGACGGCGCGCAACATCAGTCTGCGCCGATACCGCGACGGGCGCACACAGCGGCGCGGCGCGGGCGAGGTGCCCCTCGCGCTTGAAGAGCTGGGCGACGCCGTGCCGTCGGACTTCTCGGTGGAGGGCGCTTACGCCTGCGCCCGCCTCGCCGAGGAGCTGGATCGCTTTCTTGAAAGGCTGGGCGCGGATGAGCGGCGCATATTCATGAGCCGTTACTGGCTGCTCTGCCCCGTGGCGGACATCGCCGCGCGCTCCGGCTTCTCGGAGGCAAAGGTGAAAACGACGCTGCACCGCACGCGGCAGAAGCTGAAAAAGCACCTTGAAAAGGAGGGCTTGCTGTGAGGATGGACATACTTTTTGCTTTAGGAGAGACGGATGCGCGCTTTGCGGAGGAGGCGCTGGACTATATGCGCCTCTCCCCTGCCGCGCCCTCCGCGTTCAAACGCGCCCCGGCGTGGCGGCGCGCGCTGCGCACGGCGCTCATCGCGGCGCTTATCGCGGCGCTGCTCGGCGCGACGGCTTACGCCGTGTCGGCGTACATCAAGCCGCGCGTCAGCGAGGTCGGCGGCGATGTGAACCGCGTGACAGGCGGCATCGTGGCGACGATAAAGGACGTGGGTCTGACATTCGACTTTGAGGGGCTGGAGACGAGCCGCAATGTAGGACTGAGGGCGCTCTGGCTGCCGGAAGAGCCGACAGCCGATATGCCATGCGCTCCCGACTGCGAGTGGTCGGGCGCGATATATAAGGATCGGGCGGACGATCCCAACGATCTGCGCATACCGTACAGGCTTGAGCTGCGTTATCCCACGCCGGACGTGGGCTTCGCCTTCGTGGGCAACGCCGAGATTGTGCACGAGGAGGCGCGGGATAACCTCACTCTGACGGAGATTGCCGTGGACTATCGCGGCACGGAGCATGACTATCCCGGCATGGAGAGCGCGAATTATATCATGATATTCGACGTGGAAAACGGCTACGCGGTGCTGATCTCAAGCACGATGTACGGCTTTGACGTGCTGGAGAAGATAACGGCAAATCTGGAGATACACGTGTTTACGGATAATTACGACGGTTTTCCGCCCGTGCCGATGGGGTACATCCCCATCCAGCCGGGCAGGGGGTGAAAAAATGAAGAGACGACTTGCAGTATTTTTCGCCGCGGCGGCGCTGCTGCTCGCGGGATGCGGCGCGGTGGACACGGCGGCGGAAGGCTTGGTGTTCCCGAAGGTTAGCTATGACGACGGACCGATGCCGGAGTTCGTGCCGGAGGGCAAAGAGACAAAGAGCGGCGATAACACGCTGCGCACACACGACGTCAGCAGCAGCATCGCGGCGATGAACACCGTGCCCGCGTCGCGGATATACGATCTCGCCGTGATGGACGGGGGCGACACGGCGGACGACGTCGCCGTCATCGGGAACGCGCTTATCGCGGGCGACACGGACAGGAGCGACTACGCGCTCGTATGGGCGCGCTTCACGAACGACGGCGGCGAGATAAGCGTGACCGAGCGGCGCGTGATAATGCGCGGCGCGGAGGCGGACGGCGCGTCCGGAGAGTGGCTGTGCGGCATGACGGCGACGCCGGAGGGTGATTTCCTCGTGCTGACGGGCGAGCCGCCGCGCAGCTACCGCGCCGTGACCGGAGCGGACAGCTTCGCCGACCGCACAAATCCCGGCTATGCCGGACGCTACCGCCTGACGCGCCTGAACGCGGACGGCGGGGCGCTGGGCAGTATGGAGCTTACGCTGCCGACGGACGCGGCGGGGCGCATCTGGGCGGCGGAGGGCGGCAGGCTCTTCATCGAGGGCGGCATAATGGACGCGGAGCGTATGCCGTATCAGTATTTCTCCGGCTACTATTTCTCCGATATGCTGCTCTTCACGCTCGACGCCGCGAGCGGCGAGCTCCTGCACACGCTCAGCGAGCGCGAGCACCCCATATACCCGCTCGGTTACAGCAGCGCGGGCGTTTACGGTGCGCGGCTGTACGGTCAGATTGTTGTGCCCGCGCCGTCCGGCGCTTCGCACATCGGCGCGCTCGGCTTTCTCGATCCGGCGGAGGGGAGCGCCGCCGAGGCTATCGAGTGGGACGGCACGGATATGCTCTGTCCGTCAACAGCGGAGAGCGCCGTGGCGCTCACTGCGGGAGGAAGCCGCACCGAGGACAGCAGCGTCATCATGAACACCGCGTTCACGTTCGGGCGCTATGACGCGGAGACAGGCGAATACACCGCGTTTCTCAGCGCCCAGCCGGAAAATGAGAGCAGCTTCTGGTCGATAGGCGGTGTGCGCTCCCTTGATTTCCGTGATCTGTGCTATCTCGGTGGCACGACCTTCATCGGCGCGGCGCGCAATTCGGATGCGCTGTATGTGATAACCGAGAGGTGAATACCCGCGCCAAAGCTCACGCCCCGCGTTATGCGGGGCGTGAGTTTTGTAGGTTTGTCAAACATATTGTACAGTGATCTCAGCGGGAGACAGCCAGCGGAGGGGTCTCATGGGTAAGTTGT
>CAKTKT010000083.1 GCA_934572325.1 uncultured Oscillospiraceae bacterium
CAACTTACCCATGAGACCCCTCCGCTGGCTGTCTCCCGCTGAGGTCACTGTACAATATGTTTGACAAACCTACATTTGTTGCATTATTTGCCGCCGAGCACGATAAGCTCCGCCTTGGGTGCGCGGGTGATGACCTCCGCGCCGTCCTCGCGCAGAACCATCACGTCCTCGATGCGCACGCCGAAGCGCCCGGGCAGGTATATGCCCGGCTCTGCGCTGACGACCGCGCCCACGGGCATGAGCGCCTCTCCGCGCGTGTTGGCGTTGGGGCTTTCGTGTATGTCCAGCCCCAGCGAGTGCCCGAAGCCGTGCCCGAAATACTCCCCGTACCCCGCGCGGGTGATAACGGCGCGCGCGGCGGCGTCGATGTCGCGCCCGGGAATACCGGCGCGCGCCGCGGCAATGCCGGCAAGCTGCGCCTCAAGCACGACGGAATAGATGCTGCGCATCTCCTCCGTCGCGTGCCCGACGGCGACGGTGCGCGTCATGTCGGAGCAGTACCCGCGCTTTATGCAGCCGAAGTCCATCGTCACGAAGTCGCCCTCGGCGACAAGCTCATCCCCCGGCACGCCGTGGGGCATACTCGTCTTTTTGCCGGTTATGACGATGGGGTCAAAGGAGTTGCCCTCCGACCCGTGGCGCAGCATACGGTACACCAGCTCCGCCGCGATCTCGCGCTCGCTCATGCCGGGGCGGATGAGCGGCAGCGTCTCGGCAAGGGCGGCCTCGGCGATGCCCTGCGCCTCGCGCATGGCGGCAATCTCCTCCTCGCTCTTGGCGCTGCGCAGGGCGTCGAGTAGCGCCTGCGCGCTCTCGAGAGTTACGCCCAGCGCCTTTTCATAGCGCAGAAAGCCCGCGTGGCTGAGCTTTTCCTCCTCCGCACCGATGCGCGCAAGGCGCTCTCCGGCAATGACGGCTCGTATGCTGTCGGTGAGCGGGCGCTGCGCGTCGAAGAGGACGACGTCGGCAATGCCGCCCGCAGCGAGCCGCGCCGCCTCGATATAGCGCGAGTCCGTGAAAAGCCACGCGCCGCGCCGCGCCACGAGCACAGCCCCGTCCGTGAACGGGAAGCCGAGGGCGTAGCGCTGGTTTTTCTCGTCGGTTATGAGCAGCGCGTCGAGACCGCGCCGTTCAAGCTGCTGCTGGATCTTAGAGAGATTGTTCATATTCCTGTCTCCTCCGGTGTTGGTTTTGGAAAGCTGACGACAAAACGCGAGCCTTGGGGCTTGTTCGCGCCGACGGTGATTGTGCCGCCGTGGAGCTGCACCGCGTCGTGCACGATGCTCAGCCCCAGACCGCTGCCGCCCGCCTCGCGGGATCGCGCCTTGTCCACGCGATAAAAGCGCGAGAAGATGTTGAAGCGGTCCTCCTCGGGTATGCCGATGCCCGTGTCCTCCACGGCGATGCTGACGGTTTTGCCGCCGCTTTTGACGCGCAGCATGACGCCGCCGCCCTCAACGTTGTATTTTATCGCGTTTTCAACAAGATTGAAAATGATGTGGAACATATCGTCCACCGTAGCCATGACGACGCAGCCGTCCTCCAGCTCGCTGCGCATATGCACCCGCCGCTCGTCCGCGAGCGGGCGCAGCAGCACCAGCGCGTCCACCGCCACCTGCTTGACGTCCACGGGCTCGGGGTCGGAGCGGACGTCGTCGTCCATGCGGCTGAGATCGAGGAGCTTTTCCGTCGTGCGCTGTAAGCGCTCCGCCTCCTGCCCGATGTCCGTGACGAACTCGCGCACGGTGCTCTCGTTCATGTTCTCGCTCTGCACGATGCTGTCCGACAAAAGGCGGATGGACGCCAGCGGGGTCTTCAGCTCGTGCGAGGCGTCGGACACGAAGCGCCGGCGCTGCCGCTCCGTCGTCTCCAGGCGCTCGGTCAGCATATTGAACTCCTCCCCCAGCTCCGTTATCTCGTCCGTGCCGCGCGTTGCGAGGCGGTAGCCGTAGTTGCCGGAGGCGACGATGCGCATCGACTCCACAAGCTCGCGTATGCGCCGGAGGAGCACGTTTGAAAATATCGCCACGATGACGGTCGCCGCCCCCGCGATGACGAGCGACGTGAAGCGAAGGCGCTGCTGCATCGTCTCTATCATTGCGGCGCGCTCTGCGTCGTGCTCGCCGATATACACCGCGCCCACCGTCGTGCCCTGATTGCTCATGGGCATTGCAAAGCCGCTCTGAAACGCTCCGGCGGCGAAGAGCGAGCGGAAGACCGTCTTGCCCGAAAGCGCCGAGGCGATGTCGCCGCGCTCGCGCTCGGGGTCGGCGGAGGAGCCGTCGTCATAGATGACGCTCCCCTCCGCATCGACGACGACGGTGCGCGAAAAGCCGCTGATGTCCAGAAGCTGCAAAACATCGCTTATGCTCTCGCGGCTGAGAGAATCAAGATTTGCCAGCGACGAGGCGACGACAGCCGCCTGACTGCTCAGGGAGTTGCGCTTCTCCTCAAAAACGCGGTCGCGCGAGGAGGTGATGGGGAAAATGTTCAGCAGCAGCAGCAAAATGACCAGCAGCACCGCCGTGAACGCCATAAACTGTACTCTAAGGCTGCGCATGGCGGCTCCTCAATCGGCGAAGTAATAGCCCACGCCCCACTTGGTGACGATATAGCGGGGGTTCGCGGGGTCAAGCTCCAGCTTTTCGCGCAGGCGGCGGATATGCACGTCCACGGTGCGCGTGTCGCCCTGATAGTCGTATCCCCACACGAGATCGAGGAGGTTTTCGCGCGAATAGACGCGCCCGGGGTTTTTCATCAGAAAGAGGATGAGGTCGAACTCCTTGACCGTCAGCTCTATCTCCTCGCCGTTCTTGAGGGCGCGGCGGCGCTCCTCGTCAACGGTGATGTGCCCGCGCGTCAGCACGGACGGCAGCTCCACGGCGACGGGCGCGGTGATGTACGCGCGCCGCAGAAGCGCGCGCACGCGCGCCTTCAGCTCCAGTATATCAAAGGGCTTGGTGAGGTAATCGTCCGCGCCGGACTCAAACCCCATCAGCAGGTCGGATTTTTCACTGCGCGCGGTGAGCATGATTATCGGCACGGTGGAAAAGCTGCGTATCTCCTGACACGCCTGAAGCCCGTCCTTGCGCGGCATCATCAGATCGAGAATGATGAGGTCATAGTCGCCGCCGCGCGCGGTCTCCACCGCCTCCTCCCCGTCGTAGCAGGCGTCCACGGTGTACCCCTCGTTTTCAAGGTTGAACTTCATCCCCTTCACGAGCAGCTTTTCATCATCGACAACAAGTATCCTCACTTTATTCCTCCAATCGCTTAAAGCCGGCGGAAGCAGGGCTTTTTTGAGACGTTTCCCCCACCGGCGCTCCACCAGACAATTATTTTCGGTTGCATTTTCGGGGCGATAATTATATAATAGTCTGTATGGCTGCCGCACACCGCGGCATACCGGGCGCATTTGCCCGCCCACTGGTGCATATAAGATCATATATAATGTACCACACTCCGAGAAAAAACGGGAGAGCAAAATGAAAAAAATTAAAATTTTCCCTCTTATTCTTATAATATGCCTCGCGCTGTGCGCGCTTGCGCCGTCCGCCTACGCCATAGACGAGCCGAGGCTGAGCGCACAGGCGGTGTATCTCGCGGACATGAACACCGACGAGGTGCTCTATGAGAAAAACGCCGACGAGCAGCGCTCGCCCGCGAGCCTGACGAAGATAATGACAGGGCTTCTCGCCATCGAGGCGGTGGAGAGCGGGCAGTGCAGCATGGACGACGTCGTCACCGCCGGTGCGGACGCATGGTACGGAATGTCGGAGGACTCCAGCAACTCAAACATCCAGCCCGGCGAGATGATGACCTACCGCGATCTCGTATACTGCGCGGTCGTCCACTCGGCAAACGAGGCGTGCAACATCCTCGCCACGTATATCTCCGGCAGCATCTCCGCCTTTGTGGAGCGCATGAACGCCCGCGCAGCGGAGCTGGGCTGCGCGAGCACGCACTTTCTTGACACGAACGGGCTTTCCAACGATGGGCACTATACCACCGCGCGCGACCTCTATCTCATCACCAAGGAGGCTGTGAAGCATCCGGATTTCCTCAAGATATGCGACACGGAGTACTATAAGACCCAGCCCACCAACAAGAGCGAGGCGCGCGAGATATGGAACTCCAACGCCCTTATCTCCAACGGCGGCTACTATGCGAGCATGTCCATGCAGAACAACGGGCACGACTACCTCTACGAGGGCGCGGCGGGCGTAAAGACCGGCTATACCCGCGCGGCGGGGTACTGCCTCGTCTCCACCGCGACAAGGAACGACATAAGCGTGCTGGCGGTCGTGATGGGCTGCGGCGGCGAGCTGAACACGCAGGAGTCGGAGTTCGGCAACTTCACGAACACCATCGCGCTCTACGACTGGTGCTTTGAAAACTTCTCGTACCGCACGCTCCTCTCCGCCGCGCAGTTCACGCAGAAGGTGACGGTGGATCTCGCGGAGGGGGACGGCGCCGTGCTGCTGCGCCCGACGGACGATGTGCGCGCGCTGCTGCCCGTGGACATAAACGACGACGCCATCTCCACCGAGGTGCGCATATATGAGGACAAGCTCGTCGCGCCAATCGAGGCGGGCACGGTGCTGGGCGAGGTGCACATCATCGCCGACGGGAAGGACTACGGCTCTATTAAGCTCGTCAACCCCAACGCCGTGGAGCTGTCGAAGGGCGAGTATATCAGAACGCAGCTAAGAGCGTTCTTCTCCAAGGGCTGGGTGATAACGCTGATCATCGTGATACTGTCGCTGCTGGCGGTATACCTCATCCTCGTGGCGCGCTACCGCGCACTGCGCCGCCGCCACCTTGAGGAGCGCCGCCGCGCCGAGGCTCAGCGCCGCCG
>CAKTKT010000084.1 GCA_934572325.1 uncultured Oscillospiraceae bacterium
TCGCCAGAGGAAGAAGCACAGCTTTACACGACAGACACTTATGCGTTTGATGAAGCTGATAAATCCTTTTTTGTTGGGAAAACGGGAAAATACTTGATACAGCAATAACAAGCACCTACAAAATGTTTGAAAAGACCGATAACACGCAGAGCGTTAGGTGGGTAATATTGGACTATCCACAGCTTGGGAGTTTAAATAATAATATGCTTGAGGGACAAGCAACGGGTGTGAGTGTTGTCTATAGAGATAATAATATAACCAATGGGGATGTCAGTGTTGATACATTAAACACTGTAAAGAATGTTTATCCGCAAAACGATGTATACTGGAGGCTTGAACAGTCCACCGTAAACGGAGATCCGTATTTAGGCAATGGAATAAAGGCTTATCTTGGAAATATTACAAGCGTTTATGTTCCTGCAAGCGCAACGAGCGTTGATGGTAGCCATACGATTGCTGGATTGTTCTCACAAAATCGGAAAATCCAGAATGTTATGCTTGACCCGACAGGAACATGGACATCACTTGCTGCTACGTTCCAGCTGTGTTCGTCCATCAAGGAGTTTCCAGCAGATTTTGTTATTCCGGCAACTGTAACAAATATGAATTTAACTTTCAGTCAATGTTTAGGGCTTGAAAAGTTTACGGCAAAAATTCCGGATGGCGTTAATCTGATGAATCGTACATTTAACTTGTGCGCACCCTTGACGGCTGACATAACATTACCGGCAGGAGTGACTGATTGCCGGGCTGTTGCAAGAATGTCTGGATATGAAGAACCCGGACTGAGTAATCTTGTATATGACGATGCAGGTAACCTTGTAGATTCTGGAGGAAAATACAATCTGGTCATTCGCTATAACGGTGCTGGAAGTGCTGATTATGGGACTTCAACTGCAGGAATGAAATACAATGCCGAAAAAACAACTCTGTTTATAGATTATAGTAATAGCGGCAACAGCACGACCAATACTGTCACCCTCAATAATCGATTAAATGGTATGAGTATCAGTTGAATCCCTCGTCCAAGGAGATGAAAAGCCATGAGTAAAAAGTATATTCAGCGCGCTCTCGTGCTTGTGCTGTCACTGCTGCTGGCGCTCGCGGCGTTCGCCGCTCCGGCGTTTGCCGACGATGCCGCTGCGCCCGCTGCCGCAGCAGGGGAGAGCGCCGCCAGAACCTTCACATGGACGGATAATGAGCCGCTCGTGCTCAACATCCGCGCCGACGAGGGCTTCCGTATGCCGGAGTTCTTTCTCCTGCGCATCAATGACGCGGAGTACACCGTGTTCACCACCGGCGCGGAAAATCCGGAGGGTATCGCCTACGATTCCCCCACCGGAAAGCTCACCGTCGCACCCGCGCTCATCCGTGACGGGGACAGCTTCTCCCTCATCGGCTCTGCCGTCGGCGTGCACGTTGACGCGGAGGGGCTGACGGATATTGCCGTCGCCGCAGATCTCGGGCGCGACTTCTCCGCCGCCAAGACCTTGGAGCTTGCGCTCGCCCCTGCGGAGGGCTATGTCCTCCCTGCGGAGCTGCACCTTGTGATAAACGACATTCTCTATACCGTCTATACCGACGGCACGGTGTATAATGACGGCGTCGCCTTTGATCCGGCGCGCGGCGTGCTCACCGTCGATGCGTCCTATCTCAAGATAGGGCAGACGCTGACGCTCTCCGGCGCGGCAGTCTGCGTTGATCCGGAGAAAAAGGCGGAGCAGGAGCGGCAGACGGATCCGAACCTTTACATCGCCGTTGACGTCACCGCGCTGGAGAATATTATCTTCACCGAGAGCGCGTCCGATACGGAGCTGAAGCGCGGCGAGGGCAATGTGGTCACGCTCGCCCCGGGGCAGGGGCTTGTTCTCGACCTCGCGCCCGCGTCCGGCACGGTGCTGCCGGAGGCGCTTTCCGTCACCATCCGCCGCGCCGACGGCTTTGTCATTGAGGAGACGTTCCGCTTCGACGGCAAGGAGAACGCGCAATTCCTCGCGTTCGACCCCGCCGCTCGACAGATGAGCATCGCAGCGAACATCATCTTGAATCTTGACACGGTCATCATCGCGCCCGCCAAGCCCGAGCCTGCGCCCGAGCCCACCCCGTCGGCACAGCCGAGCGCCGCCCCGACAGTCGAGCCGACTGTTGAGCCGACGGCAACGCCGAGCGCAGAGCCGACGGCAGCTCCCGCAGTCAGCCCCGCCGCGTCTCCGGCAGTCAGTCCCAGTGCGTCTCCGGCTGCTTCTCCGGCGTGCTCTCCGAGTGCGTCGCCCGCGGTCAAGCTGACCGCCGAGCCAAGCGCCAGCCCGACCGCCGCCGCTGTCGCGTCTCCGGCTGTCTCTCCGGCTGTCTCTCCGGCGGCGGTCACGCCCGCACCGTAAAAAAACAACGCCGCGCGGCTTGACAGAAGCCAAGCCGCGCGGTATAATACAAATGAAAAGGGCGCTGCGACAAGCGGTTAGCCCAAAGAAAACCGATCTCTAATTTATAGAAACCGTCACTTGCGGCTTAAGTGGCGGTTTCTGCTTTTAATGATAAACTGGAACATTAACCTGCGTAATGTCAGAGTTATCGTTAAACGCATAATCTCACCTCCTTTGCGGAGATGTGACTAAGCCGCCTGCCGTTGTGCAGCGCCCCCGGTACAATATGTACCGCGTACAGAATATCACATATGCTGCCAAAATGCAACGAAAATCAGCAAAAAATAACAAAAAAAACAACGCCGCTCGACTTGACAGAAGCCAAGCCGCGCGGTATAATACAAATGAAAAGGGCGCTGCGACAAGCGGTTAGCCCGTTAGATGGGTTTCATAATTAGAAACCGTCACCTGCCGGGGTGGCGGTTTCTGCTTCTAATGATAAACTGGAACATTAACCTGCGTAATGTCAGAGTTATCGTCAAACGCATAATCTCACCTCCTTTACGGAGATGTGACTAACCGCCGTTACGCGGCGTAAGCTCACGTTACCGCTTGCTCACGCCTGCCGTTGTGCAGCGCCCCGGTACAATATGTACCGCGCACAGCATACCATATATACCAAGAAGAAGCAACTGAAATCGGCAAAAAAGTACAAATTGATCGGAGGGCGTCGCGGGATTATCCCACGCGACGCCCTCCGGTTTTCTCTGGGTATGGTAATATACGCCAGCCAAGCACGGAAGCCTTGCAGGTCAATCATAGCGCCGGTCGATGACGCGCTTCGCCTTTTTCATGCTGCGCGCGAGCGTCTCATGCGCCACGACCTCCACCTCCGGCGTCATGCCGATGCGGCTTTTGAACGCCTCGCGTATCACGCCGCCCGTATGTGCAAAATCAACGCCGCCCTCCGCCTCGACGGTCAGCACCATGCGGTCGCGCCCGCCCTCGCCGCGGGATATTTCGATCTGATACTCGCACAGCGCGCCCTCGACCGTGCCGAGCAGCTCCTCCACCTGACGCGGGAACATATTCACGCCGCGCACCTTGAACATATCGTCACTGCGTCCCTGAATGACGTCAAGCCGCGGGAACGCGCTGCCGCAGGAGCACTTCTCCGGAATGATGCGCGAGAGATCGCGCGTGCGGAAGCGCAGAAGCGGCGCGCCCTCCTTCACGAGCGTTGTTATCACAATCTCGCCGACCTCGCCGTCGGGAACGGGCTTGCCGGTCACGGGGTCGATTATCTCTATGTAAATATAGTCGTCCCAGTAATGTATACCGTGCTCATTCCGGCAGTTGATGCCGATGCCCGGACCGTATATCTCCGTCAGCCCGTATATGTCGTACAGCTCAATGCCGAGGTCGCGGCGGATGCACTCGCGCATCTTCTCGCTCCAGCGCTCCGAGCCGAATATGCCCTTCCTGAGGTTCAGCTTATCGCGCAGACCGCGGCGGCGCACCTCCTCGCCCAGCAGCAGCGCGTAGGACGAGGTCGCCGTGAGCACCGTCGCGCCGAGATCCTGCATCATCTGAAGCTGCTTGTCGGTGTTGCCCGGACCCATGGGGATCACCATCGCGCCGAGCTTTTCCGCCCCCGCCTGAAAGCCGACGCCCGCCGTCCACAGCCCGTATGCCACGGCGATCTGCACCCTGTCCTCGTCCGTCACGCCAGCCATCTCATAGCAGCGCGCAAAGATAGCCGCCCAGTCGTCCACATCCTTGGCGGTGTAGGGGATGATGACGGGCTTGCCTGTCGTACCGGAGGACGAGTGGATGCGCACGACCTCGCTGTCAGGAACCGCCTGAATACCGAGGGGGTACGCCTCGCGCAGGGCGTACTTGTCCGAAAACGGGAGACGCTCAAAATCCTCCTGCGTGTCAACGCCAGTTACGCCTGCGCGGCGGTAGACCTCGCTGAAATAGTTGCCGGAGGAGAGTATGCGCTGTACCTGCGCGTTGACCTGCCGAAGCTGTAGATCGCTTAGTTTCATGGTGTCAGTCTCTTTCTTCGATTTCTTTTTATAAATTCAGCGCCCGACGATGACCATCTCATCGCCGACGGATATTGTGCCCGACTCAAGCACGCGGGCGAACACACCCTCCCGCGGCATGATGCAGTCGCCCATTTTCTTGTATATCTCGCAGTGCCCGTGGCACTCCTTGCCTATCTGCGTCATTTCCAGCAGCACGTCGCCGCAGCGGAGCAGCGTTCCCACGGGCAGCGCACGGAAGTCGAACCCGTCCACGACAAGATTCTCGCCGAACGCGCCGGGGCTGACCCCTGCGCCTTTTTTGTTGAACTCATCGATCCTGTCCGCGCTCAGCAGACTTATCTG
>CAKTKT010000085.1 GCA_934572325.1 uncultured Oscillospiraceae bacterium
TGGCCCGTTGGTCAAGTGGTTAAGACACCGCCCTTTCACGGCGGTAACATGGGTTCGAGTCCCGTACGGGTCACCAGGCTTGTCAGCCAATTTTGATGACACTGCGAAAAACGCAGTGTCATCAAGGCTTTCCGGGCTTTTTCGGCTCGGAAATTTTTTTGTTTTTCCATTGATGACAAACGCCGTTTTCATGCGACTGAGGAGACTTGAACTACCCAAGCCGGGTTTTGAGCCATTTTATCTCTCCTCTGCCGCGGATTTTTGACAAGCTTTTCGAGATTCCAAAAAAATAAATATCACAAAAATTTAAGCGCCGAATTATTGGTTTTGTAGAATTAACGATCCGGCGCTTTTGTCATATCTGGAGGTGAGTTGATGAGCAAGCAGGTTAGATAAGCAACAGAATATTAAATTGGCAAAGCCGGAGCTAAATCAACGGATTAGCAGCAGGAGCATCGGCATTATCATCACCATACAGTTTTTCCGCGTCAGTTGGCTCGTCCAAGAGCTGACGGACATTACGATTTAAAAGAATCTCTTTCGCATTGTCTTTCAAATCTCGGTACATATTGATTTTAAGGAATGAGAAAATGCCAGTCTTACATTCGTCCGTGACTGTCCATTGAAGTTTTGCCACAAGGCGCTTCACCTTTTCAAGATAGGCAGTCAGCCCCTCATCGTTATACTCAGGAAGCTTCACTCCGTATTCCGCATCCATCTTGTAGAAAAAGGAAGCTCCGAATAAAAGTCTGTCAAAGGCTGAGCGAGAGATAGTACGCTTCGCACACTACCCCTCGCCCAGTTATTTGACACATTTATTCAGAGCTTACCTGACGGAGGCAATATCTTGGGCAGCCGTCGTTTTCCGTCCGCTGTATATCCTCGTCACTCCCCCGACCGTCTGCGGCGGGCAAGCTCCTTGCCCTGCTTGCCGGTTATGTGGTCGATCGTAATCTCCACGCAGCACAGTGCATCCCGCTCTCGGCGTATCTCGCGCTCCACAACGGTGCGGTCGGGGTTGTATTTCAGCCCGAGCTTCTCAACCGCGCGGTATATCTCCTCGCCGCTTTCGAGTATTCTCGCGCGTCCGAAAACTATCACGCTCATATAATCCGTGGCGAGACGCTCCGGCGCGACGTCATCCCTGTCCACCACGCACGCGGACACCCTTTCGCAGCGGCGGAGTGCGTCGAGCTTGTGCCCGCTCCTCGCGCAGTGGAAATATATTTTCCCGCTGTCGTACACGTAGTTGACGGGCACGGCATAGGGGTATCCGTCGTCCCCCGCGAGGGCGAGCACCGCGGTCTTCCCCTCGCGCAGTATGCGCTCGCACTCCTCCCGCGGCAGGCTCTGCAAGCTTCTTCTCATCTCTCTGAACACTGCGCGCCCCTCACGCGAGATTTCCGGTCGCGTACATTGCCGCCGTCAGCGCTACGACAGGCGCGGTCTCGCAGCGGAGTATGCGCTCGCCCATGGAGCAGATGTGCAGCCCCACTATCCTCGCCAGCTCCGCCTCGAACGGCGCGAAGCCGCCCTCCGGTCCGGTGATTATCGCGGCGGTCGCGGCGGTCCTGTTCGCCTCCAGCACCTCGCCCAGCGTCTCGCGCTCCCCCGTCTCGTACATGAACAGCCCCACGTCACGCTTCACCGCCGCATCGAAGGCGTCCGCCAGCTCACCCGCCCAGCCGACCTGCGGGATTATCCCGCGCCCGGACTGCTTTGCCGCCTCCTCGGCGATGCGCTGCCAGCGCTCCAGCTTCTTTTCCCCGTTGCCGAGCTTTGCGATGCAGCGCGAGGAGGAGAAGAACAGTATCTCATACGCGCCCGCCTCGACGCACTTCTGGATGATATAGTCGGTCTTGTCGCCCTTGGGCAGCCCGCACAGCATAGTCACCTTGACGTTCGGCTCCGCCGGACAGCTCACGACCTCTATGACCTCCGCCTCCACCTGTTCCTTGTCCGCCTTGACGAGACGGCACTTATAGTCCGTTCCCTGCCCGTCGCATATTATCATATCCTCGCCCGGGCGCATACGCAGCACGTGCACGTGCTCCGCGTCCCGTCCGCGCATTATCGCCATTCCGCCGAGTATATTTGTTCCCGCCATAAAAAATCTGGGCATGATATGTCCCTCCGAAGCGTTGTAGTCTGTTGCATATAATATTATGGATAATGGTATTATCGCACAGTTTTCACGTCTTTTCAACCCCCGGCATAGAATACGGCGAGGTGCATTTTTCAATGGAACGGGATTATAAGAAGGAGCTGGCGGGCTTTGAGGCGGTGTGGAAGCGCGTCTGCGGCGAGCGTGGCGCCGTCACCGAGGGCATAAAGCTCATGCCGCGCCGCGAGGCAAAGAGCGTCGCCGTGCGCTACGGCAGACGCCGCCCGTAAGCGGATATAGTGCAGCGCTATCATGCCGAGTCATGTTTTGTCTTGACCCGGCATGATTTTGTAATATAATAGTGTGTAATGATACTGGCTCGCTAAGGAGACACGCCGTTATGCCGACAACATGGAATCGCTCACCGGAGGATTTTCACCGGATATACTCTGCCAACACCGACGCCTTTTACCGCTCCGGCAGCTATGCCCTCGCCATGGAGCTGGACAGCTTTATGACGAGCTGTGCCCTGCAGCTCTGGAGCCGCGGCAGCGGCGTCACCCAGCGCCACGCCGACCTCGCCAACGAGATATACTCCCGCGGTCAGCCGAAGCCCGACTGGATGCTATGGGGGCTGACAAGCTCCGTGTGCGCCAGCGACGAGTTCATGCCGCCGCTGTTCTTCTGGAGCCTTGCCGAGGACGACGCGAAGCGCGGCACGCAGACCTCCCGCACATTCATCCGTATGTTCACCAACATCATGCTCTACCTTGCGGCGGCGGACGACGAGGTGACGCTCGCGGAGGCGGAGTACATAACCAAGGGCATTGATCGTCTCTCCGCCATCTGCGACGCCAGCGGCGTCGGACGCGGGCAGGAGGGGCTTGACCCGCTGGACTATGTCACGAGCGGAGCACCGCCCTTTACGGAGAAGCGCCCGCCCGCCGTGCCGCAGACCTCCGCGTCAGGAGGCGGCGAAAAGGCTACCGACGCGGCGCAGAGCGCGCCGGAGAAGCCGGATTTTGATGCGCTTATGGCGCAGCTCGATGCTCTTGTCGGGCTGGAAAGCGTTAAAAAGGATGTCAAAAACCTCATCAATCTCGTCAAGGTGCGCAAGCTCCGCGCGCAGAACGATCTGCCCGTTCCGCCGATGAGCCTGCACATGGTGTTCCTCGGCAACCCCGGCACGGGAAAAACGACGGTCGCGCGCCTGATAAGCGGACTGTACGCCTCCATCGGGGTGCTCAGCAGGGGTCATCTCGTTGAGGTCGATCGCTCCGGTCTCGTCGCGGGCTATGTGGGGCAGACCGCACTCAAGACGCAGGAGGTCATACAGTCCGCGCTCGGCGGGGTGCTGTTCATCGATGAGGCGTACTCGCTCTCCTCCGGCGGCGGCAACGACTTCGGGCGCGAGGCGATAGAGACAATACTCAAGGCGATGGAGGATCACCGTGACGATCTCATTGTCGTCGTCGCCGGATATACCGAGCCTATGGAGCAGTTCATGAGCTCCAACCCTGGGCTTGAGTCGCGCTTCAATAAGCGCTTCTTCTTCCCCGACTACAACGGCGAGCAGCTCATGGCGATCTTCCGCGCGCAGTGCAAAAAGAACAGCTATACCCTCACCCCCGAGGCGGAGGCGGCGGCGAAGAAGCTCTTTGACGGGCTTTACGCCGAGCGCGATGAGAATTTCGGCAACGGGCGCGACGTGCGCAACCGTTTTGAGGATATGATCATCCGCCAGTCCAACCGTGTCGCGCAGATGGAAGCCCCCACGAAGGACGATCTCACCGCCATCCTGCCGCAGGATCTCTGTGACGGGGAGGACGAGACGGTCAAAGCGGAAGATAAGGACGAATAGCGGAAGCAAGAGGGCTCATACCCTGTCGCTGACGGGGTATGGGCTTTTGAGCGCCCGAGCATTTTGACGATACGCGCAAAACCGACTTGAAGCCCGACCGCAGGCGGGTTCAAGCCGGAACGTGGAGCAAGGGAGTGCTGACAAAGAATCCGGCAACTCTAAAAGAGCTGCCGGATTTTGAGCGGAGCGGACTTTGCTCCGATGTGGCGCAGCGGGTGGGATTCGAACCCACGGTACCGTTGCCGGTACACCTGATTTCGAGGGTCGTGAAACAGCCAAAACCGCCCTGTATTTCCACATATCTTCTTATAGGTTATCTGCGAAAAGCCTTGTAAACAAAGGCTTTTCTTGTATCTTGTGATTATGGCGGTTTTTCTTTTTACAGCCCTGTTTTTCACGTCCGGGCACCATTTGGGCACCATTGCAAGGTCATAACAAATATGACCTCTCTAATATCAATCA
>CAKTKT010000086.1 GCA_934572325.1 uncultured Oscillospiraceae bacterium
TACTCCTTTTGCCATAGAAAAACACCCCCACTTGTTAGATAGTATATCATACTGTCTAACAAATGGGGTGCTGTTCAAGCTTCACAGCGTCTTTTTAACTTTTCCGGCAATATATACGGCGGGCAGGAGCAGCAGCGCCACGCCGAGGTTTGCCGGCGGGATGATCCGGCGCGACCAGACGTGCAGCGAAACGCCGTCGCGCGCAAGCACGAGCGCGAGAGCGACGCACAGCGCCGCGCACAGCCATATGACCCAGCGCCCGCAAGCGAGCGAGAGCAGCTTCTCCCCGCCGCAGGGCGGGCGAAAGCCCATCATCAGCCGCAGACAGCGCTGCGCCGCGAGCAGGCAGGCGGAGATGACCACGAAGTCCGAAAACACCCACAGCGACACCACCAGCGCCTCCATGCGCTCAAGGGTTTTGAAGAACACGAGGTTTTTCACCAGCATGAAAAACGGGTGCGTAAGACGCGAGGCGAGCTCCGCCCCGAACGTGCCCACGATGTCCGCCATGACCCACGTTAAAAGGAGCGTCACGCCCGCGCCCCACATGAGCGCCGCGCGCCGACCGCCGGATGCGTCGCGGCGCAGCCCCGGCAGGAAGCACATGACGTATACCGGCGTCACCGCCACATCCAGCGTGGCGAGCGCACCCTCCGCCGCGCCGGGGAGCTCCGGCAGCGTCAACGGCAGCAGGTTATCCCGCTCCAGCGAGAAAAGCGCGAAGAGCAGCACGATAAACAGCACCCCCAGCACCGTTACGCCAAAGAGGTTTGCCGCGCGGACGAGAGTGCGCGCACAGTCGAGCGCCGCGAGCAGCGCGAGTGCGCCCATGGTGACGATAAAAAGCTCCGCTCCGGCGTTGGGGTACATCGTCGCGACTATGCGCTGCGCGCCGGAGCGCAGCATGAAGCTGCCGTACAGCACAAACCACGCCGCGAGCAGCCCCAGCGCCGCCCGCGCTGCGCGCGGGTCGAGCGCGCGGCGTATAAGCTCGCCCAGCCCCTCGCCGTCCTCGCGGCGGGCGAGAAACGAGTGGATGAACAATATATATAATAGTATGCCAGGCAGCGCCAGCGGCACGGACGCCCACGCCGCGCGCCCCGCGATGCGCGCCGCCGCCCCCGGCACGAGCCGGAGAGCGGGCGCGAGGAAGAAAACGGTGCACGCCGCGAGAAGCTGCCGCGTGTTGAAGCCATAGTCTGTGTTCACGTGTTCACCACCTGCTGTACGGATCTGCGCACGTCGTTGGAGTGGCTGAGCCGCCCCTTCACCGCCACGCGCATCTCAAGCTCGCCGAGGTACGAGGCGAACGGCAGGGGGAGCAGCCGGTAGAGCGTCGGGTCGCTCCGCTCCGCCGCGCTGCCGAGGGCGAGAAAGTCGGACTCCAGCTTTGCCGACAGGCGCAGCGCCGCGCTTATCTTCTCCGTCACATAGCTTTCAAGCTGCTCGGTGAGGTACGCGGCGCAGTCCGCGCTGTCGAGGTCGGCGCGCCCGCCGCTCTCGAGCACCGTCGCGCTCACATCGGCGCGAAAGTCGATGCGCGTCAGCGTTCCGTCGCTTGCCCAGCGCGGGATAATGTCGCAGCCGCCGTCCGTTATCTCCAGCGTCACGGTCTCGCCGCCGCGCCCGGGGACGACGATGTCGCTCACGCGCACGGTGTTTTTGATGAAGTCCACGCCGAGCGCGTCCTCAAGGTCAATGAACGCCGCGAGCTTCATATCCCGCATCACGGCGTAGCCCGCCGCGGCGGCGGTCGCGCGCTGCGCCGTACCGTCGGACGCGCCGGAAGCCGCCGTGCCGTCCGCGCTTCGCTGTATGCTCGGCGCGTATTCGAGCGCGACGGCAAGGGCGCTGCCGTGGCGCAGCGTCTCGCGCGCGAGGTCGGAGACGGAGCCCGCCGCCGCGCCGCGGTCGTCAAGATATTCGCGCACGCCGCTGAGTATCTCGGCAATGCCGTTGTCGTCGTCTCCCGTCTGCGCCATGAGGCTCTCGGCGGTGCTCCCTTTTACAATATATATGGGTATATCCATGCGGATGCGCGGCGCTTGGCAGATATAGCCGACGTATTCGCCAACGCCGCGCCTTGCCGCGTCCTCGCCGACGAGCACGGAGCTGATGTGCGAGAAAAAGAGCGATTCCTCGAAGGAGTAGTTCTGCGCGCGCTCAAACGCGGAGGCGATGCTTGCCCCCGCCGCGCGAAGGCGTACGGGCGCTTTGCCGCGCTCGGTGTCCGCGCCCGACGCGAGAGAGAGCACCACGCCCGCCTCCGCCGCGTCCAGCCCCATCGTGCGTATCACCAGCAGCTCCTCCATCTCGCGGTAGTTGGAGTATACCGACGCGCAGGAGCCAAGCGACGGCAGCATGGCGAGCACGAGCAGAACGCAGATGAGCCGCCTTCTCATCCCTGCCGCCTCCTGTCCGGCGAGCCGACGAGCGGGTCGCGGTATTTGTCCTTCCTCTTCGGCAGCCGCACGAACAGCCGCAGCAGTCCGCCGGGCATACCCTCGCTCAAGGGCGCGGTGTAGTTTACGCCGAAGCTGTCCATCCGCGCGAGCAGGAACACGACAAGGCACGCCGCCGCCGCCACGCCGAAAAGCCCCGCCGCGATCGCCGCGAGCACGAGCGCGAAGCGCACAAGGCGCACGGCGCTGCCCATGTCCTGACTTGGCAGGGTGTAGCACGCGATGCCGGAGAGCGCCACAACTATAATTGCGATCGGCGACACCACGCGCGCCTCCACCGCCGACTGCCCGACGACCAGCGCCCCGATTATCGACACCGTATCGCCTATGGGGTTCGGCAGGCGAAGCCCCGCCTCCTGCAAAAGCGCGAACGCTACGAGCATACCTATGACCTCCAGCGCGGTCGAGAACGGCACATCCTGCTTCGCCTCGATTATCGACAGCAGCAGCCGCGTCGGTATCATCTCCTGATGATACATCGCCACCGCCACGTACAGCGCCGGCAGCAGCGCGCTCAGCGCGAGCGAGAAATAGCGCAGCACGGCGATGACGCTCGTGACGAGAAAGTGAAAGCTCGCATCGCTCGTCACGCGCATGAACTCCGCAAAGGTCACGGGCGCGACAAGCCCAACGGGTATGCCGTCCACAAGCAGCCCCACGCGCCCGTCGAGAAGGTACATGGCAAAGCGGTCCGGACGCTCCGTGTGCATGAGCTGGGGGAAGGGCGAGGCGGGCGCGTCCACTATGCCCTCCTCGAGAAGCCCCACGGACAAAAGCCCGTCCGCGTCGAGCGCGTCCAGCCGCGAGGCAAGCGCCCTCACCGTCTCCGCCGGCGCGACGCCCTCCACGAACATCACCGCCACGCGCGTCGCGCTCTTGCGTCCGACCGTGCTCTCCACGACCTTCAGCCTCGGCGAGCATATGCGCCGCCGCACGAGCGCGGTGTTGACGCGCAGCGTCTCCACGAAGGAGTCCTTCGCGCCCTTTATGGACTTTTCGAGCGTCGGCTCGGACACGGCGCGCGTCTTGTCGGACTTCACCTCGAAGCACAGCGCGGTCTGCAGCGTGTCGAATATCACGGCGCAGTGTCCGTGCGTCAGCGCCGAGACGGCGTCGTCCGCCGAGGCGCACTCCCTGACGGAGCAGCTATATACGCCGCCGTGGAGTATGGCGTAGAGCGCCTGCGCCTCGTCGCGCGCGTTTGCGGCGCGGGCGGACTGCGTCAGCGGGCGCAGCACGCAGGTCGATACGTCTCCGCCGGAAACGACGCCGTCCAGCCAGCACACGCTCAGCCGCACGTTCCTTTCAAGCCCGAAAGCGATCTCGCGCAGCTGGAAATCGGCGCAGGTCGTGAATATGTCGCGCAGCGACCTTGCCGTCAGCGGCACATTGTATTCCGGCAGGCTTATCGGGTGGTAAGGTCCGGATTCATAGCTAGACTTATACATATCAAATAGCATTTCCCGTGCGGCGCGGAAGTATACGCGGCACAAGATGTAGTGTATTAAAAAATGTATTAAAAATTTGTTGCGAAAAAGTGAAAAAAGCTGTTGACAAGCGGAGGGATAGGTGGTATATTAGCCAAGCGCTCAAGAGAGCGGCGCAAGTTTCCCTGAGAGCCGGACGGATGAGCCTGAAGATATTCAAGAAAATCCGAAAAAATGTAGGTTTGTCAAACATATTGTACAGTAATCTCAGCGGGAGACAGCCAGCGGAGGGGTCTCATGGGCAAGTTGTT
>CAKTKT010000087.1 GCA_934572325.1 uncultured Oscillospiraceae bacterium
AAGCTCTCAACACTCCGTTCGACTTGCATGTGTTAGGCACGCCGCCAGCGTTCATCCTGAGCCAGGATCAAACTCTCAATAAATTGTATCTCAACTGTCGCCAGTTAAAACCTAATTCTTGATCAGCTTAATTAGCTCTCAAAAGAAATAAATGATTTAAGTCATTCCTGACTTGAACCCTTTTCTGGTGCTTATTTTTGCATAAGCTTTCTTACATTGTTCAATTTTCAAGGTACATCTTCCTCGCCCCCGCCTCTCAGCGACAGCTTGTTTAGTATACTCCGGAAAATCTCATTTGTCAAGAGATATTTTAGATTTTTTTGAAATCTTTTGTCTCAACTCTGTTTCCCGAAGCCGCGCCCGCCTTGCGGGTGCTTGGATAATATAGCACCGGAAGCCCCGACTTGTCAACACTTTTTTGCGAAAAATCCGAAACTTTTTTGCGCTTCTAAATGTTGTGGTCGCAGTGCTTCCGGTGCACTAAATATGAACTTTGTCCGCAGGCGTCCGTTCAGCCTCGCTCGCCGTATTTGCCGATATAAGGCAGCGGCTCCGTCACGCCCTTGACGGCGTTGCTGATGCCCTTGAAAACGCAGTAGACGCGGAAAAGGCTGAACACCCAGCCGACGACGGGTATGGCGCTGAGAATGTCCGCGAGCACGCCGTATATCAGCAGCACGAGCCCCTGCCGCGCATGGTACATGGCGAAGCTGTCGTCACGCCGCAGGAAGAACGGCAGCAGGAAGAGTATGCTGACATAGGAGAGCGCCGCGAACACCTTGCTCTCTCCCTCGCCGAGAGACGGCACAGCGCCCGCTCCCTGCGCCCCGCCGTCGCGCGCGGAAGCCGTCTGCTCCTCGGCGCGGCGGCGCTGCTCGGCGCGCTCATGCTCCATCCTCTCGCGCTCGCGCCGTGCCCGTTCCTGCTCGCGCTGGCGGCGCTCGCGCTCCTGCTGCGCCCAGACGCGGCTCTGCTCCTGCTGCTTTCTGCGCTGCTCCTCAAGGCGGGCGCGAAGCTCGTCATTGGAAAAGCCGTAGTATTTCCCCGTGTCCGCCGCCGATGCGCCCGCCGACGCAGCGGAGCGCGCCGCGCGCTCCGCGCTCTCATCGTAGCCGCAGGCGAGGCACTTTGTCTGTCCGTCGGGTATATATGCGCCGCATTTATCGCAGTAAGCCATTCTAGTCTCTCCCAATAGTATAACATTGGTTATATTATACTCCGGACGCGGTACATTTTCAACCGTAATATTATTATCCTGTTCACGAGCAGAACATATGCTTGCCTATCGTGACTATCGCGGGGCGCGACCATATCCACGCGCTCGTCGCGGTGGAGGGGTTGAAGTAGTAGATAGCGCCGCTGCTGGGATCCCAGCCGTTGAGCGCGTCCTGCGCCGCGCGGTAGGCGCTCTCCGCGACGGGCTGGTCAAACTGCCCGTCGTCGAGGCAGGAGAACGCGCCGGGCTGGTAGATCACGCCGGAGATGGAGTTGGGGAACGAGGCGTGGCTGACGCGGTTGAGGACGACCGCGCCCACGGCGACCTGCCCCTCATACGGCTCGCCGCGCGACTCCGCCGATATGAGCCGCGCGAGCAGATCGACGTCGCCCGAGCCGCCGCCGGACGACGGATCGCCGGACGATGAGCCGCCGCCCATATCCGTCGGCAGACCGAGCGCCGCGAGCGTCTGTGCGCCGCACTGCCCGTCCGCCGTGAGACCGTTGGACTGCTGAAAATACTTTACCGCCTTCTCCGTGCCGCTGCCGTACACGCCGTCCACCGCGCCGGAATAGTACCCCCACGCCTTCAGCCGCGTCTGTATCTCCGTGACGCCCGCGCCCGTCGCGCCCTTCCTGTAGAGATCCGCCGCCGCGTACTGACTCCACGCGGCAAAGGCGAAGTTGAGCGCGAGGAGCGCCGCGACGGTCATGAGCGTCTTTTTCATGCTGATATGCAAAAAAACACCTCCGCATACATATTTAATAGTAGTATGCGGAGGCGCTGTAAATTTTATGCCGGGTTAATCGTTCGTACGGGTTTTTATCTGCTCGGTGATCTTGGCGATAAACTCCTCCACCGGCATTGCGCCAAGATCAACGCCGCCGCGTGTACGCACGGCGACCGTGCCCGCCGCGCGCTCCTTGTCGCCGACGACGAGCATATACGGCAGCTTCTGCATCTGCGCCTCGCGGATCTTGTAGCCTATCTTCTCGTTTCTGAGATCGCTCTCGGCGCGGACGCCCGCCGCGGCGAGCTTAGCCCTGACCTCCTCGGCGTAGCCGTCGGCGCGGTCGGTTATGGGCATGACCGTCGCCTGCACGGGAGACAGCCACACGGGGAACGCACCGGCGTAGTGCTCGGTGATGACGCCGATGAAGCGCTCGATAGAGCCGAAAACAACGCGGTGGATCATGACGGGGCAGTGCTTCTCGCCGTCCGCGCCCGTGTACTCCAGCCCGAAGCGCCCGGGAAGCTGATAGTCAAGCTGTATGGTGCCGCACTGCCATGTGCGCCCGAGAGAGTCCTGAATGTGGAAGTCGAGCTTAGGTCCGTAGAACGCGCCGTCGCCCGGGTTGACCTCATAGCTCTTTCCGATGCTGGTGATGGCGTCGGCGAGGGCGGCGGTGGCGACGTCCCAATCCTCAACCGAGCCGATATGGTCGTCGGGCATGGTGGACAGCTCTATCTTATACGGCAGACCGAAGAGCGAGTAGACCTCGTCAAAAAGCTGAGCGATGCGCACGACCTCGTCCTTGATCTGCTCCTTGGCGAGGAGGATGTGCGCGTCGTCCTGCGTGAAGCAGCGCACGCGGAACATCCCGTGCAGCGCGCCGGACAGCTCATGCCGGTGGACGATGCCCAGCTCGCCGTAGCGCAGGGGCAGCTCCTTATAGGAGTGCGGCTCAAGCTCGTACACGAGGATGCTGCCCGGGCAGTTCATGGGCTTTATGGCAAAATCCTCGCCGTCGATGACGGTGGTGTACATATTGTTCTTATAGTGCTCCCAGTGTCCGGAGGTCTCCCACAGGCTGCGGCGCATGATCTGCGGGGTGGAGATCTCCATATAATCCCACTTTCTGTGCACCTCGCGCCAGTAGTCTATGAGCGTATTTTTCAGCACCATGCCCTTGGGCAGATAGAACGGGAAGCCGGGCGCCTCGTCGCGGAACGCGAACAGCCCCAGCTCGCGCCCGAGCTTGCGGTGATCGCGGCGCTTCGCCTCCTCTATGCGGGCAAGGTACTCGTCCAGCTCCTCCTTCTTCGGGAACGCGACGCCGTAAATGCGCTGGAGCGTCTGGCGGCTGCTGTCGCCGCGCCAGTAGGCGCTGTTGCAGGCGGTGAGCTTGACGGCGTTGCCCTTTATCCTGCCGGTGGAGTCAAGGTGCGGTCCGGCACAGAGATCGGTGAACTCCCCCTGTCTGTAAAAGCTGATGACCGCGTCCTCCGGCAGATCGTTTATAAGCTCGACCTTATAGGGCTCGTCCTTCTCCTCCATGAGCTTGAGCGCCTCGCCGCGCGGCAGCTCAAAGCGCTCCAGCCTGAGCTTTTCCTTGCAGATTTTGCGCATCTCGCCCTCGATCCTCTCCATCATTTCCGGAGTAAAGGGGAAGGGCGAATCCATATCGTAGTAAAAGCCGTTCTCTATCGCCGGACCGATGGCGAGCTTGACGTTCGGATACAGGCGCTTGACCGCCTGCGCGAGCACGTGGGCGCAGGTGTGCCAGTAGGTGTGGCGGTATTCGGGATTTTCAAAGCTGTACCTGTTCTCGACGTTTTCCATGTTTTCCATTGCTTATCCTCCTCATAAATTGAAAGCACCCTTGACGCGCTTATGGCGCATCAAGGGTGCTGATCGCACGGTTCCACCTTGGTTTTTAACTCAATAACGCGGTAACGCGCGTCACGCGGGAGAGAATTTCCTCTCTCCGGCTCGGGAGCGGTAACGCTCGGAGCACGCGCCGGGGCGGCTTGCAGCCGATGGCAGCCCTCTCTGTGCGGCGGTTATCTCCCGTTTTCTCCGTCTTTGCCTTTTTCAACGCTTATATTATCACCGCTTTACCCGCTTGTCAATCAGTATCTCGCGCACTTTCTCTGCACGAGTGTAGGACTACAATACATATTGGACAAGTGAATAAAAAGATATGAAGGATATGGTCTCATGGGTTATAGTTGAG
>CAKTKT010000088.1 GCA_934572325.1 uncultured Oscillospiraceae bacterium
TTACCCATGAGACCCCTCCGCTGGCTGTCTCCCGCTGAGATCACTGTACAATATGTTTGACAAACCTACAGTTTTTCCCGTTTGCGCGGATTTTTCGCAGAGGGCGCATTTTGATTGCTTTTTTCCGCGCCGTGTACTATTATATATACATATAGATATTACCCCGAAAAACGAAGGGAGCGTGATACATTGAAGCAGCTTATGAGCGGCAACGAAGCCATTGCGCGCGGCGCATACGAGGCGGGCGTGAACGTCTGCTCCGCCTACCCCGGCACGCCCAGCACGGAGATCTTCGAGAATCTGCCGCAATACAGGGATAAGGTCTACTGCGAGTGGGCGCCGAACGAGAAGGTCGCGGCGGAGGTGGCATACGGCGCGTGCATCGCCGGTGCGCGGACGCTGTGCGCGATGAAGCACGTCGGGCTGAACGTCGCCGCCGACCCCGTTTTCACCGCCGCCTACCTCGGCGTGAACGGCGGCTTTGTCGTCGTCACCGCCGACGATCCGAGCTGTCATTCGTCCCAGAACGAGCAGGACAACCGCTGGTATGCCAAGCACGCCAAGATCGCCCTTGTCGAGCCGTCCGACTCGCAGGAGTGCAAGGACTTCATGCGCGAGGCGTACCGCATATCCGAGGCTTTCGATATGCCCGTGCTCTTTCGCACGACGACGCGCGTGTCGCACTCGAAGAGCCTTGTTGAGCTCGGCGAGCGCGAGGAGCACGAGCTCGCGCCGTACAAAAAGAACGCGCAGAAGTACGTGTGCACGCCGGCGCGCGCCTACGTCAACCGCGCAAAGGTCGAGGAGAATATGCGCCGTCTCGCGGAATACTCCGACAGCTCGCCGCTCAACCGCATGGAGCTGCGCGGCGGCAGGCTCGGCGTTATCAGCGCCTCCATCGCGTATGAGTACGCCAAGGAGGTCTTTCCCGAGGACACGTCGTTTCTCAAGCTCGGTCTTACATATCCCCTGCCCATGCAGCTCATCCGTGAGTTTGCCGCCAAGGTCGAGACGCTCTATGTCATTGAGGAGCTGGACGGCTTTATGGAGACGGAGATACGCGCCGCCGGCATCGACTGCATCGGCAAGAGCGTCGTCAGCCCCATGTACGAGCTGAATCCGGAGATACTGCGCGAGGAGCTCTTCGGCGTAAAGCCGCAGACGCGCGACGTCGGCGTCAAGGCTGCCCCGCGCCCGCCCGCGCTGTGCCCCGGCTGCCCGCACCGCGGCTTTTTCTACTGCGTGTCCAAGATAAAAAACGCCGTCGTCACCGGCGACATCGGCTGCTACACCCTCGGCGCGGCGCCCCCTCTCAGCGCCTCGGACACCTGCGTGTGCATGGGCGGCGGCTTCACGGTCGGCGCGGGCATGGCGCGCGCGTTCGCTCTCGGCGGGCACAAGCGCCCCGTGTTCGGCGTTGTGGGCGACTCGACGTTTTTCCACAGCGGCATAACGGGCGCGGTCGAGATCATCTATAACAGCGCCGAGATGATCCCCGTCGTGCTCGACAACCACATCACCGGCATGACCGGACATCAGGACAACCCCGGCACGGGCTACAACCTCATGGGCGAGGTCGCCGCGGCGGTGAGGATAGAGGACGTGCTGCGCGCCGTCGGCTTTGAAAACATCATCATCGTTGACCCGAACGACCTCGCGGCGATGGACAAGGCTCTGCACGACGCCATGGAGAGCACGGCGCGCGCCGCCGTCATCGTGCGGCGGGAGTGCCTGCTCATCAAGCGCGTCCGGCACGAGCGCGGCGAGTGTGTCGTGGACAGCGCAAAATGCATCGGCTGCAAAAGGTGTCTCGCCGTCGGCTGCCCCGCGCTGCAGCTCAAGGAAGGCAGATCGTTCATCGACCGGACGCTCTGCGTCGGGTGCACGGTATGCGCACAGGTGTGCCCCGTGCACGCCATCAGCTGGAAGGAGGGTTGAACCATGCAAACAAAAAGCGTTCTTTTGGCGGGCGTCGGCGGGCAGGGCGCGATACTCACGGCGAAGGTGCTCGTCGCGGGGCTTATAGAAGCCGGATATGACGTGAAAATGTCCGAGGTGCACGGGATGAGCCAGCGCGGCGGAAGCGTGACCACGCAGGTGCGCTTCGGCGAGCGGGTGTATTCCCCCGTGTTCGGCAAGGGCGCGGCGGATATGCTTGTCGCGTTCGAGAAGATGGAGGCGGTGCGCTATGCCGATTTTCTCAAGCCCGACGGCGTCGCCGTGATAAACGACTACGAGATGGCGTCCTCTGCGACGGCGGCGGGGCTTGCGGAGTATCCGTCCGGCTGTGTGGAGGCGATGGAGCGCACGTTCAACTGCCTCACGCTGCGCGCGGCGGAGATCGCCGAGGCGCTCGGCAGCGTGAGGTGCATGAACATCGTTCTCTTCGGCGCGATGGTGAAGGCGCTCGCGCTGGATAGCATCGACTGGGAGCGCGTCATACGCGCCACAGTGCCGGAGCGCTCCGCTGAGCTGAATCTCGCGGCGTACCGCGCGGGTCGCGCGGCTGTATAGCAATAAGACCACGGAGCTGCCTGCGGCGCTCCGTGGTCTTTTGTATCATTCTTTCTTTCCAAGTCTCGCCGAGGCGACATACAGCGGGATTGCCGCGAGCTGCGCCGCGACGGAAACCACGAGCATCGCGGGGATGCTCGCGTCGTACAGCGCGCCCATCAGCCAGCTTCCGAGAAACCAGAACGCGCCGAACGAGCACTCGAATATGCCGTAGCCCGTCGCGCGGCTGGTCTTGGGCACCATGCTCGTGACCGCCGCCTTGAGGATGGACTCCTGCGCGCCCATGCCGACGCCCCACAGCGCTATGCCGAGCAGAAGCATGGGCACGGAGTCGAACGCGAACACGAATACGGCGAACGGCGCGGAGATGAGCGTTGACCACACGAGCGCGCGCACGCCCCTCCTGTCGTACATCAAGCCGAAAATGAGCGCCGCGACGGCGTCAACGAGCATCGCGCCCGCGTACAGCAGGGGCAGCGTGCCGGAATTGACGAGGGACGTCGTCTCCGACAGCCCCGACGCAAGGTGAGAATACGTGCGCGAGACGTGCATGATGATGATGGAATAGTCGATGAAGCCAAACGCAAAGAGGCTGATGCCCGCGATATAGAGGATGAACTCCCTCTTCATCTCAAACGGGATATACTCCTTCGGCTCGGGCTCGAAACGCTCGGGGCTGGGGAACTTGCGGCGTGTGACGATGAGCAGGATAAGCGTGATGGCGCCGGGAACGGCAAGCGCGGCAAAGCACAAGGAATAGAGCTCATAGGTCGTTCCGTCGGTCTTGAAAAGCATCACAAGATACAGCAGCACCGGTCCGAGAAACGCGCCTATCTGGTCAAGCACCTCCTGAATACCGAAGCTCTTGCCGACGCCCTCCTGCGAGGCGGCAAAGGACATGATGGTGTCCTTTGCCGGTTTTTTTATCGCCTTGCCCATGCGCTGAACGACGAGCAGGGCGCACGCGGCGATCCAGCCGTGCTCGCCCACGAGCGCGAGCAGCGGCACGGCGGCGACGTCAAGGACATAGCCCGCGACAGTCATCGTCCAGTACCGCTTCGTTTTGTCGGTCAGTCTGCCGAAAACGTAGCGCATGGAGTAGCCGATGAGCTCCCCCAGTCCGGATATGAACCCTATCGTCGCGGCGGACGCGCCGAGCAGCGACAGGTACGCGCCGCGTATGCTGGACGCGCCCTCGTGCGTCATGTCGGAGAAGAGGCTGACTATACCGAAGAGGATTATAAAGAGCATTGCCTGCGAGAGCTTTCTGCGATTTTTCATATACTCATCCCCTCAAGTAACCGCTGAATAAATAGCTGTCAGCGTCTGAACTGATAATTTTCCGTCTGTTTTCATGAGCTTTTTTGAAATACACAGTAAAATGAGAATGCGAAAAGAGCAGACAAAGCTCGTCTGCTCTTTTTTGGCAGGGGAAGAAGGCTTCGAACCCTCGGCCTACGGTTTTGGAGACCGCCGCTCTACCAGCTGAGCTATTCCCCT
>CAKTKT010000089.1 GCA_934572325.1 uncultured Oscillospiraceae bacterium
CTCAACTATAACCCATGAGACCATATCCTTCATATCTTTTTATTCACTTGTCCAATATGTATTGTAGTCCTACAGCTTCCCCGTTTCGCAAAAAGACGTAATATTGACATGAATATCCTACTATGCTATACTAATGTTTAATTTTATAAAAAAGGAGTTGGGTATCCAACAATGGATGATGGCAGTCGATTGCCGGATATGACGCCGTGGCTTGTCGCCATCGCGCTGCTTTTTACCGCAATGTATTTCGCCGTGACGGAGACGTCCATTGCCTCCGCCTCGCGCAGCAAGATAAAGGCGGCGGCGGAGCGCGGCGACGCCAGGGCTAAGCGCGCGCTCTACGTGATGGATAATTTCGACAGAGCGATCAGCACCATTCTCATTGGCACAAATATAGTACATATTTCCATCGCAACTATCGTCACTGTTGCGGTCACGAAGCTCTGGGGCATGAGCTGGGTCTCGCTGAGCACGATAATCACAACAATCGTCGTGTTCTTCGCGGGGGAGATGCTGCCCAAGAGCGTCGCAAAAAAATATCCGGAGCGTTTTTCCAAGCTCTGCGCAGGTCCGCTCATCTTCTTCATGAAGGTGTTCGGTCCCATCTCAAGGCTGCTGACCGCCATCGGTCAGGCGGCGGCGAAGCTCGTTCCCGGCGAGGCGGAGACCTCCGTCACCGAGGATGAGATATACGATATTATCGAGGATATGACCGAGGAGGGCACGCTCGACGAGGAGCAGGGCGACCTTATCTCCTCCGCGCTGCAATTCGGCGACGTGACGGTGGAGAGCGTGCTGACCCCGCGCGTCGATGTCGCGGCTGTTGACATCTCCAGCAGCCATGAGGCGATTCTCACCTACATCAAGGATCAGCCACACAGCCGCCTGCCCGTGTATGACGGCAGCATTGACAACGTCATCGGCATCCTTCAGATACGCAAGTTTATAAAGGCGTACCTTCGTCAGGGCAACGCGCTTGACATCCGCCCCCTGCTCGACGAGGCGTACTTCGTCCACCACAGCACAAATATCGACGAGCTTCTGCCCATAATGTCGCGGCGCAAGCTGAACATGGCGGTCGTCACGGACAACTACGGCGGCACGCTCGGCATCGTCACGGTCGAGGATATACTTGAGGAGCTTGTGGGCGAGATATGGGATGAGGAGGACGTGGTGGAGGAGCCTGTCGTGCTGCTGCCGGACGGCAGCTATGAGGTCGATGCCGACCAGAGCGTCAGCGACGTGCTGGAGCTTCTCAGTCTGGACGATCCCGAGGAGAACGAGGGGCTTATCAACACGCTCATGGGCGAATGGGCGTATGAGCAGTTCACCGCCATTCCCAAGCCCGGCGACAGCTTCACGTATCACCGCGTGCTCGTCACGGTCTCCAGCATGGAGCATAACCGCATACTAAAGCTCAATGTCCGCCTCATTCCCGAGGATAAGGAAGGGGGCGAGGCGAAGTGAGCGTTTACATCGCGCTTATCGGCATTTTCCTGTGCCTGTGCCTCTCGGCGTTCTGCTCCGCGTCGGAGATGTCGTTCTCCTCGTGCAGCACCATGCGCCTTGAGAACGCGCGCGACGCCGGCTCAAAGCGGGCGAAAGCCGCCGTATATATCGCGGAGCATTTTGACGACGCGCTCAGCGCCATACTCATCGGCAACAACCTTGCCAACATCGGCGCATCGGCGCTCGCGTCCGTTGCGGTCATCCTCATCGCGGGGGACGGGTATGCCTGGGTCGCCACTGTCGTGCTGACCGTGCTCGTCATCATCTTCGGCGAGACTATGCCCAAGATCACCGCCAAGCAGAACGCGAACCGCTTCGCGCTGAGGAACGCCTACGCCGTGCGCGCCATGATGGTGGTCTTTTACCCGCTGGTGTGGCTGGTCGTGATGCTCATCAAGTTCATCACCCTCGGCATGAAGGGCGAGACGGGGGATTCCCCTGACGAGGCTGTGGAGGAGCTTCAGTCGATCATCGAGACGGCGGAGGACGAGGACGTTCTCGACGAGGATCAGTCCGAGCTTGTTCAGGCGGCGATCGACTTTTCCGAGACCTCCGCGTCCGAGGTTATGACCGCGCGCGTTGACGTGCAGGCGATAGACATCGAGGACGACTGGGAGGACATCCTTGCGATCATCGAGGACGCGCCGTTCACGCGCCTGCCCGTTTACGAGGGCAGCATTGACAATATCATCGGCATACTCTATCTCAACCACTTTCTCAAGGCGCTGGCGGACAACGGCTACGCGGACGTCCGCAAGCTCCTCATGCCGCCGTGCTACGTGTACAAGACGATGAAGCTGCCCGCGGTGCTCTCGCAATTGAGGAAGGCAAAGCAGCATCTGGCGGTCGTGACGGACGAATACGGCGGCACTGCCGGCGTCGTGTCGATGGAGGATGTGCTCGAGCAGATCGTCGGCGACATCTGGGATGAGAGCGACACCGTCGAGCCGGAGGTCGTGCAGCACACGGACAGCGAGTATGAGCTCGACGGCTCCATGGTGCTCAGCGATTTTCTGGAGCTTGTCGGCATAAACGAGAACGATTTCGACGCCGAGAGCGACACCGTCGGCGGCTGGACACTGGAGATGTTCGGCGGCTTCCCCGAGGAGGGCGACAGCTTCACGTTCCGCAACATCACCGTCACGGTGCTGTCGATGGACGGTCGCCGCGTCGAGCGCGTGCTCGTCAAGGTCACGCCCGATGATGAGGGCAAGGAATAAACGGCAAAAGGGCAGCGCCGCGTTATGCGGCGCTGCCAAAAGCATCCATGCGCCGCAAAGGGGCGCATGGATGTTTTCCTGCTCCGCCAAGCCGCCGCGCCGTCTCGTTTATGCTGCCCGTGTCAGATGTATGGACTTGTCGGCGGTGCGGGCGTATCGGCAGTGCGGCTGTATGCAACGTCCCCTGCGGCGAAGCTTCGCCGCAGGGGACGTAAAATAATTGATTTCGGGTCTTGACATTGCGCCGCGCGTGTGCTAGTATGTATAGGCTAAAGAAATATCGCGGGGTAGAGCAGCTGGTAGCTCGTCGGGCTCATAACCCGGAGGTCGTTGGTTCAAATCCTTCCCCCGCAACCACTAAAGTCCTGGAATCGCAAGATTTCAGGACTTTTTCTGCGCTTATGGGGTTTAAAAGTTCCACTCGTTTTCGCCGAAATCGCGCTGACCCATACTGTGACCCAAATGCGGATATCAGCGGATATGACGGGAAAGGAAGTTTTTAATTTCTCCGTCATCAAAGACTTGATTTCAGGGAGAAACATCTCACAAAATTTTATCGCTCTTTGAGCGGTTACATTTCCAGCATAGGGTCTGTAGATTGCTTTCCTCGGTAAGCCCCCCTTTAGACACTGGAATTATGTGATCGATTTCAAGCAGAAGATTTGGCTCTGCATAGGTTGAATTTCCGCAAAAGCAACAGGTGTAATTGTCTCTGGCTTTGATGAAATCACGCAGTTTGCTTGTCATCAAAGTTCTCTGCTCTTTGGCAAACGCACTCGCGGTGAGCTTGCTCTCAAGCGTTTTGATTAGCTCAACAGTAGTTTCCTCTGTCATAGGAATTGTGAAAGAACGCTGAGCCAATCCCCCAGACGATGTATAAGCAAATTTATATTCTACTGCCAGCACATTCTCGCCTATGTAAGCAAAGCCTAATCTGGAATAAAACCCGTCTGCATCCCTTTCCATAACATAGTCAGGTACGTCTACTATATATTGCTGATAGTCCTGCTTATAATTTTCGATGATTTGCTTGGCGTCTTTTAGTGTTTCAATTTCTTCTATAAGCAGTTGTAATTTTTGAATCTGCTCAGGGTATCGTTTCTTATCTGGGTAGAAATATTTTACTACATATTCCAGAGGGCTATTTTCCGCGCTCGCGGCGGAGTTTAAAAGAAACCTCCACGGCGAGATAAGCGAGTGACAAGCGATGCGTATAGTAAGCGCC
>CAKTKT010000090.1 GCA_934572325.1 uncultured Oscillospiraceae bacterium
ATAAATGACGGCAAACGCGTGAACCCCTTGAAAATAAAGGCTTTTTCCGTTTGTCGTTATTATACCGTAACGGCACCCCTCGACTACATTATATTCGAGAAATCCCGAAATGATAATACGATAGGAGTAAAACCATGAACAGCGTTATAAAAGCCGCCGTCTTTTCCGATTCCCACGGAATGACCGCGCTCATGCGCGAGTGCGTGCGCCGCGTGCGTCCGGACGTTATCATCCACCTCGGCGACTACAGCCGCGACGCGGACGCTCTGCACGCGGAGTTTCCGGAGATACCGCTCTGCTCCGTGCGAGGCAACTGCGACGTCGGCAGCGCCGCGCCCGACCGCGACGTGGTGCAGCTCGGCGGCGTGAAGGCGTTCATCACCCACGGGCATCTCTATAACGTCAAGTACGGCAGGCTCGACTCGCTTGTGTACGCCGCGCAGGAGCAGGGCGCGAGGATCGCCATGTTCGGGCACACGCACGAGGCGGACTATGAGGAGATGGGCGGCGTGAAGCTCATAAACCCCGGTACTGCCGGCGCAGGACGTTCTCTCACATACGCGCTTGTGGAGGTGTATGATAACGGCGGCGTGACGTGCGAGCTGCGGGAGCTGTGAGCGGAATACGCACCAAGCACTAAACCTGTTTTAGCGCCTAAAATGATGTGTGTCAAAATATCGCTGCGATATTTTGACAAGGTTTATATCTTCGCAAATCATCTTAAAATATCCATAGAGGTGATTTGCGTGAAACCGGAGTACAAACCGCTGTATGAGAAGTTTGGGCTGAAGGTTGTATATTACAGAAAGCGCATGAAGCTTACGCAGTTGCAGCTTGCAGAATTGGTCGATATTGATCGCAGTCATATAAGCGCAATAGAGTTGGGCAATGTCGGCGTTTCTATGGACGTCATATTTAAGCTGTCAGAGGTGCTGGGGATAAAGCCGAGAGACCTATTTGATTTCAGAGATTAAAGGCAATAAAGAATAGAACGGACACGCGCGGCATTGAGCCGCGCGTGTCTGCATATGGGTTTTTACTTATATAAAACTCACTCCTCGCCCTTCTCCGGCAGGACGGGGGCAGGCTCCTCTGCGGGAGCGTCGGCGGGTATCGCGGGAGCGGCGGGAGCGGCGGACTTCTTCTTGCCCAGCAGCAGCGTCACAACGCCGAGACCGAGCGGCACAGCCGCAAGACCGACGGCGAACGACAGCCCCGGGATGCAGTACGCGATGCGCCATACGAGGATGCCGAGGGGCAGCTCCACGAGGTAGTTGGGGGCTTTTTTCAACGCCCTGCGCCGGAGGAGCGCGCCGAGGAAGAAGCCGAGGAACACCGGCGCGGCGATGATGGCGGCGGCGTACACGCCCAGCAGAACGAACGCGAGGCGCACGCCGAAGCGCATTATCATCAGCAGCACCGCCGCGACGGGCAAACCCACGAGCACGGCAAAGCCGATGCCGAACGCCTTGGCGTAATCGCCGAAGGGCGCGCCGTAATACTTCCTATCGACCGTCTCCCACAGCGGGGTCAGCCACAGCAGCGCGAACGCGACCGCCACAGCGCCGAGGAAGCTGAGCGCCCAAGAGCCGAGCTTGTGAGCGAAGGTATTTTCGGGCTTGACGGCGGCGGGGGCGGGAGAGTCGGCGTCGGCATAGGTGACGACGCTGACGGACGCGGGGCAGGAGAGAGAAGCGCTCTCGTTGACGCGGACCGTGCCCGCGATGGCGGCGGCGTCGGAGATGACAAGGCTTTCGGCGCTGACGTACACGTCGCCCATGACCGTGCCGTTGATCGTCACCCTGTTGCCCGCGGCGTAAAGGCTGCGCCCGACAACGCCGTTGACGGTGACAAAATTACCGACGGCGAACACGTCGCGCCCGACCTCGCCCATGAGATCGACGCTGTTGCCCGCGAGGAGAGCGTCGTTGAGCACCGCGCCGCCGACACTGACGGAGGAGCCCGCCGCCATGGCGTATTCGCCGACGCCGCCGATGCTGACGTTCTGCCCCGCGGCGAGCAGTATGCCGCGCACATCCGCGCCGCTCACCACCTGGTTGCCCGCAAGGAACAGAGAGCCGTCATAGCTGCCCTCCGCCGTTTCGAGGACGAATACGTCCTCGCCCGCAGCAAACGCGGGAACGCCGAGCACGGTCATGAGCGCAAGCGCGAGCATGAGCGCGAACACGAATCTGAGATTTTTCTTCATTGCATTTCCCTCCAGATATAAATAATTTAATAGTGTGAACGCTAACGGCGCGAACGGCTTGACGCGCCGCGTCACCTTTTGCGGCGCAGGATGAGATCGGTGACGGACATTACCACAACGAACAGTACGCCGCCGACCGCCCAGATGACCCAGCTGCTCGCCGGCTGGGCGTTGCCGCTCGGACCGAAGGTATAGCAGAGGAACACCGCCGTGACCGTGAGCCAGTATATCACGCTGACCGTGCTCTTTATGCCCTTCTTCGCCTTCTCGGCGCGGGTGTAGTCGCCCTCCTCAAGCAGGCGGTTCATGGCGTTCAGGTACGTGCCGCCGAGGGTGAAGAGCGCCGCGCCCGCGCCCACGAGCGCCAGCAGTACGCACACTGCGGCGATGCAGACGACGTCCGGCGCGTTGGCGCCTGCGGCGATGAGGATGGGCACGGCGGAGAGTATGCACAGCGCGACGGCTATGATGTTCATGCGGGTGTAGGTGCCGCGGAAGTCGTTCCTGCGCTCTCTGACCATGCCGGACACGCCGTACTCCGTCTCGAACGCGGAGCTTTCGAGAAACTCAAAGTCCTTCACGCGACCCGCACAGGTGATAAAGATGGCGACCGCCGCCGCGACCAGCAGCAGTATCACCGTCACGCCGACGCCGACGGCGGCGCTGTGCGTCACGGCGAAGCGCGCGTCCTCGCTCATCGCGCTGAGCAGCAGCAGGCACACCGGCGAGACGATGCACAGAAACACCGCCAGAGCCATTTTCGGCGCGTCCTTTTTGCACAGGGCGATGTAGCGCGCCGCCTCCTCCATGCTCACGCGGCGCACGGGCGGCTCGCGCTCCTCGCCCGCGGCGGGGGCGATATACTCCGGCTCGCCCATGTCGTCCTTTAATAAATAGTCCGTGGACACGCCGAACAGACGGCTGAGCTGAAGAATTTTATCTATATCGGGGACGGACTGCGCGCCCTCCCACTTGGAGACGCTCTGCCGCGTCACGCCGAGCTGCGCCGCCAGCTCCTCCTGCGACCAGCCCGCCTTCTTGCGAAGCGCGATGAGCTTATCCGCAAATATCATTTTATGTTCCTCCGTTCGCTTTTGGTAACCGCTGATTAAATGCGTCAGATGGCTGGGCGAGAAAAATTTTCGTATAATGAGATGAGCTTTTTGCAGGAATACTTTGTGTATTTCAAAAAAGCTCATGAAATAAGGCGGAAATTTTTCCGTTCAGACGCTGACAGCTATTTATTCAGCGGTTACTTTGATGGAGACATAGTAGCATTTTGCACGGTTGCGCGCAAGAAAGCGGACTTGAAAATCTGTCAACCGCAGGTTGCCTTTTGAGCAATTCCAATGCATCTATCGGTTACATATGTTATATTATATCAGTTCGAGGTAAAAATGTCAATCGGAACAGTGTATAGATACGGTAAAGTGCGAGCGCACCGCCCGCCGCACGAAACGCCCGCGCGGGGGAGAAAAAAGCTCTCCGGACGGACGCTGACAGGCGTTTGTTCAGAGCATACAAAAAAACGGACGCGCCGCTTTCGCCGCGCGTCCGAGGGGTTATAGGGTTTTTGACGGTCCGCAGTCGGATCAGATCTTCATGCAGACGTCCCAAGCGCGCCAGATGACGGTGCGCAGGTTGCCGATGGCAACGCAGTCGCCGACGCGGTGGGCTTTTCTGTT
>CAKTKT010000091.1 GCA_934572325.1 uncultured Oscillospiraceae bacterium
ATAATGCGAGAACATCTGCCTAAGAATTTTCCTGTCTTTTATTGAAACCATACTCTTACCTCTGCACCAAATTGTGCCGTAAAAATACCTTGTTGGGGTGTTTTAGCCCATTATATTTAGCTCGTATTGCCAAGTCAAATGTGTAGCAAACCACACCATTCAAATTATAAAATGGTGTGGTTACAAACACCTGCTTGTCCACAAAGGGCACACACGGTTTAGTATTGATTTAGACAGCAACTTGAAATTTTGTTGAAGCGATAGCGTATAGATTTATAGTCCGTTCTATCTCTCCAACCTCGATAGAATAAGGCTTTTCGGCACTTTTCCCATTGTCAGAGTCGTTGTATTTTTTAATTCTGTCGAGTGTCGAAAAGCTATGTATTTTTAAGCCAAAGACCTCACGCTTGTCCTCATATTTGATACATTGGAACATTTCCGATGCTTCTCTGGGCACGGAGGAGCTGGGGCATCTTGAGATGATAGGCGCCATTGTCCACCAGCTCACGCGCGACATGACGCCGAGCGAGATAAAGAAAGCCGGATTCGACACATATTTTGTCGATCACACCGGCGGGGTGTACCCTCAGGCGGCGTCCGGCGCACCGTGGGATGCGTCCGGCATGGCGGTCACGGGCGATGTGATAGCCGACCTCAACGAGAACATGAGCGCCGAGCAGAAGGCGCGACTGACATACGATAACATTCTCCGTCTCTGCGACGATCCGGACGTGAACGACGTTATCCGCTTCCTGCGTGAGCGCGAGATCGTGCACTATCAGCGCTTCGGTGAGGGTCTGCGTCTTGCGATGGACAGAATGGATAAGAAAAACATCTACGCCGTCAATCCGGCGTTCGACCGCTAGGCGCAGGGCATATAAAAAGCAGGACGGGGGAGCGGCTTATCCCTTGTCCTGCTTTGCCGCAGTAAATTGTCATGTTTCACGAAATTTCAGCTTCCAGCACATTCGCATTTTAGAGAAAAATGACGCTTGACAGCGCCGTAATACGTGACTATAATTAGCGCATAATTAAAAAGCGTTAAACCTTTGATGAAGAGTAGTAGGCTTGCATAAGCCGCTGTACAGAGAGTCGTGGGCGGTGTGATCACGGTCGTGCGGCGCGGGCTGAATGGACTTCGGAGGGCGGCTTGAACAGGCGCGAGCCTCAGTAGATGCCGACGGATACCCGAACCGTTACCTTATTGGGGCACGTATGATGGTACGTGTAAGCGAGCGGACGTTTTTTTCACGGAAACGTCAATTTGGGTGGTATCGCAGGAGTGTGCAGCTCTTGTCCCATGCAGGGGACAGGGGGCTGCTTTTTTTCTATGCAAAAGCATGGCAAAAAGAAAATGCGCCATTTCCTCGCCCCTGCGGGGCAAGCGGAAATGATGCGCAAAAAACTCCAAATCAAGGTCGTCGGCAGCGACCCCTCCATCTCCGCCCAAAACCAAGATTACGGTCACAAAACCGAAAATGGAGGAAAAACAAATGAAAAACAACAACATCCGCAAGGCTGCTGCCGCGCTCCTCGCCGCCGTTATGTGTCTGGCTCTCGTCGCCTGCGGCAGCGCCGCCGCCACAGCGCCGTCAGCAGCCGAGACCGCCGATGCGAGCGCCGCGCCGGCTGACGAGGGCAGCGCCGTGTACACCGTGGGACTGTGCAACTACGTTGACGACGCTTCCCTCAACCAGATAGTTGAGAACATCCAAGCCCGTCTTGCCGAGATAGGCGAGGAGCAGGGCGTAAAGTTCAATGTTCTCTATGATAACTGCAACGCGGACGCGACCGTCATGGAGCAGATAATCGCCGACTTTCTCGCCGACAGGGTTGACCTTATGATAGGCGTTGCAACGCCGGTTGCAATGCGTATGCAGACCGCGACCGAGGACAGCGGCACGCCCGTTGTGTTCTCCGCCGTGTCCGACCCCGTCGCCGCCGGACTTGTCGAGTCGCTCGACGCCCCCGGCGCAAACATCACCGGCACGTCTGACTATCTTGACACCAACGCCGTCATCAGCCTCATCTTAGCGCTCAAGCCCGATGCGGACAAGATAGGACTCCTCTACGATCAGGGGCAGGACTCCTCCGCGACAGCGATCGCGGCGGCAAAGGCGAGACTTGACGAGCTCGGCATTGAGTATGTCGAGCGCACCGGCATCACGACCGACGAGATCATGCTCGCGGCTGACGCTCTCATCGCCGACGGTGTTGACGCCGTCTTTACCCCGCAGGACAACACCGTCATGACTGCGGAGCTGTCCATCTATGAAAAGCTTGCCGCCGCCGGCATCCCGCAGTTCACCGGCGCTGACTCCTTTGCTCTCAACGGCGCATTCCTCGGCTACGGCGTTGACTATGCCAAGCTCGGCGTCGAGACTGCGAATATGGCTGCCGACATTCTTCTCAACGGCGCCGACCCCGCCTCCACCCCCGTCAAAACCTTTGACAACGGCACAGCGACCGTCAACACCGAGATCTGCGCTGAGCTCGGTTATGACTTCGCCGAGGTCAAGGCAAGCTTCGCCCCCCTGTGCACCGGCGTGAAAGAGATAACCACCGCCGAGAGCTTCGGCGATGCTCAGGGCTGAGGCTTGCGCAATGGACGTTTCCACTCTGCTCTCCCTCGGTCAGACGGCGCTTGAGCTGGGTCTGACCTGCTCGCTTACGGCGCTGGCGCTGTATCTGAGCTATTCCATGCTCAACGTCTGCGATATGTCCACCGACGGCTGCTTCACTCTCGGCGCTGCCGTCGGGGCTGTCGTCGCGCTCGCCGGTCATCCGTGGCTGTCGCTGGGCGCGGCGATGGCGGCGGGCGTGTGCTCCGGCTTCGTTGTCGCGCTGCTGCAAACGCGCATGGGCGTCAACAGTCTCCTTGCGGGCATCATCGTCAACACGGCGCTCTATTCCGTAAACATTGCCGTGATGGGCGACTCGTCGCTTTTGAACCTCAACAAGGCGGACACGGTCTATACCGCCGCAAAGGCGGCGCTCGCGGGCACTGCGCTCGCAGGCTGCTACAAGCTCGCGGTCTCCGCTGCGGCGGTCGTCCTCGCGCTCGTGCTGCTCACGCTTTTCCTGCGCACGCGGCTCGGGCTTGCCATCCGCGCGACGGGCGATAACCCCGTGATGGTGCGCTCCTCGTCCGTCAATCCGGCGTTTACAACCACGGTCGGGCTGTGCGCCGCAAACTCGCTCACGGCGCTGTCCGGCTGCCTTATGGCGCAGGCGCAGAAAGCCGTGGACATAAACCTCGGCACGGGCATGGTCACGATCGCGCTGGCGTCGCTGCTCATCGGCAGCGCCGTCATGGGGCGCGGCGGCGTGTTCGGGCGCGCGGTCGGCGTGGTGCTGGGCGCTGTCATTTTCCGCCTTGTTTACACTGTCGCGCTGCGGCTGAATATGCCCGCGTTCATGCTCAAGCTCGTCTCCTCCGTGATTGTGGTGCTTGCAATATCCGTTCCGTATCTGCACAGCCAAATGCCGCTCATCAGGCGGTGCATGGGGAAGGGGGAGACGCGCTCATGCTGACCCTATCTCATATATCAAAGACCTTCAACCCCGGCACGGTCAACGAGAAAAGGGCGCTGACGGATCTTTCGCTGCATCTCGACGCGGGCGATTTTGTCACGATCATCGGCGCGAACGGCGCGGGGAAATCCACGCTCTTCAACGCCATCGGCGGCAGCTTTTTCACGGATTCCGGCTCTATTACGCTTGACGGGGAGGACGTCACGTTTCTTCCGGAGTATAAGCGCGCACGGCGTATCGGCAGGCTCTTTCAAGATCCCATGTCCGGCAG
>CAKTKT010000092.1 GCA_934572325.1 uncultured Oscillospiraceae bacterium
CCACCGAATTGCCAAGCTCGGCAGCCTTAGAGTACCAGTCAAACGCCTTGGAGGCATCCTCCTCTACACCGTAGCCCAAGGAGTAGAGATACCCGAGGTCACACATCGCCTCGGCATCGCCCTTGTCGGCGCGCCTTTCGAGGTCGGCAATCGCGGCGGCATAGACCTCCTCCGAAGCGGTGCCGTCATATACGCTGTCCCAGTCGAGGTCAGCTATTGTCTCCCCGCAGGCGCAGAGGGAGAGAGATAATGCGATGAGTAACAGAGTTGCGCATAGCTTTTTCAATTTCAGCACGTCCTTTCTAGATTTGTTTTTTGTTTGTATGCAAACACCTGACGGTGTAGGCTTATGGTATAAAAAGGTGTGCAGCCAGAAGCTGCACACCCATGGAAAATGTACAGTCGCTCCTGTTGCGACACAGCTCAATTCACCAAAAAGGCGGCATTGGCAAGCAAACTATACATCCCCAACAAATGTATAGCCGCCATTTTGGAAATTATTCAACTGTGTCGCAAAATAAATATACTGTATATCATATATAAAGTCAAGTCTGATTTATATACGAAAAACAGATATACAAGCATACCCGCAAATTTGTATATAACTAGGTGCACGGACGAGCGACCGTGCACCTGTCATTATGCTTTTTTTCACTCCCCCGCGTCGGGGGCGAGCGTGCGGTACGCCCATGTGACGAGCCTGTCCGCCGCAGGACGGATAAGCGCGTCAAGTACGCTCACGAGCCTGTCCGCCGCGGCGGACAGCGCTACCGCCAGCGCATAGCTCACCGGCAGGGCGAGCGGGAAGAACAGCAGCCGCCGCGCCGCCGTCGGCACGAGCGCGGACAGCCATCCGTAGAGGAACGAGTCCGTGATGGACGAGAAGAGGAACGCGCCGTAGGAGTATTTCGACACCGCCGCCATCAGCCGTGACAGCCATGCCGGACAGCGCGAGAGATCGAGACCTAGCACGAACAAAAAGACCAGCGGCGACAAAACGGCGTTCTGCAAGCCCTCGTGCGAGTATAAAAACGCCTGCGTATACGGCAGGGCGACGGGCGACGCCGGTGAATACACAAAAAAGTTGAACAGCGAGAAAACGCCCAGCGCCGCGAGCAGCCACAAAGCGCATTTCCCCGCGTCCGGCTGAGACCGGTACTCGCCGATGTACGCCCCCATGAGGTAGAACATTATCGGCCAGATGCGCTGCCACCAGTACGGGCAGAGGTTGACGAAAACGTTCAGCGCCGAGAACGGCAGACACGAGAGCGCGGCGATGCTCAGCACAAGTATGCGCTTGTGCCCGCGGCAGCCGAGGGAGGAATACATGAGGTTGAGAAACGGGATCATGAGAAACAGCCCGCCGTAGAGCAGAATGTACCAGCTATACTCCGACGCGGTGAAGTTGACGATAGAGCCGAAGAAGTCGCGCGCCGTCAGCGCCTTGCCCAGCCAGAAGCGGGAATACAGCAGATCGAGCACGGCGCAGATGAGGTACATCTCCAAAAGGCGCAGTATGCCCAGATAGTAGCGCGCGCTCAGCTTCTTCCCGCGCCGAAAATAGCCCGACAGCATCAGAAAGAGCGCAAGCGCCGGAGTGAACGAAGTGCGCAGAAATTCCGACAAAAGTGCGCCTATGCCGGTGAAGCCGGCGTTATATATGTCGCAGTGGGTGTAAAAATGCACACCCATGACGAAGAAGAGGGCGATGCAGCGTATAAGGTCGGGGTTGACCTCGCGAGCCCTCGCGGGAGTGTTCGGCATATGTATATACTCCTTATCCTGAAAAACTGCGGCACAGATGCCGCACGCAGCAGTCCTCGCATCGGGGCTTTCGCGCATCGCACACGGCGCGCCCGTGCAGCACGAGCGCGTGGCAGAAGTCGGAGGACTTTTCCGGCGCTATCACCCGCCGCAGCACGGCTTCGATCTTCACCGGATCCTTCAGCCCATCGACAATGCCCATGCGGTTCGTCAGACGGATGCAGTGCGTGTCCACAACGGTCGAGCCGGGAACGCGGAACACGTCGCCCAGAATGAGATTCGCGGTCTTGCGCCCGACGCCGGGCAGCGCCGTCAGCTCCTCCATCGTGCGCGGCAGCTCCCCGCCGTATTTTTCGAGCAGCACCTGCGCGCAGGCGACGATGTCGCGCGCCTTCGCGCGGTAAAACCCGCATGAGCGGACATATTCCTCCACGTCCTCCACCCGCGCCGAGGCGAACGCCTCCAGCGTCGGAAAGCGCGCGAAAAGCGCGGGGGTGATCTTATTCACGCGCTCGTCCGTACACTGCGCGGCGAGGCGCACCGAGAACAAAAGCTCATAGTCCTTGCCCCAGTCGAGCGTACACCCCGCCTGCGGATACTCCGCGAGCAGCAGCGCGACTATTTCGTCTATATCTCTCTGCACCAGCATGCTCACCTCACGAGCGTGATATTGCCGCCGCACTCGAGCACGTCAATGGGCGTGTTCATGTACGCGCCGCCGAAGTGCCATTCGACCGCGAGCGTGTAGGAGTTCGAGCTGCCCACGGGCAGATCCACGTTGAACGTCGTGGAGGCAAGCTCGTTTTTCGCCATGGTGCTGCCGTCGTAGGTGATTGCGCCGACGTCGAGCGTGGCGTACTGTCCGGCGAGCGTGATGTTCACCGAGCGCGCCGGCTCAAGGTGCAGGCTGTACGACACGGTGCTGACGGTGACGGCGACGGCGACGGTGCTGTCGTCCACGGTCTTTGCCGACCAGTCCGCCACGATGTTCAGCCCCGGCACGGGAGATGCGGATTCAAAGCTGCCTGTGCCAAGCTCCGTCCCGACGGGAGTGGGCGTCGGCGTGGGGATCGGCGTGGGCGTGGGCGCTTCCGTCGGCAGGGGGAGAAGCGTGGGCTCCGCGGTCGCCTCCGCGGGCGCGAACGTCGGCATGGAGGTGACGACGGCGGACTGCGTCTCCTTCGCGTTGAGGCGCACATCGCCGATGCCGGCGGCGTCCTGTCCGTCGTTCAGAAGCGAGAATATCACCGCTACGAGCAGCACGAACACGATTATAAAAAGAACAGCCACAAGCTTGTTTTTCATGATCAGCACTCCTTTTATTGTAGTGTAATATAATTATTATACAATAGCCCGCGCGAAATGTCCATTGCAAGAATGGGAAACAGGCGTGGGGGAAAATGAAAAACCGCCTCGAAACCGAGGCGGTTTTTCAGACTGTCAAAGAATCGAAAACCCAAATTAAAAACCGCTCTTTTAAAGGCTTCCCCTTTGAGGGGAAGCTGTCGCCACAGGCGACTGATGAGGTGGAAAAACGCCGTGTTTTGCCGCAAAACAAGTATTATGTGCATCTCAAACACCTCATCCGGTTCGCTCCGCGAACCACCTTAGCCATAGGCATAAGTG
>CAKTKT010000093.1 GCA_934572325.1 uncultured Oscillospiraceae bacterium
AACAACTTACCCATGAGACCCCTCCGCTGGCTGTCTCCCGCTGAGATCACTGTACAATATGTTTGACAAACCTACACGCGAGCGATATGCAGCCGCGCCGCGGCAAGGATATTGCGCATGAGCATCGCGCGCGTCATCGGTCCGACGCCGCCCGGAACGGGCGTGATATACCCCGCCTTCTCCGCGACCTCGTCAAAGCACACGTCGCCCGTGAACTTGCCGGTCACAGGATCGCGGTTCATCGCCACGTCGATCACGACCGCGCCGGACTTGACCATGTCCGCCGTGATGAGCCGCTTGTGCCCCGCCGCGACGACAATAACGTCCGCCTGCCGGGTGAGCGCGGCAAGCCCCCGCGTGCGGCTGTGACAGCAGACGACCGTGCCGTTCGCGCGCAGCATGAGCATCGCCATGGGCTTGCCGACAATATTGCTGCGCCCCACCATCACGCACAGCTTCCCGTCGAGTGAGATGTCATACGCGCGGAGCATCTCCATTATCCCCGCCGGAGTACACGGCAGCAGCACGGGCTTGCCCGTGACGATGCGCCCGACATTCACGGGGTGAAATGCGTCCACGTCCTTTTCGGGGGAGATCGCCTCGATTATCGCGTCCTCGTCGATGCTCTCCGGCAGCGGGAGCTGGACAAGTATGCCGTCTATCTCCGCGTCGCCGTTGAGCCGCGCGATTAGCGAGAGCAGCTCCTTTTGCGTGACGGAGGCATCGTACTTATACTCACGGCTGATGAAGCCGCACTGTGCGCAGTCGCGCTCCTTGCTCGTGACATATGTGCGCGAGGCGGGGTCATCCCCGACAAGGACAACGGCAAGCCCGGGCTTTCTCGGCAGCAGCGCCGCCTCGGCGGCGGTCTGCTCGCGTATGCGCTGCGCCAGCGCTTTCCCGTCCATAAGCACAGCCATGCTTCCCCTCCCCTTTCGCACATCATTGCGGGCGCTTTGCACCCGCTCCGTTTATCTAACTATCCGCCGCGCCCGTGCCCTCGCTCGGGTGATACGTGGGCGCAAGCTCCGTCACAAGAGCGCGGATGTCTTCGGAATTTGCATACGCGGCCTCCATCAGCTCCTCAATGCGTCCGAGAAACACATCGGAATCAAAGTCTATCGGGTGTCCGATATAGATGAGGTCGTTCGCGGTCTTTTCCAGCCCCTCCTCCGCCATGAGCTTCTCCTCGTAGAGCTTTTCGCCGGGGCGAAGTCCGGTGTACTCTATCTTTATGTCCACATCGGGGCGGAAGCCGGAGAGCTTGATGAGGTTGCGCGCGAGCGCGTCTATCTTCATCGGCGAGCCCATGTCCAGCACAAATATCTCGCCGCCGCGGGCATACGTTCCCGCCTGAAGCACAAGACTGACCGCCTCCGGCACGGTCATGAAATAGCGGATAATGTCCGGATGCGTGACCGTGACGGGTCCGCCCTTGGCGATCTGCTTTTTGAAAAGCGGCACAACAGAGCCGTTGCTGCCCAGCACATTGCCGAAGCGCACCGCCACAAACTCCGTGCACATATCGTCCGGCGCACAGTCCGCCGCGGGCAGCGCATGGGCGCTCAGGCGCGGGATGCGCCCCGCCTCGCCCGCCTTTATGCGCCGGTCAAAGCTCTGCACCACCATCTCGCACAGGCGCTTGGACGCGCCCATGATATTCGTGGGGTTGACCGCCTTGTCCGTCGAGATTAGCACAAAGCGTCTGCACCCGTGCGTCATGGCGGCATACGCGGTCTTATACGTGCCGAGGACGTTATTCTTTATCGACTCGCAGGGGCTGTCCTCCATAAGCGGCACGTGCTTGTGCGCCGCCGCGTGGAACACCAGCTCCGGACGGTACTTGTCAAAGATCTGCTCCAGACGGCGGCTGTCGCGGACAGAGCCGATGAGCGTGACGAGGTCGAGCGCGGGGTATTTGTCGCGCAGCTCAAGCTGAATATCGTAGGCGTTGTTTTCGTAAATATCAAGTATTATGAGCTTTTTGGGGCTGTGCGCCGCGATCTGGCGGCAAAGCTCGCTGCCGATAGAGCCGCCGCCGCCCGTGACGAGGATGACCTTGCCGCTGATGAACGAGAACACCTCGTCCATGTTGACCTCTATCGGCGCACGACCGAGAAGATCCTCAATGGAGACGTTCTTTATGGAATTTGCGTCCACTATCTCCCCCATCTGCCGGTAGAGCACGGACACCTGCTTGAGCTCGCAGTCCGTCTCGCTGCAAATGGAGAGGATGTCGCGCTTCTCCTCAACCGTGGCACTGGGGATGGCGAGGACGATCTTGTCTATCTTATACTTCTCGACATTCGTGAAAATGTCGTTCCTGCCGCCGACGACGGGAACGCCCTCCATGAAGCGGTTCCACTTGTTCTGGTTGTCGTCGATGATGCAGCAGACGCGGTCCGTCGAGCTGTCGGAGCGGTTGAGGTCACGCAGTATCATTTGACCGGCAGCGCCCGCGCCGATGAGCATGACGCGCTTCACCTTCTCCGGGCTTTCGGGTCTGCGGAAGCTGAGAATGATCCTGTACGAAAAGCGCACGCCGATGGTCAGCACAAATTGCAGCGCGATACCGATGCAGTAATAGGTGACGGGCATATGCGGGATGAGCGTGCTCGTGCCCATGATGCGCGACTGCACAATCGTGCCGACGATCTGAAACGCGAGGGTTATCACGGTCGCCACGACGGAGCGGTACATCTCGTGCGCACCGGCGAAGCGCCAGATACTCTTATACAGCTTGCAGCACCAGAACACCAGCAGGCAGAACACCGTGTACACCGGTGCGAACGTGCGCAGAGCGTCGATATAATACGCGGGGATAGCCCAGAACTTGCAGTCGTAGCGCAGCCAGAGCGCGGCGTAGAACGCGGAGTTGACGGCGATAGCGTCATATATGGCAAGGCACAGGCTGATTATCTGCCAATGCTCGATATGTCCGCGGCGCGGAGCACCGGAGGTGTTTCGCATATGCGCTCTCCCCTTTCTTCCGAGATATTCTGGCGCTGCGCGCCGATACTAGATTATCACCGATAACTATATATTTATATCACTTGTGCGGCATAATGTCAATCCTGCGGAATAATATGAAGCGGCAGCACTGTGTAGGACTACAATACATATTGGACAAGTGAATAAAAAGATATGAAGGATATGGTCTCATGGGTTATAGTTGAG
>CAKTKT010000094.1 GCA_934572325.1 uncultured Oscillospiraceae bacterium
GGTGTATTCCCACCTCATCAAAAAGCAGCTCAAGGACGTCTACAACAAGGCGCACCCCAGAGCGTGATACGGATAGCGCAAAAAGCCGGTGTGCGCCGGCTTTTTGCTTTTTGTGTTGCTATCAGCGTGCGATTATGCTAAAATCATATGGTATGCGGCGGCGCGATGCGGCGGCGCGGCAGCGGATGGAGGTTTTTGATGCGTATTTTGGGCATTGACCCCGGAATTGCGACGATAGGCTTCGGCGTGCTGGATTTTGAGGGCAGGGAATATAAGCTGTACAACTGCGGCGTTATAACGACGCCCGCGCACAACAGCCTCTCCTCGCGTCTGGAGCAGATATACGATGATATGCTCCGGCTGGTGGAGCTTTTTAAGCCCGATGCGGTGGCTATTGAGGAGCTTTTTTTCAACACGAATATTACCACAGGCATTGCCGTGGCGCACGGGAGGGGAGTGATCCTCCTCGCCTGCCGCAAGGCGGGCGTGCGGGTGTACGAATACACGCCGCTTCAGGTGAAGCAGGCTGTCGTCGGTTACGGGCGGGCGGAGAAGAAGCAGGTCATGGACATGGTCAGGCGCATCTGCGCGCTCACAACGCCGCCGAAGCCGGACGACGCCGCCGACGCCGTCGCGCTCGCCATCTGCCACGCCAGAAGCGCGACATCCTTACTGTACAAGGGAGAGAGGGACGAATGTTCTACCATATAGAGGGAACAGTCGCGGAGCTTGAGCCGACTCTTGCGGTCATCGACTGCGGCGGCGTAGGCTTTGCGCTGAACATAACCATGAACACCGCCGCCGCGCTCAAGCCCGGCGCAAAGGCGAAGCTCTATGTCTCTGAGGCGATAGGGGAGACGAATTTTGACCTCTACGGCTTTATTGAAAAGAGCGAGAAGCGCTGCTTTGGCATGCTTACGTCCGTATCCGGCATAGGACCGAAGGCGGCGCTGTCGATACTTTCGTGCAACAGCCCCGAGACGCTGGCGCTTGCGATAATGAACAACGACGAGAAGGCGCTCACCGCAGCTCCCGGCATCGGAAAGCGGATCGCCCAGCGCGTTATACTGGAGCTAAAGGACAAGATGAGCAAGGAGCTCGGCACGCTTGACTATCAGCCCGCGGCTGCCGCGGGCGGCGCTGTCGTCGGCGGCGGAAACGGGAATGTCGGCGATGCGATGACCGCGCTCTCGGTGCTCGGCTACAGCAGCGCGGAGGTCGCGCCGGTGCTGAAAAAGCTGGATGTGAACGGCATGACAGCCGAGGAGATAATAAAGGCAGTGCTCAAGCACATGGTGAAGTGAGAGTAAAGCATGAGTATCAGTTTTTCGGAAGACGTAAATGACGAAATGATAACCACCGCCGCGAGCCTGCCGGAGGATAACGCGGAGGGCTCGCTGCGCCCGCGCACGATAGCGGAGTATATCGGGCAGGAGAAGGCGAAGGAGAATCTCGGCATATTTATCAACGCCGCGAAAATGCGCGGCGAGGCGCTGGATCACGTGCTGCTGCACGGTCCTCCGGGCTTGGGCAAAACGACGCTCGCGGCGATAATCGCAAACGAGATGGGCGTGAATATGCGCATCACCTCCGGTCCTGCGATAGAGAAGCCGGGCGATCTTGTGGCGATGCTGACGAATCTCAGCGAGGGGGATATACTCTTTGTCGATGAGATACACCGGCTAAACCGCGCGTATGAGGAGATACTTTATCCCGCGATGGAGGATTACGCCATCGACATCATCCTCGGCAAGGGACCCTCGGCGAACTCGCTTCACCTTGATCTGCCGCACTTCACGCTCATCGGCGCGACGACGCGCTCCGGTCAGCTTACCGCGCCTCTGCGCGACCGCTTCGGCGTGGCGCTCCGGCTGGAGCTGTACACTCCGGAGGAGCTCAAGCGCATCGTGACGCGCTCGGCGGGCATTCTGGGCGTTGCGATCGAGCCGGACGGCGCGTATGAGATTGCCTCACGCTCGCGCGGCACGCCGAGGATCGCAAACAGGCTGCTGCGCCGCGTGAGAGACTATGCACAGGTCATGGCGGACGGCGTTATTACAAAACCCGTCGCCGATAAGGCGCTTTTGGCGCTTGAGGTCGATCGGCTGGGGTTGGACTCGCTCGATCGGCGTATGCTCAGGAGTATCATAGACTTCTATAACGGCGGGCCCGTCGGACTGGACACGCTCGCGGCGACGATAAACGAGGATTCGGCGACGATAGAGGACGTGTATGAGCCGTACCTGCTGCAAAAAGGCTTCCTCACGCGCACGCCGCGCGGCAGATGCGTCACGCGACGGGCGTATGAACACCTCGGGATAGAGTATATGGGGCAGCAGCAGATGGAGATATGACGTCTCTTTCAGCCGTTTTTGCATTATTCACTGGTATCTGTAAAAAAAATCGGATATTGAACAAAAAAATGGTTGACTTTACGGCGGTCTGTTGTATAATATAACTTGATAGCTATTATGGTTATATTTGTATTTGCAAATTGACCCGCATACGTTTTTACCCGTTTCCGCTTGTACGCAAGCAACTCTCGATTACCCTCTTTTGGTTATTGGCTTTTCCCTGTCTTCCCGCTTTCGCGGAGGCTTTGGTTCTGCCCTGAGAGCATGGAATCTTTATGCGGCTTTTTCAAAGCACGTCAATGCTTTATCTTTCAATGAGCATATGTGACGCCGCGCCGCGCGCGGTGTTGGTGGAGCGCTTTGTTTATCCCGCATCGGGCAACACCTTATGGCGACATCAGCGAAGAGCTGTTCGCAATATACAGCCTACAAACGGCACATTTATCAAAAGAGAGGATTCAAGATGTACGAAGACAAGACCTTAGTTTGCAAAGAGTGTGGTAAGGAGTTC
>CAKTKT010000095.1 GCA_934572325.1 uncultured Oscillospiraceae bacterium
TACCCCAACAAGCAGGTGGAGGTAGCCAGACAGCTTGACGGCATTATGCCGTGAGCCTCTGGCTACAAAAATCGCTGTAAATGTAGCCAATTTGTAGCCGCTTAAAAAGAAAAATCCTGAAAAACGCTGTATTACCAACGCTTTTCAGGATTCAGAAAACAAGAAATATTTATTCCCACTCGATCGTGGCGGTCGGCTTGGGGGTCACGTCCCAGAGGACGCGGTTGACGCCCTTGACCTCGTGGGTGATGCGCGAAACGATATGCTGCACGAGCGCGAAGTCGAGCGGGGCGACCTCGGCGGTCACGGCGTCGATCGTGTTGACCGCGCGTATCACGACCGCCCAGTCATAGCTGCGCCTGCCGTCGGTGACGCCGGTGGATCTGAAATCCGGCACGACGGTGAAATACTGCCACACCTTGCCCTCAAGACCGTTTTTTGCAAACTCCTCGCGCAGTATCGCGTCCGACTCGCGCACGGCTTCCAGCCTGTCGCGCGTGATCGCGCCCACGCAGCGCACGCCCAGCCCCGGTCCGGGGAACGGCTGGCGGTAGACCATGCCGTCGGGCAGACCGAGCGCCTTGCCCACAACGCGCACCTCGTCCTTATAGAGGAGCTTCACCGGCTCGACCAGCTCAAACTGAAGCTCGGGGGGCAGACCGCCCACGTTGTGGTGCGACTTCACGCCGTCCGATTCAAGGATGTCGGGGTATATCGTGCCCTGGGCGAGAAAGCTTATCCCGTCGAGCTTTGCCGCCTCCTCGGCGAAAACGTCGATGAAGAGCCTGCCGATGATCCTGCGCTTTTCCTCCGGATCGTACGCGCCGGCGAGCGCCGAGAGAAAACGCTCGGACGCATCGACATAGATGAGATTCGCGTCCATCCGGTTGCGAAAGACCTCGATGACCTGCTCGCTCTCGCCCTTGCGCAGCAGCCCGTGATTGACGTGTACGCAGGTGAGCTGCTTGCCGACGGCTTTTATCAGCAGCGCCGCCACGACCGAGGAATCGACCCCGCCGGAGAGCGCCAGCAGCACCTTTTTGTCGCCTATCTGCCCGCGCAGAGCGGCAAGCTGCTCGGCGATAAAGACCTCCGCCAGCGGCGCGGCGGTGATACGTTCCATGTTCTCGGGGCGTTTGTTCGTCTGCATATGTATATTCTCCTTTGTAATTATAAACGTGATCAGTCGTGCGGGTAGTAGAGAGGATCGTTCGAGATGAACGAGTATGCGTTTTCAAGATAGCCAAACTGCGCCAGCAGCAGCTCGTAGCGCTCGTTGTAGTACGTCTGATTCGTCCACGGGTCAACATGGTCGATGCGCCAGCCCTCGCTCGTGGGGTCGGACCAGACGGTGGTGTTGAACTCACACTCCGGGTGCAGCCGCACGAACTCCGCCTTCTGCTCCTCCGGCACGGGCGCGGAGCAGCCCAGCCAGAAGCGCTTGAGCTTGGTCATGCCGTAGGTGGCGGAGATGTCGCTGAAATTGCGGCAATTGGCAACGTTAAGATGCTCCAGCTCTGTGCAGGCGGCGAGCGGGGAGAGGTCGGTGATGTTCTGGTTCGTCTGGATCTCAAGATACTCCAGCTCCGTGCAGCTTGCGAGCGGGGTGAGGTCCTTTATGCTGTTCATCGCAAGGATCGCCACGCGCAGCTTCGGCATATACGACACGAACGAAATGTCCGTGATTATCTCGTTGTGCCCGAGATCGAGATACAGCACGTCCGTGCAGTATTTGAGCACCTGAACATCGCGGTCATGCAGCAGCCCGCCGACGGACGGCTTCGACGCGAGGATCTTCGGCGTATTTGTGCGCACGCTGTAAAAATCCCCGAACCAGATCCGCCATACGACCTTCACATCGGGAAACTCGTCGCGCAGCGCCGCCATACTCTCGTTCGACACGCCGCACGAGTCCATATCCAGAAAGCGCAGATTTTTCATGCAGGGGATGATCTGCCGCGCGAGCGCGCCCTCATCGCTGACGGCGACATGGTTGACGTCCACCTTCCAATCAAGCAGAGTGAAGGGCTTGCCGTAAAACGCGAAGGTATAATCAAAATCCACGTCCCGCCGCGCCCGAACAAGGCGCGCAATGTCATCCCACGAGATCGCGCACTCCGCCGCCGTTCCGAGAGTGGCGGTTTTCAGCGCCGTCAGCTTCGGCAGCACCTCCAGCACCGCGTCCACATCCCTCGGCGTGACGCCGCGCAGGTCGAGCGTCTGGGTCATCGCGTCAACGCGCTGACCCAGCACCGTCCACTCCGTCTCCTCAACGGCAGCCTCCGCCGGCGCGGACGCATCGCCGTCCGCCGCGCCGCTTGCCGCGGGCGCTTCACCGGCGGGAGCGCCGCCGCCAGTGCAGGCGCACAGCGCCAGCGCCAGCAGCGCCGAAAGCGCGAGGGCGGCTATTTTTTTCAAAAGCTCATAAAGCATCGCAGACGCCTCCGCATAAACATTTCTTTTCAGCATAAGTATAACAAAGCCGCAAAAAAAAAACAACCGGAGGAGCTGAAGTGACCCCAAAAAGTTAGACAATATTTCGAAGTAAAAATTGTTCAAGCAGCCGAAAGGGCTTGCTGTGTGTGA
>CAKTKT010000096.1 GCA_934572325.1 uncultured Oscillospiraceae bacterium
GTTGAGGACTTCCACGGCGAGATGGACTTCAAGGTCGCCGGCACGAAGCAGGGCATCACCGCCATCCAGATGGATCTCAAGAACGACGGGCTCAAGCACGAGATAGTCAAGGAAGCATTCGCCATGACCAAGGAAGCCCGCTTCCAGATCCTCGATGCGGTCATGCTCAAGGCTATTGCCGAGCCGCGCCGCGAGCTTGCCAAGTCCGCGCCCAAGATGATCCAGATGAAGATCAACCCCGACAAGATCCGCGAGGTCATCGGTTCCGGCGGCAAGGTCATCCAGAAGATCACCGCCGACACCGGCTGCAAGATCGACATCAACGACGACGGCAACATCTTCATCGCCAGCTCCGACATCGAGGCGTGCCGCGCCGCGCGCAAGACCATTGAGGACATCGTGTTCGAGCCGGAGGTCGGCGCGCTGTACTACGGCAGGGTGTCCAACATCCGCTCCGACTTCGGCGCATGGGTCGAGCTTGCCCCGGGCAAGGACGGGCTCGTGAAGATAAAGGATCTCGAATTCAAGCGCACGGAGAAGGTCGAGGACGTGCTGAAGATAGGCGACATGACCTGGGTAAAGGTCATGAACGTCGGACCGAAGGGCATTGACCTCAGCCGCAAGGACGCGCTGCGCGAGCGCGGCGAGGCGTGAGACGCAGACGCATATAGCACAGCGATATAAAATTATCGGGTCGCCGTCCGGCGACCCGATTTTTATGCTCATTTCTTGTTCTTCACGTCGTGCCAGCTTTCCGCGGGCTGCCAGCCGGCGAGAGGGAGTCGCTGCATCGCGCCGAGCACCTTGGACTTCATATCCGGATAATCCGCGCCCATGGTCTTCAGAAGCTGCTTTATCTCATGGCGCTTGCTCGTCTTGTCCTGCGGGCACGGGTTCTCCACGATCGGCAGCTCAAGCTGCGCGGCGAGCTTGGCGATGCGCTGCTCCCCTGCGTAGATGAGCGGGCGTATCTGCGTCACGCCGGAGCGGTCAAGGTACGTCACCGGACGAAAGCAGCTCAGCCGCCCCTCGAACAGCAGGCTCATCATGAACGTCTCCACCGCGTCGTCAAAGTGGTGCCCCAGCGCGAGCTTGTTCATCCCCAGCGAGCGCAGAGTATCGTTGAGCGCGCCGCGGCGCATTTTCGCGCAGAGAGAGCAGGGGTTGTCCTCCTTGCGCACGTCGAACACGACCTCCTTTATGTCGGTCTTGACGCAGGTGTAGGGTATGCCCTCCTCGCGGCAGAAAGCCTCCACCGGGGCGAAGTCCATCCCCTCGAAGCCCAGCTCTATCGTGATGGCGCCGAGCTCAAAGCGCTGCGGATAAAAGCCTTGCAGGTGCTTCAGCACGGCGAGCAGCAGCATACTGTCCTTCCCGCCGGACACGCCCACGGCTATTTTATCCCCCTCGGAGATCATCGCGTAATCGTCCACGGCGCGGCGCACCGTGCCGGTAAAGTCATTGAGCAGCTTAACGTCCATTTCTGTCCCTCGAAAAAATAAAAATTGTTTTGAGCAATTGCGAGATTTAGAGAGTATTCACGAGCAATTGCGAGATTTAAAATTCAGAATTAAAATAAGTGTTGACAGGAGAAAACGCTTGTGGTATAAAGATAAAGCGCGTTTGATACGGGTATTGTAATCGCGCGCAGATGAAATGTCAAAACATTTATTCTATATGGAGGCACAGATATGTCTACTACTATGGCAACCAAGGAATCCGTTACCCGTAAGTGGTACATCCTTGATGCAGCCGGCAAGCCCCTGGGCAAGACTGCTGCTCTCGCCGCAGACCTGCTCCGCGGCAAGCTCAAGACCGACTACACCCCGCACGTTGACTGCGGCGATTATGTCATCATCATCAACGCCAAGGACGCTGTTCTCACCGGCAAGAAGCTCGAGCAGAAATATTACCGCACCCATTCCGGCTATCCCGGCGGTCTGAAGGAGACCCAGTACAAGACCCTTATGGCGAAGAAGCCGGAGCTGGCGATGCGCCTCGCCGTGCGCGGCATGCTCCAGAAGAACACCATCGCCGAGTGGCAGCTCAAGCGCCTGAGAATATACGCGGACGCCGAGCATGACCATGCGGCTCAGAAGCCCGAAGTTTGGGAACGCTAAGAAGGAGGTAAGAGAATATGGCAACCTATAAGTGCAAGAAGCCCTATATGTACGGCACCGGACGCAGGAAGTCCTCCGTCGCCCGCGTTCACCTCATCCCCAACGGCAGCGGCGTCATCACCGTCAACGGTCGTGACATCGACGATTATTTCGGTCTTGACACCCTCAAGCTGATCGTCCGTCAGCCGCTCGTCACCACCGGCACTGTCGGCAAGGTCGATATTGAAGCCACCGTTACCGGCGGCGGCGTTTCCGGTCAGGCCGGCGCTATCCGCCACGGCATTGCCCGCGCGCTGCTCGTCGTCGATGAGAGCTACCGCGCCGCGCTCAAGTCCGCAGGGTTCCTTACCCGCGACCCGAGAATGAAGGAGCGCAAAAAATACGGTCTCAAAGCAGCTCGTCGCGCTCCGCAGTTCAGCAAGCGATAATCGACTGCTCAGACTATATCAAAAT
>CAKTKT010000097.1 GCA_934572325.1 uncultured Oscillospiraceae bacterium
TCAACTATAACCCATGAGACCATATCCTTCATATCTTTTTATTCACTTGTCCAATATGTATTGTAGTCCTACAATTGCCGCCGTGAAGTTCAAATTATTATGGTTGACTATGCGCGCGCAAAAATGTAAAATATATAGGTTATAAGATACGAACGTTGCGGAGGGCTGAAATGGCTGAGCTTCATTTTGCGGACGCGCCGCGTCTTTCACACGCATATATCCTCGCCGCGCCGCAGCGCAGCGAGGCTGTGTCCGCCGCGCGCCGCCTTGCCGCGGCTGCCGTGTGCTCCTCGACCGGCGCGCGCCCCTGCGGAACGTGCCGCGACTGCCGCAAGGCGTTCGAGGGCATACACCCCGACGTTATCTCCGTGCGCCGCCTGACGGACGACAAGGGGCGCGTGAAGAAGGAGATGACCGTCGATCAGGTGCGCGAGATGGCGGCGGACAGCGTCGTGCTGCCGAATGAAGCCGCGTGCAAGGCGTACATCATCGAGGATGCGGATCTCATGAACGTACAGGCGCAGAACGCCGCGCTCAAGCTCCTTGAGGAGCCGCCCGCGGGCGTGATGTTCATCCTTTGCGCCGAGAACGCCCAGCTTCTTCTGCCCACGGTGCGCTCGCGCTGTGTGCAGCGCAATGTCGGCACGGCGGCGGGCGGAGAGAGCGGCGAGAGCGCCGCGCTCGCGCCGGAGTACTTCAGGGCGGCGGCGTCGGGCTCGGCGTCGAGGCTCTGCGCGTTCTGCTTTGCAAACGAGGGGCTGGACGTCCGTGCCGCGTCGGATTTCATCGACAGCGCAATCGAGCTTGCCGGAGATATGCTCTGCGCCCGTCGGGACGATCTCGGGCTAGGGCGCGGGCAGCTTATGCGGCTGTATGCGCTTTTGCGGCGGTGTGAGGCGTATCTGAAGGTCAACACAGGCGTAAAACATATTTTCGGGCTGCTCGCGGTGGACTCGCTGCCGTGCGGCAGCGCCGATAGGAAGGACAGATAATTGATAGAAGTAGTCACTATAAAATTCAAAAAGCGCGGCAAATGCTATTATTTCGACCCCGGCGCGCTGAAAATAAAGACCGGGGACAAGGTTATCGTCGAGACCTCAAAGGGGCTGGAGATCGCCGAGTGCTGCCGCGGGAACCACGAGGCGGGCGACAACGCCGTCGTGCAGCCGCTGCGCCCCGTCGTGCGCGTCGCAACGGCGGACGATCTGCGCATTGAGGAGCTTAACCGCAGGCGCGAGCGCGAGGCGTTCGAGATATGCCAGCAGAAGATCACCGAGCACGGGCTGGACATGAAGCTGGTGAAGGTGGAGTGCAATTTTGAGGGGAACAAGACGATGTTCTTCTTCACGTCCGACGGGCGCGTGGACTTCCGCGAGCTTGTGAAGGATCTCGCGGGGATATTCCGCAATCGCATCGAGCTGCGTCAGATAGGCGTGCGCGACGAGGCGAAGATGGTCGGCGGGCTTGGCATCTGCGGGCGTCCGTACTGCTGCAGCCAGTTTCTCGAGGACTTTCAGCCGGTATCGACGAAGATGGCAAAGGTGCAGTCGCTCTCGCTCAACCCCACGAAGATCTCCGGTAGCTGCGGCAGGCTTATGTGCTGTCTGCGCTATGAGCAGGAGGCGTATGAGGATCTTATAAAGCACGTGCCCAAGCAGGGCGCGTTCGTCGAGACGAAGGACGGCTACGGCACGGCGGTGCAGGTCAATCTTCTGCGCCAGAGCGTGAAGGTCAAGCTCGACGCCGACGGCGACGATACGCTGCGCACGTATAAGTCCAACGAGCTGTGCGCCGTTCCGGGCGGCAGACCCAAGGACGGCGAGACCCCGCCCTCCGTGCTGCACTATGTGCCGGAGGAGGACGAGGACGATTTCGCCGCCGAGGACGAGTGGGCGATGCCCACGCTCGTCATCCCCGAGCCTGCGCAGAGCGTGCCCGCGGGCGGCGACAGCGCATTGGAGCGCCGCGGCGGCAGAGGACGCAAGGGGCGGCGCGGCAGAGGACGCGACGGCGAGGGGCGCGCGAGAACAGAGACGAGCCCGCAGGGCGGCGGGAAGCGCGAACGCGCGGAGCGCGCCGGAAAGGGCGCGCCGAGCCGCGCCGGACGCGAGCAGGGTGCAGGCAGGGCGACGGTCAAGCCCGTCAAGGTCGAGGCGAAGAGCGCCTCCGACAAGCCCGCCGCGCAGAGCGCAAATAAGGGCGCGGCGGACGCGCAGAATAAGGGCGGCGCGCGCGGCGGAAACCGCCGCCGCAAGTATTACCGCGGCAAGCCCAAGGGCGAATGAGAGAATAAAAACAGATAACAAAAAATTATCCCCCGTGATCATTCGATCACGGGGGATGGTGCTCCAGCGGGGATTCGAACCCCGGACACCCTGCTTAAAAGGCAGGTGCTCTGCCTACTGAGCTACTGGGGCGCGTGGCTGGGATGGCGGGACTCGAACCCACTATATCGGAGTCAAAGTCCGGTGTGTTACCA
>CAKTKT010000098.1 GCA_934572325.1 uncultured Oscillospiraceae bacterium
CTCAACTATAACCCATGAGACCATATCCTTCATATCTTTTTATTCACTTGTCCAATATGTATTGTAGTCCTACACAGAAATAGAACGTGCGTTGAGTTTTTTCTCTTGCAGCAGCGCGGAGTTTGGTGTATAATAATTGGGCTTATTTATCCGGGTGTAGCGCAGTTGGCAGCGCGGGTGGTTTGGGACCATCAGGTCGGGGGTTCAAGTCCCTCCACTCGGACCAAAATCCCTCTGAAATCGACGATTTCAGAGGGATTCTTCCCTTGTCTATTGCATCGCATGGGGCGAGGCTTAGATAGTTCTTCACCTTTAAAGACAATAGTATATTAGTTGTCGCTTGCTTCCGGCAAAATCCGATTTAATAATAAACTAAATTAGAAATTCATATTTTTCTTACACGTTATACAACAAGCTGTGATTTTTCTGTCCTGCATTAAATACCTGAAATTCGGTTGATAACATTGCCCGCCCTTTGCGGGAAAAGGCTTTCTAATCAGTACGCTACGCCCCAGTAGATCATACACTTGGCGGGCTTGCCGCAGCAGGCGCACACCTCGCCGAGCTGCTCCTGCTCAAAGGGGATGCAGCGCGAGGACATACCGGCTTTCTCCTTCATGTCCAGCTCACACTGTAAATCGCCGCACCACATGGTCTTGATAAAGCCGCCCTTTTCCTGCTGGAGCCTGCGCGCCTCGTCGAGCGAGTACGCGGGGTAGCTGTGCTCGTCAAGATTTCTCTTCGCCTTGGCGTACAGCCCGTCCTGCACCGCGTCCAGAAGCGCCGGAATACGCGCGGTCAGCTCGTCGAGCGCGACGCTGACCTTCTCGCCGTTATCGCGGCGGACAGCCATGCAGACGTTATTTTCAATATCGCGCGGTCCGATCTCAACGCGCAGGGGCACGCCCTTCATCTCGTACTGCGCGCACTTCCAGCCGAGGCTGTTGTCGCTGACGTCTATCCTCGCACGGATGCCGGCAGCCTTGAGCCGCTCGTAGAGCGCGCTCGCCTTTTCGATGACGCCCTCCTTATGCTGCGCGACGGGAACGACAACCACCTGCACGGGCGCGATGCGCGGCGGCAGCACGAGACCGTTGTTGTCGCCGTGGGTCATTATAATGCCGCCGATGATGCGCGTGGAGAGCCCCCACGAGGTCTGGTACGGGTGCTTTTGCTGATTGTCCTTATCCGTGAAGGTGATGTTAAACTGCTCGGCAAAGCCCTGACCGAAGTAATGGCTCGTGCCGGACTGGAGCGCCTTTCTGTCGTGCATCATGCACTCTATTGTATACGTGTTCACCGCGCCCGCGAACTTCTCCTTCTCGGTCTTGTTGCCGCGTATGACGGGCATGGCGAGGTAATTCTCGCAGAGGTCGGCGTACACCTCAAGCTGGTGGAGCGTCTCCTCGCGGGCCTCCTCCTCCGTGGCGTGGAGCGTGTGCCCCTCCTGCCACAAAAACTCCCTGCCGCGCAGGAACGGGCGGGTCGTCTTTTCCCAGCGGAGAACGGAGCACCACTGGTTATATTTCATGGGCAGGTCGCGCCACGAATGGACAACGTGACTCCAATGGTCGCAGAAGAGCGTTTCGGACGTGGGGCGGATGCACAGCCGCTCCGGCAGCTCCTCACTGCCGCCGACAGTGACCCATGCGCACTCCGGCGCGAAGCCCTCCACGTGGTCCTTCTCCTTTTGCAGCAGACTTTCGGGGATGAGCAGGGGCATGGAGACGTTCTCGTGCCCGTCACGCTTGAACATGCCGTCGAGGATATGCTGGATGTTCTCCCAGATGGCGTAGCCGTAGGGGCGCATGATGAAAAGCCCCTTGACGTTGGAGTAATCGACAAGCTCCGCCTTGATGCACACGTCCGTGAACCACTGGGCGAAATCGACCTCCATATCGGTTATCTGCTCGACCTTCTTCTCTTTTGCCATAATTTTTTCTCCAATCCTTCGCCAGAGCCCTTGCTCCGCCGTATTTCGTGCCTGCGGGCACGTTATAATATTCTATATTCCCCATTTTGCTTTGTCAAGAGCGAGAATTTCACGATTTGTAGGTTTGTCAAACATATTGTACAGTGATCTCAGCGGGAGACAGCCAGCGGAGGGGTCTCATGGGTAAGTTGTTGGAGCGGCGGTTGTGGACAGCGAGCTGCTT
>CAKTKT010000099.1 GCA_934572325.1 uncultured Oscillospiraceae bacterium
TACTCCTTTTGGCATAGAAAAACACCCCCACTTGTTAGATAGTATATCATACTGTCTAACAAATGGGGTGCTGTTCACTTCTCCCCGCCTGTCCTCTTTTTTCCCATTATACCAGAAAACCCGCTCAATAGCGAGACTTCTTTGACAGGCTGTGCCGAAAGCCTTGTTTTGCAAGGCTTTCGGCGGCGGTTTATTCAATTTGAAGGCGGGTCTCGCCCCCCTCAAGCTCCCCGCTGCTATGTTATCTGGCTTCAGTGCATAGTTTTTTGACAGGCTGACGGGTATTCAAAGATTTTTTGAATACCCGTGCCGAAATTCATTTACCTTATCGAGAAGAAGGCGTCCGTGCCGGGGTACTGCGCCGCGTCGAAAAGCTCATCCTCTATGCGCAGGAGCTGGTTGTACTTTGCCACGCGGTCCGTGCGGGACGGCGCGCCGGTCTTTATCTGTCCGGCGTTGACGGCGACAGAGATGTCGGCGATGGTGGTGTCCTCGGTCTCGCCGGAGCGGTGGGACACGACCGCCGTCCAGCCCGCGCGGTGCGCCGCCTGAATGGCGTCGAGCGTTTCGGTGAGCGTGCCTATCTGGTTGAGCTTTATGAGCACGGAATTTGCCGCGCCGAGCGCTATGCCCTTTCTTATGCGCTCCACATTCGTGACGAAGAGATCGTCCCCGACGATCTGGATGCGGTGACCGAGGCGGCGCGTCATGAGCTGCCAGCCCTCCCAGTCGTTCTCGCCCATGCCGTCCTCAATGGAGACGATGGGGTATTTGTCCACGAAGCTCTCCCACATATCCACCAGCTCTGCGCTCGTCATGACCGTGCCGCGCTTGGGCAGGTGGTAGCACTTGTCCTCGTCGCTGTACCAGTCGGACACCGCGCCGTCAATGGCGATGCGAAAATCGTCGCCGGGTCTGTAGCCCGCCGCCTCTATCGCCGCGACGAGCGCGCGCAGCGCGTCCTCATCGCTGTCGAGATTCGGGGCGTAGCCGCCCTCGTCGCCCACGCCGGACGCGGGCACGACCTTCTTGAGCGCGTGGAACACCTCCGCGCACATCCGCAGCGCCTCGCCGAAGCTCTGCGCGCCCACTGGCATTATCATGAACTCCTGAATGTCAACGTTCGAGCCAGGCGCGTGCTGCCCGCCGTTGAGCACGTTCATCATCGGCACGGGCAGCGCCTTGGCGTTTGCGCCGCCGATGTAGTTGTAAAGGCTCATGCCGGTCGCCTCCGCTGCCGCTTTCGCGCACGCGAGCGACGCGCCGAGAATGGCGTTCGCGCCGAGGCGGGTCTTGTTGGGCGTGCCGTCTATCTCAATGAGCATTTTGTCCAGCGACACCTGATCAAGCGCGTTGAGCCCGACCATCGCCTCGGCGATCTCGCCGTTGACGTTTTCCACCGCGGTCAGCACGCCCTTGCCGCCGTAGCGGCTCTTGTCGCCGTCGCGCTTCTCGCACGCCTCGTACATACCCGTGGACGCGCCGGAGGGCACGGCGGCACGACCGACCGTTCCGTCGTCGAGCGTGACCTCGACCTCCACCGTGGGGTTGCCGCGGGAGTCGAGTATCTCGCGCGCCATGACGTCTACTATCTCAAAATACTGCTTCATTGCATTATCCTCCTTGCTGTTCTGTATAAGCTGATTATACCCTATTCCCGCGCAAAAATAAAGTAAACAAAGTATAAAAACGGAGCGCGGCATGATACCGCGCTCCGTAAATAATAGCGTAGATCAAGGGGCTGCGCCGCCGGATGCCGCAGGTGTATCGCGCAGCGCTGCTCCACAAAAGCTTACTTCTTGCTCATGCCCTTCTGACGTGCGTACTCCGCCGCGCCGAGAGCGCCCATGAGCTGGGGGTCGGTCTTGAGGTTGATGACCTTGAGCTTGAGAACGTGCTCGATGGCTTCCTTCAAGCCGTCGTTCTTCGCGCAGCCGCCCGTCAGCGTGATGCTGTCGGTAGCGCCCGC
>CAKTKT010000100.1 GCA_934572325.1 uncultured Oscillospiraceae bacterium
ACTCAACTATAACCCATGAGACCATATCCTTCATATCTTTTTATTCACTTGTCCAATATGTATTGTAGTCCTACATATATACCCTCGCCTGACAAAAAAACATTCTATGCACCGTGCTTTTTTTATGCTATAATATCATTCTGCGCTTTACCCTATCCTTTTGAAAGTCGCCTTAGCTTATGAGCAATACATATACCGAAGCTGAATATACCTCCGTCTCCGTCACGGTCAGCGCCGCAGAGGCGCGCTCCGGATGCTTTCGCACGCTGCGCTATCCCGGCGCGCCCGAGTCGCTGCTGGTTGAGCTGCCCGAGGGGCTGAAGTCCGGAGCGGTGCTGTATGTCGATGCGCCGTTTTTCGTCAATTACGGCGATATCGAGGTGCGCCCCCTGCGCATTGACGTGACCGTGGAAAAGCCGCGCCGCGGCTATGGCGCGGCGGCGGCGCTGCTGTTCGTCGCGGCGGCGGCGCTCGTCGTCATCCTCGTCTCCTTCGCGCGCGACGCGGGGCGCGCTTCCGCCGTAACGGCGTCGCCCGAGCCTGTGCAGCAGAGCGCCGCCCTTGCCCCCACGACGACGCCCGAGCCCACGCCGGAGCCGCTCTCCGCCGTGCAGCAGCAGGCGCGCGCGCTCATCCCGCATTTTGAGCTGAGGGAGTATCTTTTGCAGCTTGACGACCGGCTTTTGGAGAATTTCTGCGCGCTCTACCGCTCCGTGAGCGCGTTCGACTCCGGCTGCTCCTTCCCCCAGCCGCTCACGCGCGACGAGCTTTCAAACCTCACGCTGCTCTTGTCCTACGAGTGTCCGGAGCTGCTGCAATTCTCCGCGTCGGAGGAGATCACGTATTACTCCGGCTCTGACGGCAACGTCGTCTCCGCGCGGCTGCCCATCACGCTCTCGCAGGAGCAGTACGCCGCCGAGTACAGCGTGTGCGACGGCATTGCCAAAACGCTCGCGCAGCGCACGGCGGGGCTGAGCGACTATGAGCGCGAGCTTGCCGCCTACAACTACATCGCCTCCAACTGCTTTTATTCCTACGACTCCGCCAACGCCGCCAACGCCTACGGCGCGCTCGGCGAGGGCGAGGCAAAGTGCGACGGGATCAGCCTTGCGATGAAGTGGATATGCGAGGAGATGGGCATACCGTGCATGGTCATGGCGGGCAACCAGCCCGGAAACCCCATCGGACACGCCTGGAACATCGTGCGCATCGACGGCACGTACTATGACCTCGACGTGACAAACGACGTCAACTCCACCGACCGTGATTATAACTACTACGGCGCGTTCAACGTCTCGCGCAGGTGGATACGCTCGAAGTACACCGAGAACGTGTCGTTCGCGGGATTTCTCATCGTCCCCGGCAGCGAGAGCATGAACATGAGCTATCACGCGCTCCGCGGCTCATATATCCCTGCGGGCGCGGACTATACGCAGATCCTCTTTGACCAGCTCGACGCACCCTCCGGCGGCGACGATGCCGCCTACCTCCAGTTTGAAAGCTGGGACGACTATGCGCAGTTTATCGACCAAATCAACGCCGTTATGGGGCGCTGGAGCGGGCTGACGCGCGGCAGCTTCAACTACTCGCTGTCGCACCTGGATGAATTTCAGGTCTGCCGCATATCCGTGAGCTATATATGATAATAAAAGCCTGTAAGGGTCGTGCTGAACAGCACCCCATTTGTTAGACAGTATGATATACTATCTAACAAGTGGGGGTGTTTTTCTATGCCAAAAGGA
>CAKTKT010000101.1 GCA_934572325.1 uncultured Oscillospiraceae bacterium
ATAAATGACGATACGCGGAAAACCTTGATTTTAAGCCATTTTCGCAAGGTTTTATAAACACTTGCGCGGGCTTATAAAAAGATTTCCGTCTATCAAATCAATAAAAAAACTCCGCACCCGAAGATGCGGAGTAATATATGCATATCGTTCCGTCAGACCACGCCTGCGGCTTCAAGCGCGGGGATAAGCTCCTGCGTGATGTAGTCGTGGTAGAGCGTTATGCTGTACTTGTCGTCCAGCACGGAGTATATCCGCGCGGTGTCCGCGCCGGTTATGAACCCCACGCCCATGCATACCGCGCCCAGCAGCAGCGCCACGAGCACGACAATAAGCACGATGTACCAGCCTCTCTTCATGCCGCGCTCACCTCCTTAAAGCACCATCTGCCGCCGAGCTTGATGATCTCGTTGATAAGTCCGGCGATAGCGCCGCCCACGAACCACACGAATAGCCACAAAAACAGCAGCCCCAGCGCCAGCACCGCCAGCGCCGCGCCCAGCACCACCATCACGTCCGCGAATATCGTGAACGCGCCGAACGCGGAGGAGAGCGCCATGCACCCCAGTACGACCGCGCACACGGACATTGCCAGAAAGAGAAACGTCGGCACCAGCAGCACCAGCACGCACAGCGCCACCACGGGGATGGCGATGAGAATATACAGTATCAGCAGCGGCACGATCGCCCTGCGCTCCGTCAGCTCCACGGCGGGGGCGGAGCTGCCCGTCCGGGCGCTCTGCTTTTTCGGGCGCGGCGGGGGCTGGCGCGGAACGGTCTCCTCCCCCGCGTCGAACACGAACTCCGGCTCTTTCCCGCTCGCGTCGGGCACGACGCGCACGGGCGCGTCCTCCGCCGTCTGCGTCTCCTGCTCGCTGCCGCCGGAGCTGTCGCCCAGCTCATCACCGGCGATGGAGAAGTCCGACAAAAACGCATCCACGTCATCGACCTCGCCCTCAAGCTCCACGCTCTCGGTCTCCACGGTCTCGGTCTCGGTCTCGGTCTCTTCCGGCTCTTCTTCCTCCTCCGCGTCCTCGACCGCGGGGGCTGGGGCAGCCTCGTCGGCGGGCATGGGCGCGGGCGTTTCGACCTCTGCCGCCTCCGTCTCTTCGCGCGCCGTCTCCGGCTCGACTGGGTGGATCCCGTCGGCAAAGAGCGTGAACTGATTCTCCGGCACCTCCGGCAGTATTATCTTCCTGCCAAGCGCCTCGTCCTCGAGCGCGCTTATCGCGCGGACATAGTCCGCCGCGCCCTCGTCCTCGTCGTAGAGCCCGCCGCGCGTGGCGGTGTCCACCTGCAGCTTGCGCTCGCGCGCGTTGTAGGCGCGCGCGATGACGACCGCCTGCCGCGTCGGAGACACGAAAAACTGCACAAGCGCCTGTTCATCGGGCGCGGCGTCGAACATCCTCGCGTACATGGCGAGCGCGTCCTGCCTGTCCTCATCGTACATGAACGTCAGCAGCTTGCCGAGCTCCGCCAGAAATTTCTGCTTATTTATATCGGTCACCTCCGATTACATACAGGATTGTTTTACCCTAAACATATGTATTATACAGTTTGTGGGGCGCAAGGTCAAGGATAATCGTGAAATTCTCGCTCTTGACATGTAGGACTACAATACATATTGGACAAGTGAAAAAAAGATATGAAGGATATGGTCTCATGGGTTATAGTTGAGTTG
>CAKTKT010000102.1 GCA_934572325.1 uncultured Oscillospiraceae bacterium
ACTTACCCATGAGACCCCTCCGCTGGCTGTCTCCCGCTGAGATCACTGTACAATATGTTTGACAAACCTACATTTTCCCGCATTTTTGCGTTTTTTTCAGCCCACCGCTTCAATATCGCTGTCGTTGACGAGGATATACGAGCCGTCCTCGCCGCTCTGCGTGAGCAGCAGACGTGTTTCGCTGCCGGAGGCGTCGCTGAAGCTCACCATGAGCTTGGGCATGCCGTCGGGGATTACAGCGTCAAGCTGCAGCACGCAGTCGCTCATATAGCTGCACGCCCAGAGGAACGCCGTCTCATAAAATCGGTTGGAATATTCCACGGAGGCGAGACGCACGTCATAGACCGTGCCCTCCGCCTCAAGGCAGAGCGCCTCGCCCTCGGCATCTACCGTCACCTTGTCGATGATTTCAACAGACCCGTCGGCGACGTCGCTCTGCGCCTTCAGCGTGAGACTGCCGCTCTCGGCGGTGCGCTCCGCGGGAAGCCACCTGTCGTCGATATGTCCGGCAAGCTCGCTGTACGGGATGGTGAAAACGACGATGCCCGCGGCATAGGGTCCAAGCTCATACACGGACGAATAAATGACCATGCCCTGATCGCCGAAGTACCACGAGCCGTCGCGCACGAGCGCGGCGATGGCGGCGTTGACGTCGCCGTCGGGGATCATGTTCGCAAAAACGCGCTCGGAATAGTACCCGTCCTTGTCGGCGGTATAAAGCCCTATCATATAGTCGGCAAGGAACTTCTTGAGCTCCTCAAAGCTGCCGGAGAGCTTTTCGAGCGTGACGTACTCGCCGCTCTCGGCGTCAAAGGTATAGCCCGTATCAAAATAGCTGCCGTGCACGCCGCCGGTATAGATATAGGTCGTATACACCATGCTGAGCGCGCGGCTGTCGATGCGCTCGACACGCGCCGTGCGGGCGGAGGTGAACTCAAGCGCCATATCCGTCAGCCCGTTTTCCACAGCATAGCTGTAATTATCCGTCGCCGCCTCGAGCATACCGTTCACGCCGCCGGGCATCCCGCCCTCATCGCTCTCGCCGCCGACGCCGTAGTCATTGCCGGTATAATAGGTCTCATCGACGGTCGCAATGTATTCATTGACCGCATTGCTCGCCTCCTGACATCCCTCGATGTAGACGCGCGGGGTCTCGTAGGAAAACGAGAGGATGAGCGTGTCGCCGTTCTGCGGGTCGTAATGCTCCTCGGAGTGCTTCTCCACGCTGACGATGACGTGCTGCGGCAGCGCGGACTCCGGCATGCTGGCGGAGGTATCAATCACGGCTGTCGCCTCCGGCGGCGTTTCGGTCGGCTTCGCGTCGGCATCGGGCAGAGGCGGCAGCTCAACATTTTTGAGATTGTCCAGACTGCCGCACCCGCACAGCGCAAGCGCCAGTGCCAGCGCAAGGATCATCGCGGTTATCTTTTTCATTTCTATCCTCCATATGGTCGATATGAACAAGCGTACAGTAAGACGCGGGGCGCGCGGGATATGTTCCCGTCCGCGATATTATTATATGTCATTGCCGCATATAAATCAAGCGCCGTAAATACCGGCAAAAAAACCGGCGTGTAGGACTACAATACATATTGGACAAGTGAATAAAAAGATATGAAGGATATGGTCTCATGAGTTATAGTTGAGTT
>CAKTKT010000103.1 GCA_934572325.1 uncultured Oscillospiraceae bacterium
AAAGCAGCTCGCTGTCCACAACCGCCGCTCTAACAACTTGCCCATGAGACCCCTCCGCTGGCTGTCTCCCGCTGAGGTCACTGTACAATATGTTTGACAAACCTACAAAATATGTAAACCGTGCAGGGAGGATGTGCTTGCCGCGGCGGCAGGGATATATTATAATGTATAATGGTCAAAACGACAAAGGAGGTTGGACGGAAAATGACACTTACATGGTACGGGCACTCCTGCTTCAAGCTGGAGGGCGCGCAGGGGAGCGTTGTGTTCGACCCGTATGAGCCGGGATATGTTCCGGGGCTGGCGCTGCCGGAGGGGCTGAGCGCGGACGCGGTGATATGCAGCCACGCGCACGGCGACCACGGCTATGCCGCCGGCGTCGCGCTCACCGGGCGCAAGCCGGATTTCACGGTGGAGCGCATGGAGACGTTCCATGATGAGGCGCAGGGCGCGAAGCGCGGGCGCAACACCGTCAGCACCGTCACAGCGGACGGACTGCGCCTCGTGCACATGGGAGATATAGGGCATATGCTCAGCGCGGAGCAGTGCGCCGCGCTTGCGGGTGCGGATGCGCTGATGATACCCGTCGGCGGGTACTACACCGTTGACGCGCGCACGGCTATGCGCATCGTCCGCGCGATACGCCCGCGCGCCGTCATACCCATGCACTACCGCGGCGCGGGCTTCGGGTTCGACGTGCTTGCGGGCGTGGAGGACTTTATCGCGCTCTCGGATAACGTGCGGCGGCTCGACACGAATGTGCTGACCCTGCCGGTGGACGACGCGCCGGTGACGGTAGTGCTCAAGTGCCCCACGGCATGAACGGGGAAAAACAGGCTCGCTAAATGGCGAGCCTTTCAGTCTGTCGAAAAGCCCCAAAAATCAAGCTGAGATTGGGATAAATATTTTTTCAGCAAAGCAAAACAGAGAAAAGCGAGTAAGAGCAGTATACAGGCGTGTTCTTTTTCACCTGTGTACTGCATATTTTTTCATTCGTGGGGTCTATCCGAAATTATGTGTAAACATAAAATGCAGTGCAAAACAGAGCGAAAATTATTTAAGGCGGGAGCGGCGACAGCGGCTGCCGCCTTGTCTACAAAATAACAGCAGTCGGTGGGCATGTCAAGAGACCATCCCAAAGATTGTGTAAACCTCCGATGTAGTGTAGAATAGAAGCACTACAACGGAGGAATCACATATGTCAAGAAAGAATCGCACCCCGGAAGAAAAAGAACTCAGAGCAAAAATCCGCGAACTGCTGCAAATGTCAAACATCGGCAGCATGGAGGACATCCAGAGCCTGTTCAAGGAGACGATTGCCGAGTTTATGGAGAACGGACTTGATGCGGAGCTGGATGATGAGCTGGGCTACAGCAAGTACGATTACAAGAACAAGGGCACGGACAACAGCCGCAACGGGCACAGCGGCAAGACACTGCGCACCAGCTTCGGCGACGTCTAGGTGTCAGTGCCGAGGGATCGCAGGAGCGAATTTGAGCCGCAGCTCCTGAAAAAGAACCAGACCAGCATAAGTCAGGATATTGAGGAAAAGATCCTGTCCATGTACGCCAAAGG